>JAADDX010000087.1 GCA_013153685.1 Campylobacterota bacterium | reverse complement strand
ATCAACTCATTAGTTGATGTAATTGATAGAATTAGCGATGAGTTTGATTTGCCTATTATTTTAAGCGGAGGGGTATTTCAAAACAAAACTCTGCTTATGCAGATTCTCAAACTAAATAAAAAAATCTATTTTAACCAATCTACCCCAATAAACGATGGTGGGATTAGCTTGGGGCAGATTAAATTCGCAATGCCTTAAGTGTTGCATTGATGTGAATATATTTATGAAATTACCAAAATTATGATATAATTCGGTAGCGAAAGAGCGAGTATCTTAGGGAACAATATTTGCTTGTTTCATTAAAAATCAAGGAGGAATTATGAGCTTTGCGGTATCAAAATCGGAAAAATACTTAGAGAGTGCGATTTATGCAAGAAGTATCAGACAGGATTTGATTAGTGGAAATATCGCAAATGCCGACACTCCTTATTATAGACCAAGAGATATCAATTTTGAAGACGCACTAGTAAAAGAAATTAACAAAGAATTTTCACATCATACGCCAAAATTAGAATTAGCCAAGACAGATCCAAAAATGCTAGATCCTATGGGGGATGATCCATTAAAACCAACTATATTTTTTCGTGATGGACATTTGGCAAGAAATGATGGAAATAGTGTTGATTTGGATGTGGAAATGACTGAGTTATCAAAAAACAACGTCATGTATAACGCAACAATGGAAGCTTTAAAAAAGGATGTTGCTATTTTTAGAGCTGTGTTAACAGCAAGCAAAAATATTTAAGGATAAATTATGAGTTTTTTAAGTAGCTTTGATATTAGCGGATACGGTTTATCAGCACAACGATTTAGAATTAACGTAATATCAAGCAATATCGCAAACGCCAATACCACTAGAACGGATGAAGGTGGTCCTTATAGACGTAAAGAGGTAATATTCAAAGCTGTAGACTTTGATAAGCAACTCAACGAACAGTTGGATACTAATTATCTCAAATACTCAAATCCGCTAGATGAAGAAGGGGAAGATTATGCCCAACCAAAACCGCCTCTAACTACCGTTACAGTGGATAAGATAGTAAGAGATGATTCAAAACCGATCCTTAAATACGAACCAAACAATCCAGATGCGGATAAAAACGGGTATGTGGCATATCCAAATATTAATCCAGTCGTAGAAATGTCCGATTTAGTAGAAGCGACACGTAGTTATCAAGCAAATGTAGCAGCTTTTCAAAGTGCAAAAACGATGGCTCAAAGTGCAATAGGAATATTAAAAGGATAATAGATGGCAATCAATGGAATCAATAAAAATATCGGGGAAATTTTTTCAAAAGATCTAAACAAACAAACTACAAATAATACCACCGGTGATGTTAATTTTGCCGACATGTTAAAAAATGAGCTTGATAATACCAATAAAATCATGCAAGAAGGGCAAGAGGCGAATCTAGAGATAGCCACAGGTACGGTAAAAGACCTTGCTAAAGCAACTATAGCTATCGAAAAAGCTGATTTAAAAATGCAAATGATGCTTGAAGTGCGTAACAAAGCACTAAATGCATACAAAGAATTATCAAAAACACAAATGTAGTAATGTCGGATAATCAAACTCATACTTTAAAAATAGGTATTTTGTATGCCCTATTTTTATTTGTGATTTTAATATTTCTAATTAGAGTACTTTATATCAGCCTTCACAAACCAAACTACTTCACATCTACTATCATTAGCCATACCAACTTAGCAATCAGAGGCAAAATTATCTCACATGACAATTTTGTAATAGCCAAAAATGAAAAAATGTATAGCGTAGCGGTATATCCACGATACATTAATCCTGATAAAAAAGAGTTATTTATTAATCTTTTGTCTATATATTCCAACACCCCAAGAAGCACCATCAAACACCTCATTAACACATCCAAAAATAGAGTCATTCTCCTAAAACACATCCCTTATGAAATCCAAAAAAACCTAGTATACCTCTCAAGTGTATTTGCTATTAAAAAGGTATTCCTACCCACATCCAAAGGAATTATTTACGGGCTGGATATCTTTGAAGAAAATTCCAAAAGAGTTACACCTTTTAAAGATAGATTAGAACCGATTCTAGGCTATATGAGAAACAACCAAGGGATGGGTCTAGAGAGATATTACAATGAAATACTCAAACCTAAACAAAACGGCTTTATACGCGGATATAGAGATGTTCGCAATCATATCATTTATGACAATACGGTTGTAATTAAGCCGCGTATTGACGGTGATGATTTGAGGCTTAATATCAATCTTTTATTACAAGGAAAGATAGAAAATATGCTAGATACACTCAAAACGCAACTCAAAGCCAAAGAGGTCTTAACGGTAGTTATGAAAAGCGAGACAGGTGAAGTAATTGCCATGGCTTCATCAAATCGCTACAATCCCATGCATATTACTCAAAAAGATATCTCACATCTAAAAATTTCCCACATCCAATACACCTACGAACCAGGAAGCGTAATGAAACCAATTACGCTCTCATTGCTACTTAAACACCACAAAGTCAACATATACGAGGTACTCAATGCACACAATGGGGTATTTTATTTTAAGCCACGTTTTACAATCTATGATGACGATTCGTTTAAGTGGCTAAACGTAATTAACGCAATGATTCATTCAAGTAATATTGTCTTTGCACAATTAGGGCTTAGACTCACACCAAAAGAGTTTCGCGAGGGGCTTTTGGAGTTTGGTTTTAATCAAAAATCACAAATCGATCTGCCGTATGAATACAAAGGTTTGATTTTTTCACCCAAAGAATTTTTAAGTGAAATACATAGAGCTAGTAATTCATTTGGTTATGGGCTTAGAGTCAATCTTATACAGCTATTAAAAGCGTATAATGTTTTTAACAACAACGGCATTATGATTGATCCCAAAATCGTATCCAAATACGCAAATACTCCATTGATGCATACTACCAAACGGATTTTATCTGCCGCAAATGCACAAACGGTGCTTAATATCCTAAGACAAGTAGTTCTCAAAGGAACGGGAGTTGCGGCTAATATTGATGGGTTATTTATCGCAGGAAAGACTGGAACAGCTAAAATCAGCAAAAACGGTAAATATATCAAAGGATTGTATAATTCCAGCTTTATCGGTTTTGCAAATGATGATACTCACAAATACACAATTGCTACTTTGGTTATCCAACCAGATAAAAAACACTTCTTCGCTTCTCAAACTGCGGTTGTAGGATTTCGAAATATTGTTAATATTATGCTGGATATGGGGTTACTCAAACGACATCTTACCCAATAATCTCTCTGTATTGTTGCACGATAGTT
Source organism: Campylobacterota bacterium (assembly GCA_013153685.1). Classification (GTDB taxonomy): domain Bacteria; phylum Campylobacterota; class Campylobacteria; order Campylobacterales; family JAADDX01; genus JAADDX01. The sequence goes on along the minus strand of JAADDX010000087.1, from coordinate 35,882 downwards.
TCAATATCAAACTCCTTAGGAGGAGATGGAGTGAAATAATTGTGATATATTTCATTCATGGCTTGTATAAGATGAGGGAGTGAATTGGGCTTGATTAAGATACCGTATGGAGTCTTTTCAAGGGATGTGGTTTTAGGCAAAAACGGTGTGTTGGGTGCTAAGATTTCTCTAGGTCCACTACTGCAATCTGTGGAAATAACAGGCAGTTTACACGAGAGAGCTTCTAATAATACATTAGGAAATCCTTCATGTTGACTTGTAAACACAAAACAATCACTCTGCCGTAAGTAGTGATATATATCTTTTGTAGTGCCTACAAACTCTACATTATCACTAGCAATACTCATCAAATACTCTCTTAACACACCATCTCCTACAATAACAAGTCGTGCATCAAACGTAAGTTGGTTGAATGCTTTGATAAGCAATTCTTGATTTTTGCCTTTATCCATCCTACCAATATTGATAAATGTAAATTTCCTCCTAGGAAGTTTATTGCAGGTTTTGGGAATGAGCGGATTATAAATCACATTCACATGCCGCACAGCAAAATTTCGCTGTAAATCATAACTAATCTCTTTGGCATTGGCTAATACAATATCCGCTTTATTGTATAATCTAATTAACCATTTGCTAATAAAACCAAAACGATAATTATGCTGCAACGATGGCATATTACGTTCTGAGACGATGATTTTGGCTTTGGCACCCAGCAATTTAGCAAGAACATTGATATAATTTGGACGATTCATAAAACTTAAACTTATATCTTTAGTAGTGAGAAGTTTTTTGTATTTCCACGCCAATATAGGTAACTTAAGCAGTTTGATAAGAGGATGCTCAGTAGGTGATGAATGCTCCAGCCAAGTGATTTTCACATCAACATCATAAAAAACAGTATCATTCATCAAAACAAGCTCAATATCGTAATATCGCTTCAAATAAGGGATCAAAGTAGCAACGACCCGTTCTGCTCCGCCGCTACCTAACGAATAGATTAAAATAACAAGTTTGGGCTTAGTCATTTTTGGTTTTGTAGTATTCTTCTAGGAGTTCGTAACTTTCTTTGATTTTCATAAATTTCTTCTCGTAGATTTTTTTGATCAATTCCGGCTTATCGCGATGTAAGTCCGGATGATACTTCTTCGCAAGTCTTTTGTATTCTTTTTTAATCATATCAAATTCATAAATACTATTGGCTCTAAATAACTCAAGTGCATTTCTAATTTTGGCTAAGTATTCTTTGATGCTACCCTCTACAGAGTAATTTCTATGCGACATTTTAAATTCTTCTTCATCGATAACAAACTCTACTTTATATCCCATAATTGAATTTTTCTTACTAATTTCATAAACCGTCTCTTTGGAAGATTCATTAAAAGAGATGATTAATTTGTCATTATACATCTCTAGGATATGAAACAAAAACAATCCCTTAATATAGTTATATACAGACTTTACTTCTTTGGAGAATTCGATACTAAATTCTTTTGAGGAAATTTTTCTAATCGTAATACGCAAAACGTTAGAAGCGGATACGAAATATTTTTTGATTTTGATTACCACATCCTTACGATAATTCAAGGCGATTCTTTTGGCAATCGTATCATCTTTGTGCACTTTTTTGTGCATATTAATAAGGGTTTGCAAGAGCAATTTGTGCTTTTTGATATTGTCTTTGTCAAAATAAATATGATATTCATTATCTCTAATCTCAAGACGATTAAAAGAAAGTCTAATAAACTCTATAAACCCTTTGAGTTTAAATCTTGAATCAATAACAACTTCGATATTATCTTTTATTTCTATCTCAAAGACTTTATCCATCTAACAATACACCTTGATTTTATTGCTCAACACTCATCCTTTTTCAAAATCATCATACTAGCAATTGGCGGAAATAACCGTTTGTGTGTGATGATGTGATAATTGGGATAATTTTGCAAAATATCTTCATCAGTGACATGTTTTATCGTTTGATTGAATTTTTTATAGCTCTCATATTCACCAGTAATCAATCCACCAAGTAACGGAACTATTTTTGAGATATAAAACATACTCAACCCAAACATCACACTATCACTCTTAGTAAGTTCCACAATTGCAAAGTATCCTCCATCTTTTAAATATTTATCCAGATTTCGTATCCCTTTATCCATATCATCAAAATTTCTAACACCCATAAAAGACGTAATGATATCCACTTGTTCTGGGATCTGTGCCTCTTCGGCAAAATCTTCGATAAAAATGACGTTTTTACCTTCTAATCTCTTTTTAGCTATCTGATTCATCTGCCTACTAGGCTCAAGCAAATACATTTTATCGAAATCCATCTTACTTGCCATCTTTCCAGTGGCACTGGCTACATCCAGCAAAACTCCATTATCGATATGTTTCTTAATCTCCTTTACAAACATCTCTCTCCATGCTTCTTCTATCCCAAAAGATACGATCGTAGTAGCTTGATCGTACTTGGGTGCAAGTTTCTCATAAATATCTACATTTTTCATACAATAACTTTGGCAAATTTTCTCTTACCTATTTGCAAAATATACTCCCCTTTATCCAACATCATCTCAAACGTATCAATCTTCTCTCCATCGACTCTAACCGCTCCACCTTTTATATGTCTTCTTGCTTCACTTTTAGTATTTGCCAATTTACATTCAAACAATGCATCAATCACCCCTATTGGTGCATCAAATCTAAATTCAGCTATATCACTTGGGATATCGTTTTGTTTGTGAACTTTATCAAACTCCTCTTTGGCTTTGAGTCCGGCACCTTTGCCATGGAACCTATCGGTAATTTCCATCGCCAAATCTTCTTTGACTTTTTTTGGATGAAGTCTACCCTCTTGCACACCCCTTCTAAGCTCTTCAATCTCATCCAAACTCTTATCACTTAGTAATTCATACCAATTCCACATCAATTCATCCGAAATTGATAAAACTTTTGCAAAAATTGTATTGGCATCTTCTGTAATACCGATATAATTCCCCAATGATTTACTCATTTTATTAACACCATCAAGTCCTACAAGCAAAGGCATCATCAACACCGCCTGCTCTTTTCCTATATTATACGTTCGTTGTAGTGTTCTACCCATTAAAAGATTAAACTTCTGATCTGTTCCACCTATTTCTACATCACTTTTTAGTGCTACGCTATCATACCCTTGAAGTAACGGATAAATAAACTCACTAATTGCGATTGGTTGATTTGATTTGTATCTCTTCTCAAAATCATCACGCTCAAGCATTCTTGCTACATTAAACGTAGTCGTAAGTGCCAATAGTCCCCTACTCCCAAGCTCATCAAGCCATTTAGAATTAAACACCACCTCTGTCTTTTGCGGGTCTAATATCTTAAATACTTGTTCTTTGTATGTTTGGGCGTTTGATTTAACTTCTTCTGGAGTGAGAACTTTTCTTGTAGCACTCTTTCCTGTCGGATCTCCAATTTGTGCCGTAAAATCACCTATTAAAAACTGGATAATAGCTCCGTATTTTTGGAATATTTTAAGCTTTTGAAGTAACACTGTATGCCCCAAGTGCAAATCCGGTGCAGTCGGATCAAATCCCGCTTTTACATAATAGTGTCGTCCATTATCAAAATAATCTTTTAATAAACCTACTATTCTCTCTTCATCGATTAGCTCACTACATCCTCTTTTTATTTCTCTTAATGCTTCTTGTATCATCTTAATCCTTTAATCTAAAATCGCTAATTATATTTTTTTATGCCCTAAATTGAGTATCAGCTTCACCTCTCCCGCATTCATACCGACCTCTTTTGCTATCTCCTCTATCGAATAACCTATCTCAAAAAGCTCATAAATTCTCTCTTTGTCATCCTTTTTTTTCATAGTTTCGAGATTTGGGATGGATACTGATTTCACGCTTGCTTCTATTGATGAGATTTTATCAAATAACTTTGCTATTTCGTTGTTGTTTTTTTGCTCAATTTGTTTGATAGTTTGTATCAAATTATCTACGATAGGATCGATTTGATTGGTTAGAGTGGCTTGCATCATCTTATCAAGATCCTGAGTTTGCGGTTGGGCTTGGACTTGTTTGAGCTGTTTTTGGAGTTTGTATATCTCCTCATTAATATTCTCCAAGCTCGCACTAATCAATCCAAACTTCTTATCTATTTCCTTATCTCTTGCGAACATATAAAAAAATATAAACAAAATCGCCAAACTCATCCCCGCAAAAATCATATAAATCATACTCATTTGATACCCTTCTTCTGTCTAATAATAGCTCTCTCTCTTGCTGCTACAAAAGCATTATAATCTTTTAAATCACGCTCGTGCATTACCATAATTTCCGCTACCTGTTCATCAATTGCTACAAATTGCAAAGGCACTTCTCTTTGCGGAAAGAACGGGATATCGATTCTACCGTAATATTTTTGATTGGGGATAAATAATTTTTCTTTAATTTTAAAATATTCATACCCAATCGCCAAAATCTTAGCTGTATATTTAAGTGGCATTAGCTCTTTTGGTTCGTTGATAATAAGAGATTTTAGCTCATCCACTTTCCTATGCAAAGCGACTATCAACTCCAATACCACTTTATCGCTATCTTTGGTTTCACCCTTAGCCTTTGCCATTTTCAAATACTGTCCTACCGGATCATCTATTTCCGCACCCAATTTAGCGTATTCTTCATCAAACTTACTATCATATTCCTCAAATTCGATAAATAAAGGTGCGGGAATCAAACGAATATTCATTACACCACTGCTACACACTCAATTTCAATTAATGCATTTTTAGGTAAGGTTTTCACAGCTACAGTGCTTCTTGCCGGTTCGTGAGTGAAGTATTTACCGTATATTTCATTGACTACTAAAAAATCATCCATATTAGCCAAAAAGATAGTTGTTTTTACCACATCTTTTAGCTCTGCTCCAGCTGCTTTTAATACCGCTTCAAGGTTGATACACACTTGTTCTGTTTGAAGCTTGATATCCTCATTTAAAAATTCACCATCTGGAAGTAAAGCAATCTGCCCTGATGTATAGATAAAATTACCTACTTTGATCGCTTGCGAATAAGGTCCTATTGCTTGAGGAGCTTTTGCAGTGTTGATTTTGATTTTTTCCATAAAATCTCCTTATATCTAAATTGCTAGTTAAAAGCCCTATTGAAGCGTTTTACACTCGCCTTTTTGGGGCTTCATCGCTATTTCAAACCAACAATTCAAGTTTCTTATAAATTTTCTGTATTATAACAAAAAATAGAATATAAGCAAATAGTTTAAGCCCTAAATCTTGATTTTAAAACCGGCTTCTTTGAGAAACATACTTGGTTGGTAATCGATATTTTTGATATTATCTCTCTTGGCAAACGTAAGATATAGCATATCTTTAGCCCGCGTAGTGGCTACATAAAACAACCGCCTCTCTTCTTCGATACCGCCAGCTGATGCGGAGAGCTTTTCATTGGGAAATCTTTTTTGCATCAAATCCACAACAAACACCTCCTTAAACTCCAATCCCTTTGAAGCATGCACTGTAAGTAAATTTACTCCTTTAGATGGTGTAAATTCATTACTTCCCAGAATCATCGCATTTAAGAAACTCTCCAATGATGCATAATTTCGAAGTAGATTTTTTAAAATTGCAAGCTTATTTAGAATTTTTGATTTGGCTTGATCATACTTTTCTTTATTCACCTGTGATAGTTTGTTTTTGCTTCTGGCTATACACAAATTGTCTATAATGTGATTAAATACGTTACTTTTGATGGTCTCATCAAATATCGAAGATGGATTTTTGAAATTGCGAATATGTTTTAAAAACAAATAAAAATCATACAAAAACGCCCCCCCTTCTTTGGTTAATTTAGGGTGCTTTAAAATAGGATTTTTCAAAAACTCTTCTGGTAAATGTAAATCTCGAAATTTCGATACGCTTCCAAGTACCATAAAATCATCAAATAATCCTAGCTGGGTTGCTTTTTGTCTATTTTGAAAAACGTGTTTTTTGTTGTTTGGTGCAAGAAAGCCCTTGATAGCGTCATTATCTCCCAATATTTTCAATGCTTCGTAAATATCGTGTGCAATAGCACTACCCACTCCTCGTGCATACTCAAATATATGAATAAAACTCATCACATCATGCGGATTTGTAATAAATGTAAGCAAATCAAGAGTGATTTTTATCTCTTTTGTATCAAAGAAACTAATCCCTCCTTTGCGTTGTGTGGGAATATTTAACTCTCTTAAATACGCTTCGATGCTATCTGCACTGGAATTATTTCTAAATAGCACAGCAATTTCCTCATACGCAACTGGCAATTGTGCAATGAGGTGTGCTATATCTTTGTATTGAGAAGTAGTATCGCTATAACCTAATACTTTGGGGTTTTGTGGGGCTTTACCTCTTACTACTTCTAGTGTTTTTGGGTAAATTCGAGGATTATTTTGAATGACTTTATTGGCAATATCAAGGATTTGTGCATAGCTGCGGTAATTTTTGGTTAGGGTGTATACGTTGGCGTTAGGGTAGCGATCTTGAAATGAGGAAATGATAGAAATATCAGCCCCATTGAATGCGTATATACTTTGGTCATAATCCCCTACACAAAACAAACTACCTCTTTGGACACTATTGATAAATTTGTTTTGCAAAGGATTAGTATCTTGATACTCATCTACCAAAATTTCCTTATAAGGATTGGGGATGCCTTGTTGTAATTGGTCTATCATCATCTTGATCAATGAATTAAAATCCACCAAATTATATTGAGATTTTTTCTCTTCATACTCTTCTATTATGCCCTCATATATCAACACACACTCTTCTTGAGGTGGATTTTTTTGTATGAGCCATTCGCGAAAATTAGATGCATCAGAATTCAAAAACAACGAATACAAATCATACAAATATGAGCTTTGATAAGGGGTAGTTGCGAGATGATGGAAGCTGCGTTTATCATAAATCGACTTAAACAAAATCTTCAAATCCGTAGGGGATTTTAACGTAATATTTTTGTTTAGCCTCCTAAGCCATTTGTAACATACCGAATGAAACGTTCCTGCAGCAATTTTATTGGCATTATCAAAAAACACGCTAGCTCTTTTTATCATTTCCTCAGAGGCCTTATTAGTAAACGTTAACAACAAAATTTCCTCCGGCTTGATACCTGAATTTAGCAGATGGGCTATCCTACCCACGATTGTAGAAGTTTTGCCAGTCCCAGCAGACGCAATTACGAGATTGTACCCCAAAGGAGCAGTTGCAGAAGATAACTGCTCTTGGTTTAATTTAGTTAGAGGCATCAGTTCTATTTTTGAGCAATTCACCAATAGTTAATAATACTTCATCCTCAATTACAAATTGAGCCATTGTATGATTATCTTGATTAAAAATCAAAGGAGCTTTGAAATTTACCACAGACTCAGTTATAGGATTGTGCAATACTACAATATTGTATACCAACAATTTAGAATCCTCTTTGATATCCAACAACACTTGCACATCTTTTGGAATATCAAACGAATATTCTCTTAATTGATAAGGGTTCACTACCGTAAAATTAGGCACTTCTTTATCAACAGCTTTTACAGTAGAAAACAATCCATCAATCTCATTTAATTCTACTTTTAGCACATCTTCAAATCCCAAAATTGGCTTTTTTACATCATATACCATGACAAGTCCTTTTTTATTAGGGAATAAGCAAATCTTATTCCGTAAATATAAGCGAATTTTTATCGAAACGTAAAAATCTATCACGTTTTACATAATGCCATCTGCTAGTGTTTTTGTAATGTTGATAATAAAACCTCATCTTAAGCAATCCATCATCAACAACTTCTGCTTTAAATACGTAATGTTTAGGCAAAGTAAATACCTTGTGTTTGAGAGCCTTATCGCGATATACATCAATAGGTTTAATCACCTCAAATTGGTATAATTTCTTAGATTTATGGGGTGTAGAATGAGTGATTGGGGGAGTATGCGTAATATGAGATGTTTTGGTAGGAGCTTTGTCTTTTTTGAGGATATATTTTAGTGTTTTGTTATGCAAATAGATAATTGCGTTTAATCTCTTAATCTCTTTTTTTAATTGCAAAATTTGTTCATTATAATAAGGATTGCACCCATACCTTAGTGCCAATGACAAATTATCCGCCCACAACAAACCCCCAATTAACAATATTAACCATCTCATATTATTCCTTTATATTCTAACTCTTGCGGCTTTATACACTTCTTCTAACGTCGTCTCACCTTGAAAGACTTTGATCAATCCATCAATAAACATACTCTCAAATCCTTTTTGTTTGGCAAGAGGTTCAATTTGTGAAGAATCTTTGCTTTTGGCAATAACGCTTTTTATTTCATCATCCAATATCATCACTTCATTAATCATTGTCCTACCTTTGTATCCGGTTAGATGACAATGCTCACATCCTCTACCTCGATAAAAGGTCGTAGATTCATTGATCAAATGTCTAATCGGCTCTAGCAAAACATCACTCGGCTTGTATTCTACCTTGCAATAAGGGCAAATTTTCCTAACTAGTCTTTGAGCTTCTACAGCCTCTACAGCAGCGGCTACCATAAAAGGATCAGCACCCATATCTATCATTCTATCAATAGAGCTAATAGCGTCGTTGGTGTGTAGAGTGGAAATTACTAAATGTCCGGTTAATGCCGCTTTAATAGCAATTTCTAGTGTTTGGGTATCTCTAATTTCCCCCACCATAATAATATCCGGATCTTGTCTTAAAATACTTCGTAAAGCATTAGCAAAACTAAGACCGATTGCTTCGTTTACTTGAACTTGTTGGATCATTTTTAATTGATATTCCACAGGATCTTCTACTGTGATGATTTTGGTTGAAGAATCTTTAATCTCATTCAAAGCAGCATACAAAGTAGTAGTCTTCCCACTTCCAGTAGGCCCTGTTACTAGGATAATTCCATTTGGGCTTTGTAAAGCTTTTCTAAAAATATTCAAATTTCTTGTTGATATTCCGGTATCTTCCAGACTTCTTGTAACATTTCTTTTATCCAAAATCCTAATAACAATACTCTCCCCAGTAGCAATTGGCAATGTAGAGATCCTACAATCAAATGAGTTTTTTTGGATATAGATACTAAATCTACCATCTTGCGGTTTTCTTTTTTCTGTGATATTAAGATTGGCTAGTAATTTAATCTTCGTTGCAATAATATTAAATAGCTCTTTTTCTATCACCATCATTTCATGCAAAATACCATCAATCCTAAATCTAATTTGCACAGCACTCTGCTCGGTCTCGATATGAATATCGCTTGATTGTTTCTCAATAGCAATCTCAAAAATATACATAATAAAATCAAGTGCTGATGATGTCTCCGTATCTCCACCTGCTAATTCTCTTTTCATATTGGTGATAATATCAGATATTTTTTCTCGGTTTTTGAGTTTGAAAAGAAGCTTTTCAAGCGGATTGAGGTATGTTAGTGCAACTGTGATTTGCTTTTTGGGAAATAAGTTTTTAATCTCTTCAATTGCATGTTTATTAAACGGGTCTGATATCACAATCACAATCTCATCTTGTGTTTGTCTAATAGGCACAAACTTATGCTTCATTACAACATCAAATGGAATTTTTAATAAAATATCGAAATTTACCTCCAAATCTTCTGCAAAAACAATTTCGTATCTAAATTCTTCATGGAGGATTTGTAGTAATTTCTCCTCATCGACTAATTTTTCTTTGACAACTATCTCATATAACGATTCATTACTTTGAGAGAGAAGCTCGATTTTGTGTATTACATCATGCGGGAAATGGTGTTTTTGTAATATGTGTATCAAATCCATAACGTTCCTTTACCAAAAAATGTGAGTTTGTGAAGAGTTATTATCTCTAATCGTAATCATAAACTTATCTTGTTGATATGGTTTTAGAAAGTATTTTTTATCCACAACATAAGTATCGCCTTGTTTGGTGAAATTTCCATGCGAAATATTCTCAAAGACAATTGAGAGAAAATGAGGGCTTTTAGGAAGCGATAAATTAGCAATGTCAATCTTATCGTGCACAAGTTGTAAGAGTAATTTTTTAATCAAAAACAAAGAAGCAACATAAGATGCGTTATTTCGACCGATTTTTGTATGTGTTAGAGTCTTAGCAATCTTGATTGCGGCATTTAACATATCAGCCTTTACACATGCAAGTGCCACTACCGACTGATAATTATCATCCTTTTTTAAAGCAGGCTTTTTATACAACATATAAGAGCCAACCTTACACGCTTTTGGGTAATTTTTGTTTTTATATAGCGTATACACATCTGCAAACAATGATGAAAACAATAAAGCAACTAATAAAATTCTCATTTCCTCTCCTTCATAAAGTGAAATTATATCACAATTTTTCAAATCACCAAAAGATAAAATTTGGTATAATTCCAAAAAATACAAAGGTCTTATATGTGTGGAATCGTAGGGTATATCGGAAATAACAATATAAAAAAACAATTACTTGATGGATTAAAAGAGCTTGAATATAGAGGATATGATAGTGCAGGGTTTTCAATTTTAAAAGATGGGGAGATTTATTCATACAAAGCAGTTGGGAAAATAACAAATTTAGCTCAAAAAGCAAAAGATTTTGAAATTGATGGTGAAGCCTTGGGTATAGCACACACAAGATGGGCAACACACGGAAAGCCCACAGAAATCAACGCCCATCCACATTTTGCCGAATTTAGTGCAGTAGTGCATAATGGAATTATAGAAAATTATCAATCAATCAAACAAAAACTCCAAAAAGAAGGAATTGAATTTTTATCTCAAACTGATACTGAAACTATTGTAAAACTTTTTGAATATCATTTAAAAAACGATTCCTTTGAAGCATTTAAACAAACTATAAATGAGTTACATGGGGCTTATGCTATTTTATTACTTACCAAAAAAGAGCCAGATACGATGTTTTTTGCAAAAATGGGAAGTCCTCTTTTGATAGCAAAAAACGATGATGAAATTTTCTTTGCAAGTAGTGATGCACCGGTAATTGGCAAAGCAAAAGAGGTGATTTATCTTGAAGATGGAGATTATGGATATATCAAAGATAAAAAAATCCACCTATTTAGAGATAATAAAGAGATTAATCTCTCTTGGACTACATTACCTCAAAACAAAGAATTCGCCAAAAAAGAGGGATTTAGATTTTTTATGGAAAAAGAGATTTATGAACAATCAAGTGTATTGCAAGAGACTCTAATGGGAAGAATAGATGAAAATGGGATATATTTTGAGGAAATTGATAAAGATTTTTTTGAAGGAATTAGAGATATTACCATTTGTGCGTGTGGGACAAGCTATCATGCAGGAATGGTAGGAAGCTATCTTATCCAAAGAAATGCTAGAATAAAAACAAACGTAGAAATTGGAAGTGAATTTAGATATAAAAATCCTATCCTAAATAAAGATACGCTTTTTATCGTAATCTCACAAAGTGGAGAAACTGCTGATACATTAGAAGCCTTAAAAATGGCAAAGAATGCCGGATTAAAAACACTAGCTATTTGCAATGTAGATAATTCATCAATAGTAAGACTTGCTAATAAAACTCTTCTTACTCGTGCAGGAATAGAAAAAGGGGTAGCCTCAACCAAAGCATTTGCTACACAAGTTATGGTATTATGGTTACTTGCTAATTATTTAGGCAACAAAAATGAAAATAATATTATTATGCAAGTAAGTAAAGTTTGCAAAGTAAATGACAAATTACACGAAAAAATTAAAAGATTATCAAAAAGATACCTACACGGACACGGATTTTTCTTTATCGGTAGAGATGTGTTTTATCCTCTTGCACTTGAAGGTGCATTAAAACTAAAAGAGATAAGCTATCTGCATGCAGAAGGTTATCCAGCAGGTGAGATGAAGCATGGTCCTATTGCACTAGCTGATCCAGAGCTTTATACTATTGCACTTTTGAGTAAAAATCTACTTTTTGAAAAAACAAAATCAAATATTGAAGAGTTATCAAGTAGAGATAGCACTATTTTAACTATTTCAAGCCAAGAGATTGAAACGACTGATGATTTTATCAAAATAAACTCTACAAATCATTATATGCTTGAATTTTATGAAATGATGGTGATTACCCAACTTTTAGCAATGGAAATTAGTATAAGACTTGGAAATGATGTAGATATGCCAAGAAATTTGGCAAAATCGGTGACAGTGGAGTAGAAAATCGACAAAAAGTGGTAAATTCGTCAAAAAAAGTTTATTTTAAGGTTAATTTAAAGGAATTTTTGATAAAATACCGCACTCAAAAAAACCATTAAAAGGTGTTAATAATGTATGCTATTGTAAAAAATGGTGGAAAACAATACAAAGTTCAAGAAGGTGATATTTTACTTTTTGATAGATTAGATGCAGAACCAAAATCTGAAATTGAATTGGATGTGCTATTAATTGATAACGACACAGATGTAAAAATCGGGACTCCTACTGTAGAGGGTGCGAAAGTAAAAGCGGAAGTAATCAATCACGGAAGAGGTCAAAAAGTAATCATCTTCAAAAAAAGAAGAAGAAAAGATTCTAAAAGAAAAAGAGGTTTTAGAAGAGACTTCACAAGAGTTAGAATCACTAAAATCGAAGCATAAGGAGATTTAGATGGCTCACAAAAAAGGACAAGGGTCTACTCAAAATAATAGAGACTCAGCTGGTAGAAGATTAGGTGTAAAAAAGTTTGGTGGTGAATTTGTAAGAGCTGGAAATATTATTATCAGACAAAGAGGAACAAAAGTTCATCCAGGAAATAACGTAGGTCTTGGGAAAGATCATACTATTTATGCTTTAGTGGATGGATATGTAAAATTCGAAATCAAAGACAAAAAAAGAAAAAAAGTTTCAGTATACGCTGAGAGATAATCTTTTTTTCTTTCCTGCGATATCATTATGATATCTGTTATTAGTATCTACTTATTTATCATTCTAGGATTTATTGCCAAGCGGAAATTTCATACAATAGATGAAAAAAGCTTTGTTATCGTATCTGTATATTTCTTGCAACCTTTCTTGACGTTTTGGGGACTTACTCTCAAACCTATCGATATCACTTCGTCGTATGTTTCATTGATATATTTGTTGATTATATTTGTAAGTTTAATCTTCACTATTATTATTGCTCGAGGATTAGATACAAAAGAACGAAATATTGCAATTATCACCGCACTCATTGGAAATACGGGAAATTTGGGAATACCTCTAAGCTATGCTTTATGGCAAGATAGTGGGGCGTTTTATGCAACAATTATCAATTTAACAAATGTATTTTTTATTTATCTATTTGGGATATTTTTTTATGCTGGGAAATTTAACATCCAAAATATCAAAAAAATATTCAAAATCCCAATTATTTATGCCGGATTATTCGCTATTATTATCAATACCATAGGTATCGACGTATCTAAAATATCTCAAATGTTGCAAATGGGGGCATACTCATCGATGGTCTTGCAATTGATGATATTTGGAATGTATACAGCCAATATAAGTATCAAAACAATTCCTATTAAACTATCTATCGTTGTCTCTTTTGAGAAGTTTATCTTAGTGCCCGTAGTAGGGTTTGTGATACTCAAGCTTTTACATATTCCTCCATTTTTATCCAAAGTTATCTTATTGGAAGTTAGTATGCCAATTGCAGTTAACAACGTCAATCTAGCTGCATTGTTTGATAACGCACCGGAAATTGTAGCATGGCTAATTATCCTAAGTAGCGTGCTATTTATCCCGTATTTTTTAATAGTATTTTAAAATAGATGCATTACATGCCTAAAAAACACCTCTTTTTGCGGCAAGAAAAAATACAATATAATCACGCTCATATAAAATCCCACCACACTAACAATATCGTCGTTAAATAGCTTAAAAGCACTCCCAAAACTACTTTTGATTCTCGCCCCAGCCAAATCAACGCTATAAATTTCATCTAATATCAAGTGGGTTAAATATCCAATAAACACAAACATCCCCACATACCAACTCTTAAGCACACCAAATCCAAACACATAATAAAACAACAAAGTAAAAATAAACCAAAACAATACTCCAGCAATAATCGAATGAAACATACCGCGATGAGTGGTAAACTTAGAAAAAATATAAAACAAAGCCATCACGCCCAATAAGCTACCTACCCAAATCAAAGCTAGATTCAAAATAGGATATACGTTGATGTATTTGAGTAATACAAAAAATGCTGCTAAATTAGCAAAAATAGTCTGCATTACGCGTGTGGGCTTGGAATTATTGCTATCGATATCGGGCAATACACCGCCAAGTATTCCCATACTAAAATACAAAACAGCATCCAATTTCGTAATATCACCATGATAATACATACTGCTTGCCACAACGGCACTAGTAAAAGAAGCTACGTTAAAATGTGTATTAAAATTTGCCATATAATTCCTTTGTAATTTATGCAAATATCGGTTGTAAGAATGATTTTTGAATCTAAATATCACAAATTGCTACATCATGTGCAAAATTACCTATAAAAAGTGATGATTTGGAGTAATATTTGGTTTTTTTTGATATAATTTTTTCATACTTTTTAAAATTACGGACTTAGATTAAAGGACTTATGTATGAAAATAGGCAAACATACAATCAAACATCCCATTATTCAAGGGGGTATGGGTGTTGGGATTAGCTGGGATCGGTTAGCTGGAAATGTGAGCAAAGAAGGTGGACTTGGTGTGATTAGTGCCATTGGAACTGGATATTATCAAAATCAAAAATATGTAAAAAAACAAGCAGACAACAGACCATTAACCCAAGAAGAGTTTTACAACAAAGATGCCTTAAAAGCTATATTTGATAATGCTAGAAAAATCTGCAACGATGCCCCTCTTGGATGCAACATTTTATATGCGATAAATGATTATGCAAGAGTGGTAAGGGATGCTTGCGAGGCTGGTGCTGATATTATTATCACTGGAGCTGGGTTACCTACAAATATGCCAGAATTCACTCAAGATTATCCGGATGTAGCGTTAGTGCCTATCGTATCTACCGCACGTGCGTTGAAAATTATTATCAAAAGATGGGCAAGATACAACAAAGTCCCAGATGCGGTGATTGTAGAAGGACCATTAAGTGGCGGGCATCAGGGATTTAGCTATGAAGATTGCTTAAAAGAAGAAAATCAACTTGAAAATCTAATCCCCCCTATTGTAGAATTAGCAAATCAATACGACATTCCGGTAATTGCGGCAGGTGGAATTTGGGATAAGTCAGATATTGATAAATTTCTAGCATTAGGATGTGCCGGAGTGCAAATGGGTACTAGATTTATCGGCACTCATGAATGTGATGCGAGCGAGGAGTTTAAGCAAGTATTAATAAACGCCCAAAAAGACGACATTGAATTACTCAAATCACCAGTAGGTTATCCAGCAAGAGGTGTGCATACCAATTTACAAGACCTAATCATGCAAGGCAAAGCACCCAAAATCAAATGTATCTCAAACTGCGTCCAACCGTGCCATAGAGGCGTAGAAGCAAAGGCAGTGGGATATTGTATCGCGGATAGATTGAGTGATGCTTATATGGGAAATAAAGAATTAGGATTGTTTTTTACCGGAAGCAACGGATACAAAATAGATACACTTGTATCGGTAAAAGAACTTATGGATGAACTAACAAAATAGATGAGAATATTTTTATTATTCATATTCGTAACTTTATTTGCGTGCAACAAATCAAGCAATACGCAAGCTTACGAGGACTACATACAAGCCAAACAAAACTATATCAAGGCTATCCTTGATAGCAATAAACCAAAGAAAATTTCCTCTCTTAAAGAAATTATAGAATGTGGGAAATTTTTGGGGTTTGATGTATCAAAATACCAAACCCAACTTACCAAACTACGCAAAAACAACGTATACCTACCGGATATTTCCGATGGTTTTATCAAGGTGCTCTCTACCTACCCTAAGCTTAAGATTTCACTACCTAACAAAGCTAAAGTAGTTTTTTTTACACTACACAAAAAAAACAAATATTACAAAATATTTGATATTTACAACGCCAAAGTCCACAAACCACTCATCAAAACATTGCCCAATAAAATCTTGCTCAAGATAGCACAAAACAATAAACATAAAGTAAGAGTGGTATTAATCTATCACAAAAATTTCACAGTATCCTTCGTAAGGAAACCTTCACTAGAAGTAACATATCACATCAATTCACAAATCAAAAAAATAACATACTACAAACCCTACAAAATCAACAGACATAGGATTATTGTCATAGACCCAGGGCATGGGGGAAAAGACCCCGGTGCTATAGGGCAATATCATATCAAAGAAAAAGATATCGTATTGCCAATGGCTAAATATCTCAAATATGAACTTCTCAAAAGAGGATACAAAGTATATCTAACACGCAATACTGATAGATTTATCACATTGCGTAACAGAACCAAATTTGCCAACAAAAAACATGCCGATTTGTTTATTTCCTTGCATTGTAATATCGCACCTCACCATCCGCGTGTATACGGTATAGAGACCTATTTCCTCTCGCCTGCTAGAAGTGCAAGAGCAAAACGAGTAGCCAAATTAGAAAACAGTGCGATTGGAAATTTGCGTAGCACTACACAAAATATTGTCTTAAATTTCCTCAATAAAAACAGAATCATAGATTCTACCAAGCTAGCAATAGATATCCAAAAAAGCCTCATTTACAATCTCAAAAAACATTATAAATACATCAAAGACGGCGGAGTTAGACCAGCACCGTTTTGGGTACTAGTAGGAACAAATATGCCAGCAATCTTAATCGAAACTGGCTTTATTAGCAACAAACTAGAAGCTAGACGTTTAGATTCTTACAAATACCAAAAACGCTATGCCAAATATATTGCCGATGGCATAGATAATTATTTTAGAAAAAACCCATAAAGGATAGATATGAAATACGGAGAAAAAGAAATAGTAGAATTTGATATTAATCAGATGGAAATATGGCCAAATACTCATAAAAAGGATTATCTCATCAAAATCACTCTACCGGAATTTATGGCCAAATGCCCAAGAAGCGGTTATCCAGATTTTGCTACAATTTATATAGAATACATACCAAACGAATATGTAGTAGAACTAAAAGCCCTTAAGTTATACATCAATTCATTTATGAATAGATATATTTCGCACGAAGATAGTGCCAACGAAATCTACGATACCATTTATAACAAAATCAAACCCAAAAAACTCAAAGTAATAGCAGATTTTAATCCTCGCGGAAATGTACATACGGTAATAGAGATCGATAGTGAGATAGTAAACGCTAAGACTTTGTGATATTTATGAGTGGTTTGAAGATAAATAACTCCTTGCAATGCGGACATCTTTGGTCGTAAATTGGAAATATATGTTTGCATTTGTGGCAGATATACTCAAACTCCAACGTCGCCATATCGCAAGGGAGATGTTTTAATACTTCCAATTCAAAAACATATCCGCTTGTAGGCATATCCACAGCCTTTTTGGCTACCATAATATCCACAAAAGCTTGGTTAGTAAGTGGCAAATTCTCACACGGATAAAACAAATCCAAATTTTCATACACTTCTTGAGCGGTTACCTCTTCAAATACTTTTTGCGGATTTGAGTGTAAAAAATATTCAATACAATCTCGCTTTAATACATCATATCTGCCACAAAGCGATGCAAGCTGTGCTTTGTCGTTGTAAAATTTAGCTTTTAGAAATTCTAAATAAGCTTTTTGTTTAGTAATATCTTGATTGAGCTGTTGCAAAATCTCTAGCACATTCTCCATCTCATCAAAGTCTTTGAGCCTATCATCCACAATAAATAGCATATTTAAGGCAGTAATATCCGTAGGAGTAGCTTTTAGTATCTCTAATAAACTCTCTTTTGCTTTATGCAAAAACCCCGCTTTTAGATATACTTGTGCCATTTTCTCCAAGATGGCTAATTCTTTGTTGGAATGTTTGAGTAATGCTTGATAGATGTTTAGGCTTTTTTCATAATCTCCCTCTTTTTCAAACGCAATCGCAAGCAACAAAAGAGCATTTTTAGAAGCATTTTGCGTAAACAAAGTCTCCACATCTTTATCAAATTCGAATTTATCCAAGAACTCTTGGAGATTTCGCGACTTGCGTCTTTCATTAAATACAGCCACAAAATGTGTAACAACTACACTAATTACAATCAAACTCAAAAATATAACAATACTTACCAAAGGGTCACGATAATCCATTAACTCTCTTTTTTTAAACAATTATAGCAAAAATCATCATACTTTAATACAAATCTCACACAAACATTTCCATCTACTACCGTAAATACTAAAATTAGGCGTCATAGTGATAGTTTTTGACACAATCATTAGATAAACTGAGTAAAAATGTAAAAAAAAGTGCCGTTTTAGTAAAAATTTCAGAAAAATTTGAAAAAATTGTTGATAAATGCATAAAAAATTTAGTATAATGACGATACAGTTTTAGAAAATAAAAAAAAAGGAGACATGTAAATGTTAAAAAAATTAAGTTTAGCAGCATTAGTTGCAATGGGAAGTATGAGTGTAGCGAGTGCTACAGATCTAAGCCAAGCGATTCAAGGGGTAGATTTAAGTGGATTTTTAAGAATTAGATATTACAATGAATCTCCAGAAAATGATAACTCTTACAACAGATGGAGAACAAATGCAGTATTAATCTTCAAAGTTCCTGTAAGCGACGAAATCAGCTTAGTAATGAGAAACTCAGTAGAAACAAACGTGTATACTGACGACGATACAATCAATCCAAACGGAACATCTTCAAGTAACGTTGATGATAGCATCGTAAACAACCTATTATTCGCTAAATATTCAAAAGATGGATTAAATGTAATCTTAGGTAAAATTCCAGTAGCTACTTCTGTAACAAGTGCAGACCCAGCAAAACCAGGACATGGTGCAGGTGCTATCGCTACTTACGCAGTAAACGAAAACTTAACAGTTGGAGCGGCATATATTGACGCTTTAGTAAATCCACAAGACAACACTGGATTAGGTTCAAAAATTCCAAACGCTATCTATGCAGCTGTAGCAGTATTCAATGCTGATATGGTAAGCGGTAACGTATGGTACTACCATGCAACAAATGCAATCAAAAGCTTATACACTGTAAGTTTAGACGTAAAACCTATAGATGGTGTAAAAGTGCATGGTGACTATGCAGCAGGAAAATTATCTGAAAATCTTTTAGCAAACGCTAAAACTAAATCTTACTTCAACGTATCAGCTGCTTTCAATGCAAGCGGAATTGATGCATTAGTTGGTTATGCTAAAACTGATAAAGATGCAGGTGTAGTTGAATTATCTGATGACGCTCCAATCGGTGCAGTTATCCCAACAGCTAACAACTACAACATCGCTAATGAAACAGATATGAGCTCAATCTACTGTAAATTAGGATACAATGTAGACGCTAAAACAAACGTATATGTTGCTTATCAACATGCAAATGATAAAACTGCAGCTAACGATGACTTAGATGAATACACTGTAGGTGCAAAATATAAATACAACAAAAAATTAGGATTCCACGCTTACTATGATGTAAGTAACTTCAAAGCTGCAAACGAAGATAACAACGAATTCAGATTCGAAGCTAAATACAAATTCTAATTTTTCTTCTCCCTTTTTGGGATTATGTTTATAGAAACTCTACTTATTACGGATAAGATACAAAATCTCGCTTTACACAACAAACGTCTTAACAAAACGCGTAAGCATTTCTACAATGCCAAATATATCAATCTAAAAGACCATCTTCAAGTAATACCCAACACTCGAGTAAGAGTCACTTACGATAAGCACATACGTCACGTCGAATATTTCCCATTACAACAAAGATATTTCCAGACATTTACACTCGCTCACAGCAACATCATATATGATTTCAAATACCAAAATAGAGATGAACTAAACGCTCTCAAATCCAAAAACGCCGATGAAGTAATTATTATCAAAAATGGCTTAGTAACCGATACGACTATCTCAAATATCGCATTTTTTGATAACACGCAATGGATTACACCCAAACAACCACTCCTAAAAGGGACAAAAAGAGAGGAGTTGATTAATAAAGGTTTACTTATCAAACGCGATATTCCATACACACAAATCCACAAATATTCAAAATTAGCCCTCATCAACGCTATTTTAGGTTTTTATATAATTGAACATCCAATTATTCTAAATAGATGAAATTTTGGTATAATCACAAAAACATGAGGAGAAGATATGAAATTGGCCCTTTTTATCCCTTGTTATGTAAAAGAACTTTATCCAAACGTAGTAAAAAGCACAATTTTACTTTTAGATAGATTAGGTTATAAGGTGGATATACCAAAGTCTCAAACTTGTTGCGGACAAGCGTTTGTAAATAGTGGACAATCTACAAATTTAGCTAAAAGAATGGATAACATTTTTCACGAATATGATGAAGTAATAGGGATTGGGAGTAGTTGTGTATCATTTACCAAATCACAAGGATACTCTATCGCAAATAAAATATACGAACTTACAGATTTCCTCTATCAAAAAGGGCATAGAAATTTAGCTACTAACTATCCTAAAAAGATAGCTTTTCACCACTCTTGTCATTCGATTAGACATCTTGCTTTGAAAACTCCGAGTGAATTAAATATCCCTTTTTATGACAAAGTAAAAGATCTTTTGGGAGTGGAAATAATGCAAGCAAGCAAAGATGAATGTTGTGGATTTGGAGGAGTGTATTCTCTAAAAGAAGGATTTTTAAGCTATGTAATGGGAAGAAGCAAGCTTGATGATTTGCTTTTATCTAACCCAGATGTGATTAGCGGTGTTGATATGAGTTGTCTTATGCATTTGCAATCAATAGCACAAAAAGATAACGATAATATACAATTCAAACATATCAGTGAAATTATTTTGGAGAGTTTAGATGAAACATTACAAGTTAGCTAGCGAATTTTACAAGCAAAAAGGGCAAAAACACAACGAATCTTTGTGGGCTATTAGACAAAAAAGGGATAAAGCGATAAAAGAGGTAGATGAATGGGAAGAATTACGACAAAAAGCTAGCGATATAAAAGATAACGTAATAAATAATTTGCAAAAATATATAGATGAATTTATTGAGAATGCGAAAAATAATAATATCGAAGTGCATTTTGCTAAAACTGACAAAGACCATAACAAGATAGTTTATTCATATCTAAAAAACGCTAAAAAGGTAGTAAAATCAAAATCAATGCTTACCGAAGAATGTGGGCTTAATGAATATTTATACACCAAAGGAATTGAAGTTATTGATACTGATTTGGGAGAGAGAATAGTGCAATTAAGAGGTGAAAAACCAAGTCATATAGTTTTGCCTGCAATTCACACTACAAAAGAAGACGTCGCTGAAATTCTCAATGAAACAAATACCGATCCAACTTATCTTACACATAAGATGAGAGAAATTTTAAGAGGTGAATTTTTAAGTGCGGATGCGGGAATTAGCGGTGCAAATTTCCTAGTAGCTAACAAAGGATATGCCGTAGTTTGCACTAATGAAGGAAATGCGGATTTGGGTGCGAGTGTGCCACCACTTCATATTATTAGCGTAGGTGTAGATAAAATAGTGCCGAATATGCAAGATTTGGGGGTGTTTTTAAGAATGCTTGCAAGAAATGCTACCGGACAGAAAATCACTACTTATACTTCTATTTTTGGTAAAAGCGAGAAAAAAAGAGTAATAATTTTAGTAGATAACGGAAGGCTTGATAGAATAAATAGTGAATTTCGTGATACTTTAAAATGTATAAGATGTAGTGCGTGCCTTACTACTTGTCCGGTATTTAGACGAGGAGGAGGACATAGTTACCGATATATAATCCCTGGGCCAATAGGTAGTTTGCTCGCACCTCTAAAAGATAAAGAAGAATACAAAGATTTGCCGTTTGCTTGCACTTTATGTAATAGTTGTGAAATGGTATGTCCGGTAAAAATCCCTTTTTCAAAACAACTAATCAATATGAGAAAATATGTAACCAAGCCAAATCCTATATCAAAAGTAGCCGAAAATATACTAAATAATCCAAGCTATTATAAGCTTTTTAGCAAAATTTTACATCTTACGCCACAATGGATATTTGATGCAATCCCAAATGAGTGGAGCAAATACAAAAGCATACCAAGGATTCCTAGATGATAGATATTCATATCACCAAACCACTCAATACATTTATGCTTGATATCGCATTTAGCTCCAATGCCAAAGTCATAGCCGTTGTTGGTAAAAGCGGTAGCGGAAAGACCACATTGATACGATGTATAGCTGGATTTGAGCAGTGTGATGGATATATTAATATCAACAATCAAAACTGGATTCACATGCCAATTCAACAAAGGAATTTTGGAATCGTATTTCAAAATTACGCCCTATTTCCCAATATGACGGTATTGCAAAATCTAAAATTTGCTAGCGATGATATATCTAAAATTCATGAGTTATTGGAATTGATGGAAATTACACATATTCAAGATAAATACCCCTCAAACATTAGTGGAGGAGAGAAACAACGAGTCGCCTTAGCACGAGCATTACTCAATAATCCGTCTATTTTACTCTTAGATGAAGCTTTTAGTGCTCTTAATCACGAGCTCAAACAAAAACTTTATAACGAAATAAACCTCATCAAACAACACTTCGATACACAAATTATACTCATATCACACGATATTGGGGAGGTATATCAATTGGCTGATGAAGTTATCGAGATATCATACGGCAAGGTTATGCGACACTTCACGCTAGATGAACTGCCAATCGCACAGATTATCGCCCAAGATAAAAATACACTTACTATCAAATGCAACGGGCAGTTGTATAAGGTGGTTACTTAAACCACCCTTTAACTTTTTCTATCGCTTCTTCAAAGATAGATTTGTGATGATGTACCTCTTTGCCAAACGACTCATGCAGTTTTTCTAGTAGGTCTTGTTGTTCTTTGGTAAGCTTTTTTGGGTATACAATTCTCAAAATCACAATCAAATCCCCTTTGTAATGACTATTCACATCTTGAATTCCTTCATTATGGAATATGAAACTCTCACCATCTTCTGTGTGTGGTTTGATAGTAATTTCCTTTTGTCCTTCTAATGTCGGGATTTTGATAGTATCTCCAAGTATTGCACTAGTAAAGAATATAGGCACCTCTACTATCACATCATTGTCGCGTCTTTTGAAAATCGGATCTTCTTTGACATAAATTTGCAAATACAAATCACCTCTTGTTTTGTCAAAATCTTCATTTCCTTTCCCACTCACCCTCATTCTCATACCAGTATCAATCCCAGCTGGGATATCTACCGTGATGGTTTGTTTATTAACAATAAATCCTTTTGCGTTACATTTATCGCATTTTTGATCGATAATAATCCCTTTACCTTTACATTCTGGACAAGTTTGTCCTATGCTCATAAAACCTTGTCTTACAAAAATACTCCCCTCTCCATGACATGTAGGACATTGGTGGTGTTTTTTGGCTCCTGTGGCATTACATTCTGGACAAATGCTATAGTATTCAAACTCAATCTCTTTTTTAGTCCCAAATACGGCTTCTTTAAATTCTAATTCTACTTTTACTAAAATATCTAAATCATAAGGAGTTGTTTTGCGTTTTTTTCTTTTGGAAAATCCGAAAAATTCTTCAAAAATATCTTCAAAGCCAAAATCAAATCCACCTCTTGACGAACCTGTATCCAACCCTTCCTTTCCATATTTATCATAAAGAGCTCTTTTTTTGTCATCACTTAACACTTCATAAGCTTCGTTGATTTTCTTAAACATCTCTTCTGCTTCTTTATCCCCTGGATTTTTATCCGGATGGTATTTCATAGCAAGCTTTCTATATGCTTTTTTTATTTCCGCCTTTGAAGCAGTTTTACTCACTTGTAATATCTCATAATATTCAAAATCCACATCCACTCCTTATATTTTTTTGCAATTATATCATAATTCGCAACTTATCTATTGTTGGGGATGTGTGCAAATACGACAATTTGTATGCTATAATTTCACAAAAACGGAAATTACATCAATGATACACAAAAAGTTAATTAGTAATTTTTCTTATTTGTTAATCTTGGAAATAGCCAATTATATCATCCCGTTTGTGGCTATGACATATATTATTAGAATAATTGGTGTGGATAATTATGGGCTAATTAATTTTAGTTATGTAGTCATCTCGTATTTTGGGTTATTTATTGATTATGGATTTAAGATGATAATTATCAAAGATATCTCTTTTTATCGCAATTCCACCCAAAAAGTCAGTCTTTTATTTAGCAAAATGTATATTAGCAAATTATTATTGTTTGTAGTTGCTAGCGGCATATTTGCTATTTTATTGTTGTATCCCAAATTTTATATCCATAAAGAGGTTTTTATTTTTTCATATCTGATGATCTTTGCTCAAATGTTCTTTCCGACATGGTTTTTTCAAGCGATTGAGAAGATGAAATTTATCGTTATTTTTGATGTGAGTATTAGGATATTGTATCTTGTAGCTATTTTTACATATATTAAAGCTCCTCAAGATTATGTGTATATTCCCCTCTTAAACGCAATAGCTATTTTTATTGTAGCAATTGGGGCAAATATTTTTATATGGCACAAATATAATCTTAGGTTTATCCTACCAAAAACCCGCAGTATAGTTAGATTTTTTAAAAGGATATTATCTTTTTATCTCAAATATTAGTGTCAATTTGTATTCTAATCTCAATATTTTGTTTTTAGGATTTGTTAGCGGATATGAAGCCGTGGGTATATTTAGTATCGCACATAAAATATTTGAAGCTATTATGAAAATCATAGGACTTGGAAATACTGTCTTATTTCCACACCTATCTACCATACCAAAATCCCACCTCAAATCTATAATGCAAAGAATCTTAAAATATTATTTGATAGTTTTAATTATTATTGCAAGTATGGTGTTTGTGAGTGCTAAATATATTATTTTCACGCTTTTTGGTGAATATCCACAAGCGGTTGTGTTGTTGAAGTTGCTTTGTATTGTCTTGGTTTTTAGTCCGTTTGGTGGATTATTTACCAATTATTTCATCCTCACTAATCAGCACAAACTTATATTGAGGATTACGTTTTATACTATGGTATTTAATGTTTGTTTTATGTGGTTGATATATGTATACGGTGCTATTGGGCTTGGTGTTTTATTGATCCTAACACAGCTTTTTCAAGCGATGCTTAATTATAGGTACTACGCCTTTGTTTAAATAACAAATACCCAAACAACGCTATACTCACATCAATCATCACATCAGCAAAGTTAAAAATCGCAAAATTAAATAACCCGTGATAATACACATAATCCACAACCCCACCATGGACAAATCTATCAAAGACATTACTACTACCAGCCCCCAATAAAATACCGCTTAGAATAGGATATTTCTGCAAAAACTTCTCTTTGTAAAAATAAAACATCAACACAAGAAGTATACCAACTTGAATATATTTCAAAGCACCTTGCAAAAATGCAAGCATACTAAAAGCCACCCCTTGATTAAAAACCAACACCAAACTAATACTATCACCCTCATATCTAAATCCACTTAAAAATATATACTTAATCAATTGATCAAGGGCAAATACCGTCAAAAACGCTATTACAAATTTCCTCACGATAATTTTACCTTAAAAAATTCCACTAACTTCTCAAGTAATTCTTTAGCTTTTGTTTTATTGGCACCTTCTACTAGCAGACGCAATTTATTCTCGGTTCCTGAATATCTAACTATGTAATTGTATCCTGCTTTTTTTACCTCATCCAAAATCTCTTTTGAACCTTCAATTTCCTCTAACGGAATCTTTTTTAATACATTGATATTGTCTTGGACTTGGGGATATAGCTGGAATTTATCAAATGCCTGACTTGCTGGCTGGTTACTATCTAACAAATATGCCGCAGCTTGCAAAGCAGAGACCAAACCATCACCCGTTTTGGCAAAATCGCTAAAAATAATATGACCTGATTGTTCCGCACCGAAATTAAGTCCTTTTTGTTTGAGCACTTCTAGTACGTGCTTATCACCCACTGGTGAGCGATATACCTTAATACCGTGCGTAGCCAAAAATTCATCAAGTGCTCTATTACTCATAATAGTAACTGCAATGGCATCATTTTTGAGTTTATTTTGAGATTTGAGATATAAAGCCAACGCACCAATTAACTTATCTCCATGGATAATTTCACCGTTTTGATCCACCACTACTAATCGGTCAGCATCCCCATCAAAAGCAAAACCGATATCCGCTCTGTATTCCCTAACTTTAGCGGCTAATTGTGCCGGATACATAGCACCGCAATTGTCGTTAATATTATATCCGTTTGGCGTATTATTTAGAGTAATAACATCAGCACCCAACTCCTCAAACACAATTTGTGCTACTTTATACGCCGCACCATTTGCTGTATCCAAGATAATCCTAAGGTGATTTAAGTTTTTATCTTTAGGAAAGGAGTCTTTGATATGCACAATATATCTACCAATTACATCATCAATTCTTTTGCTTTTACCGATTTTTTTATCAGTAGCCAAAATAAAATCTTCTCGTGCATAAATTTCCTCTATCTCATGTTCTATCATACCATCAAGCTTATCCCCATTTCCATCAAACAACTTAATCCCATTATCATAATAAGGGTTATGACTAGCACTAATCATAATCCCAGCATCACATCTAAGATCTTGAGTCAAAAAAGCCACAGCCGGAGTAGGCATCGGGCCTATTTGTATCACATCATATCCTACAGCAGTAAGTCCAGATACAATAGCATTTTCTATCATATAACCGCTTCTTCTTGTATCTTTACCCACTAATATTTTATTGGTTACGGCATGTTTACGAAAGTATGTCCCTAGAGCCATTGCTAATTTTAACGCCAAAAAAGGGGTAATAAACTCTCCTGCATGTCCTCTAACTCCATCAGTTCCGAATAATTTCATAATGTGCCTCCATCAAATAATAATTTTATTTTGTAGAAAAATATTTGAGATTTTATCATATCTACGTTGGATTTGGAATACGTAAGCTTAGATAAAGCTTCATTTAATTTCACGCTATCTACTAGATTTTGTAGAAATTTTGCTTTGATGTCATCATAATAACTTGCATTTGCACGATACGCTTTTTTAGCAGAACGCAATCTATCGTATAAAGCATGCAAAAACGCAAAGTCGTTTTGGTATTGAATTTTGATTTGTTGTAGGTATTGTTTGTAAAATAGCATATCTCTCCTCTTTTGTAATTTGGCAATTTGAGTTTGGTAAGTTTTAGTCATATCAAAATCCCATTGCATCGATAACGCTATTATGGATTGATTAGGATTTTGAAAATCATTGGTAGTAGCTGTATAATTATTTCCATCCTTCGCATAACGTGCTAATAGCGATAATTTGGGGTAATTCTTGTGTAGTTGGATGCGATATTTGTCTATATTTAGCGTAGTTCGAATCGCCTTTACGTCGTTGCGTTGGGTAAATTTGGGGGCATGGAGTTGGATGTTATCCAATTTGCATTCTTTTACCCTTATGGATGTAAGTAGAAAAATTTGATTAAGTAAAGCCTCTTTTTGGGCTTTAGCTTTGGAAATCTCAGAGAGAGTATCATAATATTTAGCCACAATCTTATCAAGTCTTGAATGAGTAATTAGTTTATTTTGATAAAATATCTGCAATTTCTCTCTTAGCGTCCACAAGCTCTCTTTAGCGGTATTTAATGCCGCAATTTGTTTATTGATCGCATATAAATTTGCATACAACTTAGCAAGCTTCAAGCTCAAAACTTGCTTGAGATTTTGTTGTTTGAGTTGGGATTGGATGAGTTGTAAGTTGGCAATTTGTATCATATCACTGATATGATATCCAAAGATTGGATAAGAATATGATATATCAAACCTAAAATGTTTGGGTGATGATGGAAAGTTGGTATCGTATATCACTACATATGGTGTTTTAAGATTGCGTGCATATTGATACTCCAAAGTAATCTGCCCATATTTCTTCATCTGTGCAAGGGATGCGTTTGCATGAGCAATCTGTGTATCTGTAGTGGATAGCTTGTATTCATATGAGCTTACGATATGCTTTGCTAAATCAAAAAAATTCGCGAAAATAAAAACAGGTATAAAAAGAATGAATCTCATTATACCATATCATGACTTACTTTTAATAAGTCGGCTATCATGTTTTTTTGTGATGCAAAAGATAAAATTTCTTGTAGATTATTAAATAGCTCATTTGCTTCATGTTCTAATTGTTCCATTTGGTGATAATACCATTCTCTATTGTCTTTGGTTACACCCTCTTGTTCTATTCTTTCACACACGCTATATCCAATTTCATGGATTTTTTCGTGATTTTTCACCATTTTTTTGTAATATGGTGTCTCAATTAACATCCCTTTGATTTGTGGGTTATTCAACCATTGCCCCAATACACAATTCGAAGCGGTTGTATTTTTGACTCTCTCATTTACCATCTCGTTGGTAATAGATGAGTAAATGCTTGCTTTGTATGTTACGTGATGAATTTTGAAGATCAAGAATATTACCACTAGTGTGTTTTTATCAGAAATGTTTGTCACATCAGAGAGATTAAACTGCAATTTACTTAGTGCATTCTCAAACGTATCCAACGCTTGGCTTGATTGCTCCCCGATTTGCACTACCTCTTTGGTGTTTTCGTTTACACTTGTGAATTGTTGTTGGAGAGTTTGGATAGTGAGCGAAATCTCATTAGTTGCCTTTTGTGTTCTCTCGGCAAGCCCTCTTACATTATCTGCTACTACCGCAAATCCTCTACCAGCATTTCCAGCTCTTACAGCCTCAATAGCCGCATTTAAAGCAAGTAAATTCGTCTGATCGGCAATATCTTTGATAAGTTCTATTACGTTGGAAATCGCTGTAATATTTTCCGCCATTTGGAATATTTCATTTGACGTATCATGCAATTTATGCGACAATGTCTCAAAGTCAGATTTGGTCTTCTCCATTACTTGAAACGTATCGGTTGCTTGTTTGG
Source organism: Campylobacterota bacterium (assembly GCA_013153685.1). GTDB lineage: Bacteria > Campylobacterota > Campylobacteria > Campylobacterales > JAADDX01 > JAADDX01. The sequence continues at coordinate 6,730 of JAADDX010000087.1, read as the reverse complement.
AACTTTCTTGCACTTTAATAGCAATTTCCTTAAATGCTTTATCCATCTCCTTGATATCTTCACCAACTCTTTGGAAATTAGCTGTAACCCCTCCATCTATGTTGGCAAATTGTTTTGAGAGACTACCAATAAGCTCTACTTTTTTAGATATTTTCAAACTCTCAATTGCTGATTCCGCTTCCTTAGCTGCCGCTCCAAACTCCCCATGCAATCCTTGTGGCATGATATATCTATACATGTGGCCGTTGGTAATATCCGTAATTGCGTTTTTATTTTCTCTTAACAAATCCTCTACCTGATCTAACATTTCATTAATATTCCATGCAATTTGCTCCTCTAACGTATCTTCTCCATCGATAATAAGCCTATGGTGAATCTCCCCGTTATAAGCTTTTTGAACCAGATCATTAATTTGACGCAAAATTGTTTGATTGCTTGAAGAAGATTGAGGCAATAAATACGCCACAACAATACCAACAAGCGGCAATATACCTACTACCCAGTCTTTAATGTACATTCCATACAACGCTATTATCAAAAACAATCCGCCAACAATTAAAAAATTTTTACTTTTTAGTTTACTCATTTCTTACCCTTTTTGTAAAGTAAATACTAACTCATGATATTTTTCTACTATGTTTTCATCCGTAGCTTTTAGCGTATCTTTTAAAAGCTGATAGCTCGCTTGCATCCCACCGCTTCTCTCAGCATCAACCAACGCCTTATAAATCGGGCTTAATGTCTCAATAGCCGTCCTTGAAGGTTTTTTTCTAAATGAAGTATATCCTACAATATTACCCTTTGTATCAACATCAGCAGTGATGTATGCTAATACCCAATAAAATCCTCCATCTTTTCTAAGGTTTTTTACAAAACCGAAAAATTCTTGTTTTGACGAAATAAGATCCCACGCCACCTTAAAGGCAATTTTTGGCATATCCGGATGCCTGATTATGTTGTGATTAGCACCAATTAGCTCATGTCTACTCCACCCCGCCATATCTACAAAAATTCTATTACAATATGTAATGAAGCCTTTGGTATCTGTTTTTGATACAATAAAATCATCCTCTTTCATGATTTTTTCGTCATTTCGTATATTTGTAGGTGCGTCTAATTTTGATAATCTCTTACCGCTTTTTAATTTTTCTTCAATTCTTTTTTGATTCATTAATACATCCTTTTGCTTATCCGTAGAATCGGCAAATTATATAATAAAAAACGCCTAAAAGTCAAGATTTATAAGCTTTTTTATAACTTTGTGGTATAATTTCCAAAATATATCACACAAAGGTTGGACTGATGACTATTTTACACACTCCACAAGAAGTGCGAGAAGCTCTAAAAGGGCATTCTAATATCGGATTTGTTCCTACAATGGGGGCACTACACCAAGGACATTTATCTCTCATCCAAAAAGCAAGAGCACAAAACGATATCGTAGTGGTTTCAATTTTTGTCAATCCCACACAATTTCTAGAAGGGGAGGACTTTGATAAATACCCCAAAAAATTAGAAGCAGATATAAAAATATGCAAAGTAGCAAATGTAGATTATATTTTTGTGCCAAATATTTCGGATATGTATACAACTCTAGATGAAGTACTAATTAAAGCCCCAAAAGTCAAAGGATACATACTAGAAGGACATTTTCGACCAGGGCATTTTGATGGAGTATTGCAAATAGTTTTGAAGTTGTTTAATATTGTCAAGCCACAAAGAGCATATTTTGGCAAAAAAGACGCTCAACAATTGTATCTAATCAAACAGATGGTAAAAGATTTATTTTTGGATATCGAGATTGTAGCATGTGATATCGTGCGAGATAAGAATGGGCTTGCGTTAAGTAGTAGAAATAGTTATTTATCGGCTCAAGAGATACAACAAGCCCTAAGTATCTCAAAAGCACTCAAGCTTGCCTTGCAGCTAAGCACCACAATCAAAGATGTAAACAAAATCAAAGAAGAGATGTTAAAGGTATTGCAAATAGATGTGCAATATATAGCATTTGTGGATGAAGAGTTTAATCCCCTTGATACCGTTCAACACAAAACAACCGTGCTGATTGCTGGATACGTAGGGACTACGAGATTGATTGATAATATGACAATCAACTAATTATCACCAAACACTCCAGCGATTGTGGTGTGACAATTTGGGCATTTATCTACATCCAAGATATTTGATACTACATCAAATCCCTCCCTTATGATAAGCTCTTTATTACATGTAGGGCAATACGTAATAGCCGGCAAGGCAACATTTCCTAAATACACATATTTCAAATACTCAGAGGCAATTTGTTGATACGCAAATAGCGTATCTAATGTAGTAGGTGAGGCTGTAGACATTTTGTAATTTGGATAAAAAGCACTCAAGTGCCATGGAATATCACTACTCAAAGATGCGATAAATTGAGCCATCTGTCTGATTTGAGTCTCATCAATACTAGGTATTACCAAAGTAGTAATTTCTATCCATATCCCTTTTTTATACATCCTCTCAATCGTATCTAGCACATAATCTAGATTGCCTTTTAGTACTTGTTTGTAATATTTGCTATCAAAACTTTTTAGGTCAATATTTGCTGCATCAACCCATTGCATATCCTCTATCTCTTCGATACTCTCATATCCGTTTGTTACAAAAATATTTTTGATACCCTTAAGTGACACCAACTCCCCTATTTCCTTGGCATAAGGATAAAATACAGATGGTTCGTTATAGGTATAAGATATGCTTTTGACTTGATATTTAGAAGCGATATTTAGCATATCAAACGGTGTAATTTCCATCTGACCGATTTCCGACCCGAAGGAAAGTTGCCAATTTTGACAAAATGGGCATCTAAAATTACAGCCAATAGTCCCTATGGATAATGTTTGGGTTGTGGGGTGGAAATGAAACAACGGCTTTTTTTCTATAGGATCGATATGTATGGCACTTGGATGATTAGTTACAATCGTATGAAGGGAATTATTTTGGTTTTTGTTGATATTGCAGATACCGAATCTATCTTGAGGTAGTTTACAATGATGCCGACACAACAAACACTCGATAGTATCGGCATCAATTACTCGATAAAAATCCAATTATATCACCTTAAACCTTTATGGTTTGATACAATCGGTTTGTTTTTGTTTATCAAACTCCACCCATTCTTTTTGGCTCCAAGGTGTTAGGGCTTGTAATTTTTGCATTAAATACTCAAAATCCCTTGGGAGCAATGCTTGATCTCCGTCTGAGAGAGCTTCTTTTGGACAATTGTGCACTTCTATAATAAGCCCATCAGCCCCCACAGCCATACCAGCATAAGCCAAGCTACTTACAAATTCCCTCTTTCCAGCAGCATGTGAAGGATCTACAATGATAGGTAAATGCGTAAGTTGCTGCATAATAGGCACAAGTGTAAGATCGATAGTATTTCTAACAGCACTTTCAAATGTTCTAGTTCCTCTTAAACAAAGAATTACATTATCATTTCCCTCGCTCATGATATATTCCGCACTCATTAAGTGCTCTTTCATTGTTCCAGCAATTCCGTTTTTTAAGATTACCGGCTTATCAAGCTTTCCGATCTCTTTTAGTAGCGGAAAGTTTTGTGAATTTCTAGCACCAATTTGAATCACATCCGCATATTTGTATACAACGTCGATATCTTTGATACTCATAAGTTCAGTTACGATAGGAAGGCCTGTTTCTTTTTTGGCTTCTAACATCATTTTAAGACCCTCTTCTTCATGTCCTTGGAACGTATATGGAGACGTTCTTGGTTTGTATGCTCCCCCTCTTAACATTTTCGCACCGTTTTCTTTGGCTACTTTTGCAAGATAAATTACATTCTCAAGCGTATCTACACTACAAGGTCCAGCAATAACACATCTCTCTCCGCCACCGATTTTCACACCATCTACATCGATTACGGTATCTTCTGGATGGAATTCTCTACTTGCTCTTTTATACGGTGCAGATACTTCTAAAACTTTTGAAACTCCTGGTAAAGTCGATAATGGTCTACCAGTCAAATCCGATTTATCACCTATAATACCAATTACGGTTTGTTTCTCACCAGGAGCCAAGCTTACATCATGTCCCCATTCTTTAATCTGATTTATCGTAGCATTAATATCTTCCTCTTTTGCACCAACCTTCATTACCAAAATCATAAATATTCCTTTTTTTTGCATAATTATAACAAAATTTGGTATAATTTTGAAACAAAATTTCCAAAAAAAGAGACAAAAGTGCAATTACAACAACTTATAGAAGCGTTAAAAAAAGGTATCAAAAAAGACAAACTCAAGAAGAAATTACACAAAATATATCCGGATTTGGACTTCTTTACGGCTATGGAATTTTTAAAAGCTCAGGGGCTTTCTATCACTCAAAAAGATGGACTTTATTATCTTAGTACCTCACTTAGCCAGATACAAGATGAAGTCTTTTGTATCGTGGATATCGAAACAAACGGTAGCAAACCGGAAAATTCACAAATCATAGAAATAGGTGCTATCAAAGTCAAAAACGGTGAAGTTATCGATACGTTTAATGAATTTGTCAAGGCTGATTATATCCCAGAAGCAATTCGGGAATTAACCGGTATTAATGAAAAAATGCTAAAAAACGCAAAAACTCAAAAAGAGGTCTTGAGGAAATTCAAAGAATTTTTAGGTGATGCGATTTTTGTAGCACATGATAGTTATTTTGACTTTAATTACATCAAATCGCAACTCAAAAAAGAGGGGCTGGGAGATCTGCTCAATCCGGAAATCTGTACATTAACTCTCTCTAAAAAAACAATCGATGCTAGCCGTTATGGACTAAAGTATCTAATAGAAGAATTGAACTTGCCAAAAGGTGATTTGCACAGAGCATTGTATGATGCTAAAGCTACAAGTGAAATTATGCTAGAAGGATTCAAACATCTACCTCAAGAGATACAAAACACCAATGACTTAATCACTTTTGCTAAAGGAAGCAAGAGTATTAAGAATAAAAAAATGAAAAAAAAGCAAATTCATACCAAAAATTAATTTTTTTTTGCTATAATTGCCTTACCAAAAGTGTTAAGTAGGGATACGCAAGCCGAACGGACTTTGGTATAAAAATTAAGGAGACAACATGAAAAAAGCATTATTTTTATTATTCGCTTTAGCATCTGTTGCATTTGCAGGTGAAACTTTACAAGCTTACTCTGTATTAGCGGCAGTAGTTGGATTAGGTATTGCGGCACTTGGTGGTGCTATCGGTATGGGGCACACTGCAGCAGCTACAATCGCTGGGACAGCTAGAAATCCAGGAATGGGTGGTAAACTTATGGGGACAATGTTCATCGCATTAGCGATGATTGAAGCACAAGTTATCTATACACTTGTATTAGCTTTAATTGCTCTTTACTCTAACCCATTCATCGGTTAATCACCTCTCCCTTTGAGGGTGATAACTCTAATGCGGTGGTGGTGGAATTGGTAGACACGCAAGGTTGAGGGCCTTGTGAGAATTATCTCGTGCGGGTTCAAGTCCCGCCCACCGCACCATACTTTATAGATTAAACTCCTAAATTAAGGTATTTTGCTTAAGTTAGAAAAATACCCCCTAAAAAGTAATTTTTGTTTTTTGTGACTGCTCGTCCGCTGGATAGGTTTTGTCAACTGCAATGGTAAAATACACCAGAAAAAGTGAGTAAATACAAAGAAAAGTGCACCACTAAGTTAAAATAAAAAGCTATCTTTTTTATAGAATAATGAAAAAATAAAAAGAATAGCGAAATGATAACTATAGATGAGACTCAAAATATATTACTATTAGGTCCTAGTGCACTAACTACTGCTATATTAGATAGACTCTCACCATAGCTATATTATAAATTTCAAGGTGAATCTTATAGATTAAGAGAAGAAATTGGGAGTGTAAAAATTCCATATCAGTTTCGATATAAGAAATAATTAAGAAGACAGACATGGGATTTAATTTTGACAATGCAGTGCAAGAATTATTAGCATGAAAGCAAATAGATGGAAAAGATGGAGTGTTAGCTCCATTGATAAAAGAATTAGTAGAAGCAGCTCTTGAAGTAGAAGTAGAGAGTCACATAGCTAATGAAGTTTTAGTCATATTTTTATTTTTTCTTGCGTCTTTTATAACTTTTTGAGTTTTTTTATTTGGTGTTTTAGCTATCATCTCCTTTTTTAATAATTAACCTCATACCTCACATTCCTACCACTACTATTTTCCACTTGTTTAATACACCCATATTCAAGGAGTTGTTTTATATCTCTTACGGCTGTGGCTTTGCTTGTTTTTGTCATAGAGATATATTTTTTTGTAGTTAGATATCCTTCAAAATTTATATCTACAATCTTATTTAAAACTTTTAGTTGTCTTTCATTTAATGGATACATTCTACACTTATCCCAAAACTTAGTTTTTTTGACTATAAATTGGATATTGCAAATAGCTAAATCGATAGCTTGATTTAATATATTTAAGTGCCATTCTATCCAAGGAGTAATATCAAATTCTCTATTTCTAAAAAGATTAGTTGTTTTATCTAAAATATCATAATACTCTTTTCTATTTTGTTTTATAGCAGTTGATATAGAATATAGTTTAAAATCTGTATTTTTATTTTGTGAAAGAATATAGTCAGTAATAGCTCTTGCAATTCTTCCATTTCCATCATCATAAGGATGAATGATTACAAACCATAAATGAGCAATAGCAGATTTGA
>JAADDX010000017.1 GCA_013153685.1 Campylobacterota bacterium | reverse complement strand
GGGGGGGGGTGACTACTCCCCTTAACGTAAGGGCCTAATATGGGTATACGACTAGCAAAGCATAACCTAACCACGCTACTTGATGATTTAATATTTCCTCTTGAGAGACAAATACTAAATGAGCCTTCTTTAGCAAACATACTAAGCAATGCGACATCTATCAGCAAGCATAATTTCGCAATTGCCAAATTTTCAATCAACCTCCTATACGATAGTGACAAATCACATGAGACTATCCACAAAGTATTTGAAACACACACCAACTTAAATATTGACAAAAACGATACTGTTAGATATCTGAATATATTTTTAGATTTACACCAAAAATGGGTGGAGAAATATAACATCAACAACAAAAACTATATTCAAATACTTAATAGCATACAAAACACCATCGATGAATTGGGTAGTGAAGATTTCTTCTTCGTAGAAGAAGAAGAGATAGATAATACAATCGAACAAATGCATTATACAGATGAGAAGAAGATTAGTGCTAGTGAGTATTTTGGCTATAATGAAATTATAGACGATAATTTAGCGGCAATTATAGAATTGTCAGATGAGTGTGAGATGATCACCTACAAATACACCCAACTAGACCAAAATTTCCTAAATGACTTCACCCATATCATACATATCTTATCCAACGCTCTATTTAGCAGTATAGAATTTAAGGATGTTGCGTATGCAATGAATAATCTGATGAATGAATTGCAAAGTCTAGATATAAGTACTCTTGATGAGATACAAAAAGAGCTAGCTTACAACCTACTCTATCAAATCAACCAAGATATTCAAAACTGGATACAGACTATTTTTATCGACAAAACCGCTATCGATATCCACTATTTTGATGCTTCATTCCTAGCTAATATAGAGCAATTCAATATTATGCTAAATTTCCATCAAGACGACGATGATGATTTCTTATTTTAAGTCCAACTGCTTCTCTTTGTATAGCCTCTTGGCCTCTTTGACGCCTATTTTATCGATAATCTTCCTTAATTTGTTGCGTTTTTTACGTGCCTTAGCTAAGCTTAATTTAGGAAAGGAGCCAAGGGTAAAATTATACTCTTTATGCTCACGCCTGATACGAAAAACCCATTGTTTGACGTGTTTTTTGACTTCGAGTCTTAGCCCATTTCCATCAATCAAGACACATTTCTTCTTACCTTCTTTAATCTTTGCTTTCCTAATTTGAGGTGTTGTTAGTTTCATGTTACATCCCCGGTATCCTTGGTATTTTATTTAGTTTTGAATTTTTACAATACCAACCCCAACCTTTTTTCATTAAATGTCCAACAATTGGCATTGGTATCATCATAGCCCTTTTGTTATCTCTATATACAAAAGCAGCTCCATCTCCGGTATCCATTACACATAAAATATTTATATGAGCTTCATACCCTTGTCTGGCTTGAGAATTTTTTTCTATATGAGATATATTATAAGCCACACATTTAGCCATAACTTCCGCTAAGTGACCTTGTTTGGCTTTCCAATCCGGACCGCTAATTGCCGCACTATCGCCAATTGCAAATACTCTATAAACTCCTAGCTCATTCTCCACACTCTCATCGAAATCATGCTCTACTTCACAGTAATCATTAATTTTTACAAAACCGGCTTCATTTAGGGGTAAATCGCTATTTTTAAAAACTTTATGCCCTGATGAAGCTGGAATAAACATAGTCAAATCACTATGAAGTACAGAATCATCCTCGAAAATTATACCATCTTTTTGGAATTTTTTGATTTTTTTACCGACGTGCTTTTTAATATTCATTTTATCAAACATAATATCCATCATCTCAAGAGCTTTTTGCCCCATTCTCGCTCCTGGTTTTGGCATCGGAGCAAAAAAGTGCAAGTCAAATTTATCTCTTATACGAAGTTTGGTAAGTTTATTGTGGATATTAAACATCACTTCAAACGCCGGACCGCCCCTTACGTTACTCGGGTCTTTTGGATTACCTCCAAATCCAAAAGCCATACTTCCACTACCCTTTTGGATAAGTTCATCAACCCTTTGTTTGATTTGCAAACTTTCCGTTGGTTTAGAACAGATTGATAAGAAATTTTCTTCACCCTCGTGTTTGAGCTTGTCAGCACCAAGGGCAATTACCAAATATTCATACTCAAACGTATTATTTTTACAATAGACTGTGCTTTGTTTGGTCTGGATTGATTCTACTTCATCCAAGATAAATTCAAATCCGTGCACTTTGCTTAATTTCTCGATAGATATTTGCACATCATCAAACCCATATTCACCAGTCGGTATCCAAATAGAGATAGGATATATATAAAAATAATCCCTATCCGATACCAATGTCACTTCAAAACCATATTTCCTTAGCCATATAGCACTCTCAATACCGGCAAAACCGCCACCTAACACCAATACTTTCTTTTTCATCTCACACCTTTTTGATTTTGTCGCATTATTATATCATAAAATCTAGTAATAATTAACATAAATAATCTTTATAAAAGATCTTGTTGACTTTTAAGTGTGAAGTGGCGAATTGGATAAAAAATCTTTAATTAATTTGGCTGTTTGTTTGGGATTGGATAAGAAAAAGTAATGATCTCCTGGTAAAATAATCGCTTGTGTATGTAGCAAAGAAGCAATTTGCTGGGAATTTTGTGCCGTTACTGCCGTGTCGTTTGTAGCACCGATTACTAGAGCATGATTTGTGAATTGGCTAAAATATTCTCTAAAATCTTCATCCACAACATTTTTAAATGTTTCGTACATATTATCACTCATTTTATTCACATCCTCACTTGCAAAAAACCTCTTCAGATTTCCACCAAATATAGATTTCAAAGCTTTAAATGCTATGATTTTAAGCCGCACTTTAAGAGGCTTTGGGTTGATAATACCCGCACTTGATAACAATACCAAATATTTAGGATTCAGCAACGTAGCTACCTTTCCGCCAAAGCTATGCCCTATGATACAATATTTATCTACACCTAATGATTGGAGAAATTCATCCAATTTTTGTGCATATTTAGCAGTAGTATAAATTTCGTTAGTAGGCGTTTTGCCAAACCCAGGCATATCGATAAATACCAATTTATATTCATCAAAATACTCCCTAAATACCTTCATTACTTCTTTATTGCTACCCCAACCATGCAAAAAAATAATACTCTTATCTTTTTGTAGGTTGAACATCTCATAATGAATACCAAGCTTAACTGCCATACGCACTCTTTATTGCATTATCCAAATCAGCTATCAAATCCTTACAACCCTCCAATCCTATACTTAATCTAATCAACCCTTCGCTTACTCCGGCTTTTTTGAGTTCTTGAGCGTTTAATTGCTGATGGGTCGTGCTTGCTGGATGTGTAACGATAGATTTGGAATCACCGATATTTGTAACTAAATTAAATATTTTGAGATTTTTCACTATTTTTTTCGCTTTTTTAAAATCCCCCACATCAAAGCTCACAATCCCTCCTGCATATTTTAAGTATTTTTTAGCATATTTATAATTTTCATCACCCTTTAACATCGGATAAGATACCTCAAAGCCTTGTTTTTTGAGAAATTTGGCGATTTTCTTGGCACTTTTTGAGTGTTGTTTGATTCTAAGTGACAACGTCTCTAGTCCTTGTATCAAAAGCCATGAATTAAATGGGGAAATTACTGCTCCAAAATCTCTTAATAAAGCCAATCTTGCTCTTGCGATAAAAGGTGCGTTAAATTTGTCCAAATACACAAGCCCATGATAACTCTCATCTGGGGTTGAGAAATATTCATGATTTGCAAGCTTTGCTTTAGCTTTTTGACTCTCTACAATCACCCCAGCAATACTACTACCGTTACCGACAATATACTTACTAGCACTATGGACTACTATATCCACACCTTCCCTAAAAGGTTCACACCCATAAGGAGTCGCAATCGTATTATCACAAATCGTAATTACACCCTTTTTATCCGCTATATCAGTAATAGTATCAAAATCAGCCACACTCAATGCCGGATTTGCAATACTCTCAAATAAAATCGCTCTTGTTTTATCATCTATTAACTCTTGGAGCTGTTGTGCATTGTGTACATCAAAATACTTTACTTGAATACCAAGTGGTTTGAGCGTTTGAGTAATAAGAGTGATACTACCTCCGTATAATTTAGTGGAAATAATCACATTATCGCCACTTTTAGCTAAATTGATAATACTATAAAAAATACTCGCCATCCCACTTGCAAGTGCCAATGCATCCACGCCAGCTTCTAGTTTGGCTATTCTGTGCTCAAAGACTCTAGTTGTGGGGTTGGAGATTCTAGTGTAAATATTTCCTTCTTTTTGCAGTTCAAACAACAAAGCGGCATCTTCTATACTCTCATACTCATATGCCGTAGTTTGATAAATAGGCACATTCATTGTCCTATTTGAATCTTTTTCATATCCATAAGTAATAGCAATTGTCTCTTTTTGCATGTTGATCCTTTATTTTTTGATTTTTGATATGATATTCGTAGTGCTTTTGCCATCTACAAAGTCAATAAGTTTTACCTCTTTTGCTATATCACTTCCTACTACTTCTTTGTCTTTATAATCTGCCCCTTTTACTAAAATATCTGGCTTTATTTTTTTGATAAGTTCATAAGGTGTATCTTCTTTAAAAATCACTACATAATCCACTACTTCCAAACTTGCGAGTAAATAAGCTCTATCAAATTCATCATTTACTGGGCGAGTAGGTCCTTTTAATCTTGTTACTGATTCATTAGAATTAACTCCTACGATTAGCACATCACCTAATGCTCTTGCTTTTTGGAGATATTTTACATGTCCTAAATGAAGTATATCAAAGCATCCATTGGTAAATACAACTTTTTTATTTGTAAAATTTAATTTCTCCACCTCATCAAACGGGATAATTTTGTGTTCTACTGAATTATCTAGATTTTTTTCGTAATGGAGGATTTCGTTGATAGTGACAGTAGCACTTCCCACCTTTCCTACCACCACTGCAGCTGCTGCATTGGCAAAATGCATAGCTTCTATGAGATTATCATTTTTACTCAAGAAATATCCCAAACTTGCTAATACCGTATCCCCTGCTCCAGTTACATCATAAACTTCTCTTGCAAGAGTTGGAATTTGAATAAATTCTTTACCAAAAAGTGCCATACCATCTTCGCTCAATGTTACAAGTAAATATTCTAAATTAAGCTCCTCTTTTAGAGCCCACCCTGCTTTTATCAAATCCTCTTTTGTATTTATTTCTATATTAGTAGCGATGGATAACTCTTTTTTATTTGGTTTTATCATATAAGCATTTTGATATTTATAAAAATTATTTTTCGGATCGATTATAAGTTTTTTATTTTTAGCATTTGCTAAATCTATCAGTTTTTGAGTGAGAGTTGGGGTTAGTACACCTTTTTCATAATCACTTAACAAAATCATATCTATTTTATCGATATTATCTTTTGCAAAATCAAAAATCTTTTGTTCAAACTCTTTTGTTATATAATTTTTGGTCTCTTTATCGTATCTGATTACTTGATGATTACTTGCAATTACCCTACTTTTTATGATAGTTTTTCTTGTATTATCTACAAATACACCTTTTGTATTTATGTTTTGTTCATTTAAAAGCCGCATCATTCTCTCATTTTCATCACCCAAAATAGTAGCTATCATCACTTCACTACCAAGTGAGAGTAGATTATTTACCACATTTCCAGCACCACCCAATCTATCTTCTTCTTTTGTTATTTCCACTACCGGCACGGGTGCTTCTGGGGAAATTCTATTGCTTTTTCCCCATAAATAATGGTCTATCATAAAATCACCAATTACTAAAATCATATTTACCCTTTTGTTATTTCTATGTGGTTTAATTTTAACAAAAAAATCGGTTTTTGGCAACCTACATCCAATCCACTAACTTCTCTACTTCATTAATAGCGTATGTCTTGATGATATCTTCTATCGGGTTACTAGGGACGATCGCTTTTTTGAAGCCTAGATTTTTGGCTTCTTTTAGTCGCATATCCAGATTAGGTACCTCTCTAATATCCCCTACTAAACTCACTTCACCAATAAATACCGTCTCTTTTGAGATAGCTCTATCTCTAAATGAAGACAAAATAGCCGCAATTACAGCCAAATCTCCCGCTGGTTCATTTAGCTTAATCCCTCCTGTTACATTTACAAAGACATCATATTGATTAAATGGTAAGTTGAGTTTCTTTTCTAATAAAGCCAAAATCATATTCAATCGACTAATCTCATATCCGGTAGTGCTTCTTTTGGGATTGGTATAGCTTTGTGCTACCAAAGCTTGCACCTCAATAACAAGTGGTCTACTTCCTTCCATAATTACCGTAATAGCACTTCCTATTTGTGGTTTTTTGGAGAAAAACGCTTTGTTTTTGGCACTTTGGATACCGTATTTATTCATCTGAAAAATCCCAATCTCACTTGTGGTGCCAAATCTATTTTTAAACCCTCGCAAAATCCTAATCTCTCTTGAAGAATCTCCCTCAAAATACAAAACAGTATCCACCATATGCTCAAGCACCCTCGGTCCGGCAATAGAGCCTTCTTTGGTGATATGCCCTATGATAAAAACCGGAATTTTATAGTCTTTTGCCGCTCTCATCAATTCAAAAGTAGCCTCTCTAACTTGTGATACACTCCCAGGGGCTGAAGAAATATTTTGGGAATAAATCGTTTGAATCGAATCAATAATTACAATATCATAATTCCTAATTTGTTCTATAATATTCTCTAGAACAATTTCTGGGTATAAATATAAGTTGGGATTTTGTCTTTGGAGGCGATTGGCACGCATTTTAATCTGCCCTACACTCTCTTCACCAGCTACATACAGCACCTTTTTATCGATACTTGAAGCCATAGTTAGCATTAGTGTCGACTTCCCTACACCAGGACTACCACCAATAAGCACCAAACTTCCTTGCACTATTCCTCCCCCAAGTACTCTATCAAACTCCTCAATTCCGCTGCTAAATCGCTCTACCTCATCCTCTTTGACTTGAGAGATTGGGATGATTTTGGATGTAGAAGTGATGGAATTGGTTGTAGGTTTGTTAGTAATTTCCACAAAACTATCCCATGCATTACAATTAGGGCATTTTCCAAGCCACTTACCGCTTTTATATCCACATGCCTGACACTCAAATGTTTGTTTTATTTTTGCCATTTTTACCTTTCAAATAAGATTTAATAAATTTTTTATCCTCTTTTGTTAGCTTTTCTTTGAGATATAACTTATCCAAAATACGCTTTACCCTTTTATCATCAGCATAAATAATCAGCTTATCAAACACATCCTCAAACGAAAATTTTGATGGAAATTTTATACGAGCCGAAATAATCCCTATAAGTAGCCCTATACCAAAAGCCACTACAATATAAGTATAGTTGGTTTTGGTGATTGTTTGGGTAATGGTTTTGGTGATAACTTGAGGATGAGATGGTGTGCTTATCGTAATATGCAACGCTTTAGTAGAGACTGATTTGATTTGATGATGTTTTATACTATAAAATTTTAAGACAATAGAAGGGATGGTAAAATTATGATCCGATACTAGCACATAATGCTTCTTATAGATACTATATACTCGGTTATGTTTGATTGTGGTGTTTACTTCGGCTTTGTTTGCGTATACGATTGCATTTGGAGCAAACGGGATATCAATGTCGTTTAGATACCCGTATCCTTGGATTTGTAACGTAGCATTAATAGGCTCATTTGGAGTGGTATGGGTGGTGTTGGTGTGCATGGAAATATTAAAATCTCCCACCAACCCATCAAACACTTTGTCTGATTTGATCGTTATTTGTTTGGTTAGAAATTTGTATTGCATTTGCGGGAGAATAAAACCACCGGTTTGTTGAACGCGACTAAATCCTAATTTGAGCTTGACTTTTAGATGTAATTGCCCTGCTTTTTTGGGTAAGAGCAGATATTTAATCTGGGCTATTTTATAATTATCCTTATAAAAATCTTCTTCGTTTGTAAGAGGTTTTAGGATATAATCACCTCTTGATATTTCCATAGACACGGTATCTATTTTAGTATCCACTCTTTGATAAAAACGGATTGTGATAATGCTTGGATATCCTACAATAGCCCTCTTAGGTGCAAGCACATCCAATCTAAATTTTTGATGATGATTATTTTTTAATACGGTGATTTTGATAGGCTTTGTGTAATAAGGGGTGTTATCTACGATTACTTTGTATGACGGAATTGTGAGAGATTTGGTTGGTGTGAATGTGTATGTTTTGGTGATGGTGGTGATGTATTTGCCATTTTTTATGGAAAGATTGCTAAATTGACTAATCGCTTCTATATCATAATTTCCTATTTTACTCAGATGAGGAAATATGATATTATTTCCAGTAGCACTGATAGAATACACCACATCATCACCAGATAATAGATGTGTCTTATCTACATTCACACTAACTCGTGCACCATACAACCACACCACCAAAAATATAATCAAAATTTTACCATTCATTTGTACTTTGTCCTTTGCTAATAGGTATCATCAATGTCTTAGCTTTTAAGTCAAAATTAATCTCTTTTAATTTGACGGTAGTTTTGGGATTGGAGCTAGGATGTTTGGATTTGGAGTTGCGGGTGGATGGGTGATTGGTGCGGTGGTTTTTGCGATGTAATAATAATTCTAGATTATACTTAGCATCCTTATCGTGCGGGTCGTATCTCAAGGCTTGTTTATAGCTTGCTATGGCTTTGTTGATTTGATGTAATTTCGCATAGCAATTTCCGCTATTGTAAGTAGCTTGTTGAATAAGGGATTTATCTTTGATTAAACTATACAATCGTAACGCTTGCTTGTACTTATGAAGCTTGTATAGACTATTGGCTTGGTTATAGATAGCTTTTTGAGAATGAAGATGAGAGTAAATATCCAAACTTTTATTATAATCGTGATTTAGATAAGCATGTTTTGCTTGATATGCCAAATACCAATCCAACATCCCAGCATGTGCATTATGCCCTATTAGTATCACCAACGCCACACTAGGCAAAGAAAAAAAGCTTGCAAACAAAAACACAACCCCAATTGCTAGCGGGTATATGTATAGTTCATTGTATAAGGTGGCTTTGGATGTGGAGTTGAAGTGCAATTGTAAGAGTTGTTTAATATCGCTATTATCGGTTGTTGCAACTACACTTAATTTGGCATATTTATCTAGCTTGTGATTGACTCCAACTAGGACTATATGATTGTTTTTTTCAAGAAATTTCGAGCCGATTTTGATAGGTGCTTTGTGTTTACCTACCAACCACAAATACAAATTCACACCCTTAGTATCCAAATGCTCTTCGTGCGAACCATCAGTTACGACAAGTAAATTTTTATAACCTAGTGTTTTGGCTGTATTGATGAGATTTTGGATACTAGTCCCTTTGGTTAGGAGCTCTTTTGTAGAGAGATTGTCTATAAGATATTTTAAAGTATCTTTATCAAAGGTATATGCAGAAATCAAAAAACTCACATTACTAAACCCCATCAACGCTATTTGTGCATTAGAATCAGAGATGAAGCTTTTGATTTTCTTTTTGGCAAACGCCAATCTATTTGGATAAATGTCGTTTGCAAGCATGGAATTGGACAAATCAAGAGCGATAGCTATTTTGTCTGCTTGTATGGAAATTTGTTTTTTGTGATTGACTGGCCTAGCAAATGCCACTACAAAACACACATAGCTAATAAACAAAAAAAGATTTTTGTATTTCATGCTTTTGTAATTGATGATTAATTTGGGGTTTATATTAAGTCTTTTATCCTTATAAAAAAACAATACTGCAAATATCAACAACAAAAAAGCCCACGGATTCAAAAACTCGATCAACTTTACCCTTTTTTAGAGTAATTTTACCAAAAAAACTACAATAGGTAAAACAAAATTGTGATTTTAGGACACTTTTATGATATAATACGACAAAAGTTTAAGGAGATTTTTATGCTAAAAGGAAAAAAAGGTTTAATTATAGGTGTAGCAAACAACAAATCAATAGCTTACGGTATAGCAAAGGCATGTGCTAACCAAGGTGCGGATATTATTTTGACATACCAAAATGAAAAATTACAAAGCAGAGTGCAAAAAGTAGCAGATGAATTGGGTGTGAAACATATCTATCCTCTAGATGTAACAAACGAACAAGAGATTTTAGCACTCAAAGATAATATTCAAAAGGATTACGGAAATATTGATTTTATCGTGCATGCTGTGGCATTTGCTCCAAAAGAAGCCCTAAGCGGTAGATTTATCGATGTTACCAAAGATGCTTTTAGTATAGCGATGCAAATAAGTGTATATTCGTTTATAGAAGTAGTGCAGAAATTGGAACCTATCTTAAATGACAATGCAAGTATCTTGACTCTAAGCTATCTAGGAGCAGTAAGATACATTCCTCATTACAACGTGATGGGTGTGGCAAAAGCGGCACTTGAGAGTAGTGTAAGATATATGGCGGTGGATTTGGGAAGTAGAGGCATTAGAGTAAATGCAATTAGTGCTGGACCTATTAAGACATTAGCGGCAAGCGGAATTGGGGATTTTAGAAAAATTTTAAGCTACAATGAAGAAAATTCTCCTCTTAGAAAAAACGTAACAATTGAAGAGGTTGGAAATAGTGCTATGTATTTGTTGAGTGATTTAAGTAGCGGTGTTACTGGGGAGATTCACTATGTAGATAGCGGGTACAACGTTACAGGAATGCCTATTGTTGAATGAGAGGCTTTGTTCTTCATACACAACTAGTAAAAGATGAGGATTTAGTAGTCACTATCCTCACCAAAAATAAAATTGAGAGGTTATATCGGTTTTATGGAGCAAGACACTCTACGATAAACCTCGGCTTCTTAATCGATTTTGAGATCGAGCACAACGCACACTTCAAAAGACTACGTCATGTAATGCAAATCGGATTTGGATTTTTGGGTGATATTGAAAAGATGTTGATTTGGCAAGACTTTATTCGCATACTTTATAAACATCTGTTTGATGTAGAGGAAATTGATGAGTTTTATTTTATGTTGTTGATGGATATAATTGCCAATTTCCACAGAGATCCCAAAAGAGTGTTGATTGAGAGTTATGTGAAATTATTGAAATTTGAAGGAAGATTGAGCGAATTTGAATGTTTTGTGTGTGAAAAAAAGATTCAAAATCATGTCAATTTAGTCAGAGGTTTTTTGTGTGCATGCGATAAGTGTATACAAACTCAAGGATTTGATATTTGCAAAATCCAAACTCTTTTTGCACAAGAAAAAACGATTTTATTAGATAATGCGGAAATTGATAGATTGTATAAAATTTTGATGCTTGGGATATAATTTTGATGAAATTATGCTTTTTTTGATATAATTACACAAAAAAAGGATATTAGATGACTTATTATATCGGTTGCGATCATGCCGGAGTAAACATTAAATCATTTGTGATAGAATTGTTAGAACAAAGAGGATATGAAGTAAGAGATCTTGGGTGTTATACCACAGAGAGAGTGGATTATCCAGATTATGCACATAAAGTAGCTCAAGCAGTAAGTGAGAATAGAAATAGTATGGGTGTCTTGATATGCGGTAGCGGTATTGGGATGAGCCTTGCGGCTAACAAACACAAAGGAATCAGAGCTGCACTTTGTCATGATCACTACACTGCTAAAATGGCAAGACTTCACAATGACGCTAATATCTTGTGTTTTGGAGAGAGAATCGTAGCTAAAGGGATTATTGAAGATATGATTGAGGCATGGTGCACTACCGAATTTGAAGGTGGTAGACATACACAAAGAGTTGAAAAAATAGAACTATGAACTTTTTGAATTGGTTTGTATTGACAAGTTTTTTGCTAAGCACCGGTGTTTTGACTTTTAAGATGTATTATTACAAACACCTCTACGAAAAAGAAAACGAACATAAAAAACTACTCAAAATTACGCTTGAAGAAGCGGAAATACTCATAAAAAAATACCAAATCCAACTCCAAAGGAGTTTGGGGAATTTGGATATTTTGAATGAGGAGATAAACAAACTAAAAAATGACATCAAAGCTGTAAAAAGTAGAAATTCTCAATATAGAATAGAAAACGACCAATTAAAAAGAAAAATCAAAGAACTCGAAAACAAAATCGAAGCACTATTATAATCTACATTATCTACTTCACGCATTACGACAATTTTGCTTTTTTATGATATAATTTCACCAAAAAAGGATTTTAATGCAAAAAATTAAAAATATTGCGGTTATTGCCCATGTTGACCATGGTAAAACTACATTAGTTGATGGATTACTTCAACAATCAGGAACATTTAGAGAAAATCAACAAGTTGATGAGAGGGTAATGGATAGTAATGATATAGAAAAAGAAAGAGGAATTACAATCCTATCTAAAAATACTGCCATTACTTATGGTGATTATAAAATCAACATTATCGACACCCCAGGACACGCCGATTTTGGTGGAGAAGTTGAGAGGGTATTAAAAATGGTAGATAGTGTATTACTTTTAGTAGATGCACAAGAAGGGGTAATGCCTCAAACAAAATTCGTAGTAAAAAAAGCACTTGAACTTGGACATAGACCAATAGTAGTAGTAAATAAAATCGACAAACC
>JAADDX010000010.1 GCA_013153685.1 Campylobacterota bacterium | reverse complement strand
TGGTGCCTAGGGCCGGACTTGAACCGGCACGGGATCAACTCCCGAGGGATTTTAAGTCCCTTGTGTCTACCAATTCCACCACCCAGGCACATGGAGGCACCACCCGGATTCGAACCGGGGATCAGAGCTTTGCAGGCTCCTGCCTTAGCCACTTGGCTATGATGCCACAAAAATGGAGCGGGAAACGGGACTCGAACCCGCGACCCTCAGCTTGGAAGGCTGACGCTCTAGCCAACTGAGCTACTCCCGCTTACATTCGGAATGGAATTATATACAAATACGCACAAAAAGTCAAGCAAATTATAAAATTTCTTTAGGACTGTTTTGTTTAAATAAGTTTTTGTTGTATCGGATAATTTCAAAATAAATAGGTACTTGATAAATATTAAATTTCTGGATAATTTTTATCAAAGCATTTGTTCCGGCTCGTAAAAAAATCACATTCTTCAATGGTTTATGTCGTTGTCCATAAAAATCGATTGCCAATATAGGATATTTATGTGGTAATTTAACAATCAAATCTTGCGGATTATTCATTTTGGAGCTATAAACTAGCACATAATAATGATCTTTGTGTGGAACGAAAATATCACTATTCGTATACATCACCACATTACTAAAATCTATAAATTTAAATTGAGCAAACTTGAAATTGTAATAAAAAAATGCAGCCGCTACCAGCAACGCTCCTCCAAAAGAGGAAAAAATGTAAAACAGAGATGTTTTACCTCTATATTGCATAATTATCCAAGTAAGGCATCAAGTCTATTTGAATATTCAGCTTTTGGTGCTGCACCAACGATTTGATCTTTGATTTCACCATCTTTAAAAAACAATACAGTAGGAATACTTCTAATCCCAAATTGTGCCGCAACTTCCGGTGCTTCATCCACATTAACTTTTGCTACCACAGCTTTCCCTTCGTAATCTGCAGCTAATTCCTCAATAACCGGTCCTATCATTTTACAAGGACCACACCATGGTGCCCAAAAATCTACTAGAACTACTCCGTCTTTTACTGTATCTGCGAAATTACTTGCATTTAATTCAACATATTTTCCCATACTAATCTCCTTTTGAATTTAATTTAGCGTAATTATATCAAAAAAAACTTTAATTTTAGAGTAAAAAAGTCTTTTTTGTATATTTTATTTGAAACTTGCTACCAAATTACCCACTAATAAGTTCCATCCATCAACCAGCACAAAAACCAAAAGCTTAAACGGCAAACTTATCATTACCGGAGGCAACATCATCATACCCAAACTCATCAAAATCGCACTTACTACCATATCGATAATCAAAAACGGTAAATATATCAAAAATCCGATTTCAAAGGCTGTTTTAAGCTCACTTATCATAAAAGCGGGGATCAAGATAGTAAGTGGCACATCATCTACTGTTTTTGGATTTGGCATATGTCTTATTCTATAAAACAATGCCAAATCCTTCTCTCTGGTGTTTTTAATCATAAAATTTTTAAATGGCTTAACACTCCTATCAAATGCCTCTACATACCCTATTTTCTCTTGCATATATGGCTGTATACCATCTTTGTATGCTTGTTTGGCGTATGGCTCCATGATAAAAAATGTAATCATCAAAGCCAAACTTACCAATAATTGTGTAGGCGGGAGTTGTTGAGTTCCCATTGCTTGTCGTAAAAATCCAAATACAATCAACAATCTTATAAATGAAGTCATCACCAATACAATACTCGGTGCTAACGCTAGTAGCGTTAGTAAAATCATTATATTAAGTGTTTTTACCAATTGCACCGGAGTTTGAGGAGCATTCAAAGTCAAATCCACTACCGGAATGGGTGGAGCATTGACAGAAGCTGCAAATACCACAAACGGTATTAGTATGAGTAGGATTTTTTTCATTTAGCCTTATCCAATACCGATTTGGCTACTTGGTTTTGGAGTTGTTTTTTATGTGCGAAAAACACAATATCAACTCTTCTATTTTTCGCCCTACCAGCCGGTGTGGCATTAGTAGTGATAGGATGATATTGTCCATAAGCAGCCGCACTTAGACGTGTAGGTTTAACACCGTCTTTAATTAGCTCTTTAACTACTGTAATAGCCCGTGCCGCACTAAGCTCCCAGTTATCTTGATACGGAGATGTCTTTGGAGGTGGAATGTTATCTGTATAACCTCTTACTTGCACTTCTACTTCAGGAGAGAGTGTCTTGATAATAAGGGCTATCCTCTTTAAAAACAAGATCGAATCCTCATTTGCGATTTCCGCACTACCGCTTTTAAATGTAATATCAGCAGGTAGATGGATCAAAAACCCTTCTTCACCCTCTTCTATACTAATCGCATTTCCTTGAGCACTTTGAGATAACTCTTTCATTTCCGATACGGCTTCTTTGATTTGTTTATCCATATTCGTAGCGGTAGTTGGGGTTTGTGAAGTAGGACTACCCTTCTCTTTTGAATTTCTTACAATAATACCACCATCCATCACACCCATACTACCAGATAAACTACCTACAGCCTCGGCAATTTTCTTAGCATCCATTGTAGACATAGACAAAAGCAATACGAAAAAACACAGCAATAAGCTCATCAAATCCCCAAACGTAGCCAACCACTCCGGCATACATTCAGGACATTCACATTTACATTTTTTATCAGCCATTATTTACCCTACGTTTATTCAAACTGTGATTTTCTCTGATCAGGCGGTAAGAAACTTAATAATTTCGCTTCTAGCGTTCTTGGATTATCTCCAGATTGGATAGACATAATCCCCTCAATAATCATAGTCTTTGCCAAAATCTCATCCGCATTTCTTAATGCCAATTTCCCAGATATAGGACTCCCAAAAATATTCCCAATCATCGCTCCATACAATGTAGTCAGCAAGGCAACCGCCATCGCCGGACCAATCGCAGACGGGTCTGACATGTTCAATAGCATCGCAACAAGCCCTACAAGCGTCCCAATCATCCCCATCGCACCAGCAAGTCCAGCCCAGTTACCAAACAAAGACATATATTCTTTATGTCTAGCATCCATCTGTTCTATCTCTATCTCCAAAAGCTCCCGAATCGTATCAGGCTCATTTCCATCGACAGCCATCGATAAACCTTTTTTAAGAAATTCATCTTCCTCTGCCGCAGCTGGTCCTTCTAGAGCCAATATCCCATCTCTTCTTGCTTGTGTAGCATAATCCACAAGCTTCTTGATAAGCTCCTCAAAATTTGGAACATAACTCGGCTTAATTGCTATCATAAAAGCTTTAGCAAATGCTTTCATATGTTCCATTTTAAAGTTGATAAATAAGGTCATTATTGAACCCAGCACAACGATTAGAACCGATTGTCCATCAATATAAGGACCAATACCAACCCCCATCGCCATTGCCGCAACAATAAGACCTAAAGCTCCAACAAGCCCTATGACCGTAGCTAAATCCATCTACATCTCCGTTTTATTTTTATTTTTGGTATAATTATATCAAAAAAAACATAGAATTTAAACAAAATATAAAAGGATTACAAATGACATCTGTAATAATCATGGCAGCCGGTGCCGGAACCAGAATGAAATCAACAACACCAAAAGTACTTCACAAAATCAGCGGAAAGGAGATGCTTTATTACTCTATAAACGAAGCGGCAAAATTATCAAATGACATTGAAGTAGTTGTGTATCACCAAAAAGATAGAGTAATTCAAGCAATGAGGAAATATTTTAGCGATATTAGATTTATTACACAAGAACATTCCAAATTTCCAGGAACCGGAGGTGCAGTTAAGTGCTGCAGTCCAAAGCATAACAAAGTATTTATATTAAATGGGGATATGCCTTTGGTTAGTGCAGATGAGCTTAGGAAATTTGAAAATATCGATGCTGATATCGTAATGAGTGTGATTCATCTAGACGATCCGGATGGATATGGTAGGGTTGTAATTCAAAATAATGAAGTGATTAAAATCATCGAGCAAAAAGACGCTACTGAAGAAGAAAAACAGATAAAATTTGTAAATGCTGGTGTGTATTTAATAAATAAAGAAATTTTAGAAAAGTTCTTACCACTATTAGATAACAACAATGCAAGCAAGGAATATTATCTAACCGATATTATCGATTTGGCCAAAAAAGCGGGTAAAACCATCAAAGCTATTGAGGTAAAAGAGGAAAATTTCAAAGGCGTAAATACCAAATACGACTTAGCCAACGCCGAAAGGATTCATCAAAATAGAATAAAACAAAAGCTGATGAGAAACGGTGTGATTATGCATTTACCAGAAACTATTTTTATAGAAAATGACGTAAAACTTATCGGTGAATGCGAGATTGAAAGCGGTTGTGTTTTAAAGGGTAATAGTATAATTGATCATTCTTTAATAAAAGCAAATAGCATCATTGAAGATGCTAAAATAACAAATAGTGAAATTGGTCCGATGGCGAGAATTCGCCCAGATAGCGAGATTATCGACAGTAAGATCGGTAATTTTGTGGAAATTAAGAAATCCGCATTAAACAACGTCAAAGCAGGACATTTAAGTTATCTTGGCGATAGTGAGATCGATAGTGGCACAAACATAGGTGCTGGGACAATTACTTGTAATTATGACGGCAAAAACAAATACAAAACAATCATAGGTAAAAACGTCTTTATCGGCAGTGATAGTCAATTAGTAGCACCGCTAACTATCGAAGATGATACTATGATAGCCGCCGGTAGCACTATTACAAAAAACGTCAAAAAAGGGGAGCTAGCTATCAGCAGAACTCCACAAAAAACTATCAAAAATTTCTTTTATAAGTTTTTCAAAAAAGAAGGTTAAGCTAGTAACCTATCTATCCCCCCTTTTATCATCTCATAAATCTCATCCATCTTTTCGTCGTTATCAAAATAATAAGGATCTGGCACATCCGTATCCAAAAGCATTTGGGCATTTTCAAATCCCATAGCTTTAAGGTCTGCAAGATTTTTTGAATCCATAGCCACTACCTTATCCCACGCACCTATATCATCTACGCTAACTTGACGTGCTTTTAGGGTGCTGATATCTATCCCCTTTTTTTTGGCGATTATTTGAGAACGCATACATGGGGGCTGTCCTACATGCCATGCTCCCGTCCCCGCACTATCAAAAATATGTTCTTTATAATACGTCCGAGCAATCCCTTCAGCTAACGGACTTCTACAAATATTACCCAAACATACAAATAATACTCTCATTTTACTCCCTTAATTGATAATCAAAATTAACTACCTCAAACAAATCCATTTTGTGTTGTTTGAGAAGCTGAAGATTGGTCTGTAACGTTTCAAAATCCACAGCCTCTTCATCCACTACAAAGATATCTCCATACTTCTCTTTAATTGTACCATAAAAAAGCTCCTCTTCTAGCTTTTCCCCATCTCTTAACCCGACATATTTTATCTGTAAATTTTTGCCACTAAGATGAATCATTTTTTGGGCCAATGTGGAAATTTTGATCGAATCTTTCATATCAAGCACAAAAATCTCCCCACCTTTTGTAAGTGCACTAGCTTGCAAGACCAAATTACAAGCCTCATCAATAGACATAAAGTATCTCTTGACATCTTTGTGTGTCACTGGCAAATCTTTGTTTTGTTTGATACATTGCTTAAAAAATGGCACTACACTACCGCTACTTTGCATTACATTTCCAAATCTAACAGAAGCGATCTTAGTACGAGCACAATTCACACTCTTTGCATACATTTCTACTACCCGCTTAGTTGCTCCCATCACATTTGTTGG
This sequence comes from Campylobacterota bacterium, assembly GCA_013153685.1. GTDB lineage: Bacteria > Campylobacterota > Campylobacteria > Campylobacterales > JAADDX01 > JAADDX01. Next base: position 6,983 of record JAADDX010000010.1, on the reverse strand, counting down.
ATGCACAGCTTTATCTGTAGAGACGTTGATAAAGGTATCTACACCGTATTTGATAGCAAGGTTAATGACATTTATACTTCCAAAGATATTATTTTCGATACAACTATTTGGATTTTGCTGACAAATTGGTACATGTTTATAAGCAGCCGCGTGAAATACAATATCTGGTCTGTATCTATCAAATATTTCCTCTAGCATATTGGATTTCACACAACACAACTTAGCCACACCATCTACTTGCATGGAAATAGTATAAAGATTGTATTCACACTTATCAACCATAATCAGACTTTTAGCACCAAATGCTTCACATTGCTTGAGTAGCTCACTTCCTATACTACCTCCCGCACCAGTAATTAAAATCACTTTATCATGGATGAATTGTTTGATTTTCTCCGAATCGATAGTTACTCTTTGTCTTTGTAACAAATCCTCAATAGAGATATCCTTTAATCTATTTTCAAAGTCCGTAGCTACTTTAATATCGTTAACGCCTAAATCGGTAAGCTTTTGGACTATTTGGTCAAGCTCTTGTTTGGAGAGTGATTTGGTGATGATAGCCGTATGCGATAAAGGAGCGATTTTGTCAATAGGTTCTATTTTGATATTAGATAAATATCCTTGTTCGTTGTCATATATAGCTATTGGGAAATAATCAAACTCCCCTTTTAGTGCTCTTTTGATAAGCTCTTGTGTTTTGGCATTGGCACCAATAAAGATGGCTTTATTAGCTATGTGTGAGCTATTCTCCATAATCATTCGTTTAGCAAATCGCAAGGCACTTAATAGCACCAACGAAAAGAAAAAATCGATCACCAAGATACTTTTAGGGATAAATAATGCATCAAATTCCATCACCACTACCGCTTCAGCAATAAGATAGGCAAAAATATGAGCTTTTAGTAAATTTTTGGAATCCTCAAAAGAATAAAATCTCCAACTAATACTATATTGCTTAAACAACGCCAAAAACAACACTTTAATCGGAATAATTACTACAAAAGCTTTAGCGATAGAATATACAAAATCATCCGGAATAACAAATCGAAATCTGATCAAATACGCCAAAAAAATCGTCCCCATTGACAACAAAATATCAAATACCAAAAAAAACAAACTTCGATTAATCGCAGTAGTTTTAAATATCATTTACAATCCTACAGATATATTTAACATCTTTTTTACTAAGTTGCGTACCACTTGGCAAGCATATTCCTGTGCGAAATAACTGCTCACTCATTCCATTTTCATACACAATCGCCCCTTTGCACAAGGGTTGTAGATGCATAGGTTTCCACAAAAATCTCGCTTCTATGTTATGCTTTTTTAAATGTTTGATAACTTTTAGCGGATTTTTATCTCTCAAGCTCAAAGTCGTAAGCCATCTATTGCCATTGGAATGTTTAATCTCCGGCATAAATTCACCATCAATAAATTTCTTATACCAATTAAATATTTTGCGTTTTTTTTGGATTCGCTATTTAGCACCTTCATTTGAGCTACCCCAATAGCCGCTAAAATATTACTCATACGATAGTTATAACCATACGTCGTATGTTCATACCATGGCATATCTTCTTTAGCTTGACTTGATAAAAACTTAGCTTGCTTGATATAATCACGATTATTACTAATCAACATCCCACCGGAGCTATTTGTAATAATCTTATTTCCATTAAAACTAAACACACCAAAATCCCCAAATGTCCCGGAATGCTTACCCTTATAAGTAGCTCCTAAACTCTCAGCACTGTCTTCAATAAGGTAAATATTATGTTTTTTGCAAAGCTTGGTAATTTTGGCAATATCGGCCATCTGTCCATATAAATGTGTTACTATAACCGCTTTAATGTCATGCTCTATTATTGCTTGCTTTAAAAGCTTATATGACATATTCCAGCTCTTATCGCTATCAATCAAAACCGGGATAGCCTTTTGATACAAAATAGGACTCAAAGATGCCACAAACGTAAAACTACTCACAGCTACTTTATCCCCTTCTCCAATACCCAACACCCTCAATGCCAAATGAATAGCACTAGTAGCATTCACAAGTGCCACAGCACTCTTGGTATGTGTATATTTCATAATTTCCGCTTCAAATCTATCAATAAATTTCCCCGTAGGTGCTATATAGTTGCTTTTGATAGCTTGATTGATATACCGCTTGGTATGTTTGTATAAATGTGGTGGAGAGAGAAAAATCATCAATTATACCTTTATTGCTAGCTCTTGTGGAGCTTGGAAATAATATCCTTGCGAATAATCAATCCCCAAATCCTTAACTATACCATATATCTCTTCATTTTCCACAAACTCAGCAACTGTTTGGATATTTAACTCTTTAGCAAATGTTACGATACTTTTGACTATCGAATAAGCATAATTTTCTTTGTGAATATCTCTAATAAGACTACCATCTATTTTGAGGATATCTGGCTGATAATCAAACAACCTCTTATAATTAGAATACCCACTACCAAAATCATCGATAGCTATCTTCACTCCATAATCCTTCACATGAGCAATAAATGTCTTAACTAGTTCAAAATCCCGCACATTCTCATCTTCTAAAAGCTCAAATACAAGCCTGTGTGCAAGAGAGCGATGTCGGTGCAAGCTATCGTAGATAAACTCTCTAATCTCAAAATCTTCAATATCAAGAATAGATATATTAATAGAAACATCCTGTGTGATATGTTGCATTGTTGATAAAACATGGTCAAACATAATCTTGGTGATGTGGTTGTAATATTTACTTTTTTTAGCCACATCCAAAAAGAAAAAAGGGGATAACGGCTTGTTGTCTTTAATTAATCTTACCAACGATTCATATTTTACTATCTGTTTAGTGTGGTTATCAACAATAGGCTGGAAATAAGCAATAATTTTATTGTTGTTAATAGCATCTTTGATAGTTTTAATAGTTTGTAGGTTTTCTTTGGCTATTTCTTGTTTTTTAGATGCAAGATTATTAGCAATAATAAAATTATTATTTTGCTTGATTAATTCACGTATACCAAGTTTTGCGGATTCAAACATTTGAATACCCTCATACACTACACTAATAATCACCTCAATATCATATTCAATATCAGATACTTTTAATTTGTGTTTTTTGATAAGTTTTTGTTTGTGTTGAAGAACTTCTATTAATGTAGTCGCTTCTAGATTGTTACTAGCCATATCAAGCACAAAACAATACTCTCCGTTACCAAATCGCAATACCTCTTTGATGTGAAATTCCTCAAAATACTCATGTATTGTCTTAGCTGCTTTATCGTCTAATTCAATCAAAATCAAATCACTATACAATTCTTCTAAAGAATCATAATTATCCAATTTCATATAAATCACAGCCGGTTTTTTGCTCTCTTGAATCATTGAACCTATTGTTTTGGCCTTGTCTATCATATTGGTAATATTTTTACGGATAGAGATAAACTCTACAATATCCCCATCTTCGTTTAAAAGTGGCATAATCACAGTATCAACATAATATGCACTTCCATCCTTTGCACGATTCTTAATCACACCACGCCAAATTTTCTTTTGCTTTTTGATAGTATCCCACAAATCGACAAATATAGCTTTGGGAGTATCTGGATGTCTTACAAGATTGTGTGAATTACCTATCAACTCTTCTCTTGTATAACCAGACACTTCACAAAACATATCGTTTACAAATGTTATCTTTCCATGTTTATCGGTCTTTGAGACCAAAAAGTTTTTGTTGATTGTCTCTTCATACGCTTGCAAGAGGCGTTGTCGATTTTTGAGCTCAATTTTGTATTTGAAAATTTCTATAATTCTTTGTAGCACATATTGAAGCTGTTTGTATTGAATCGGTTTTTTCAAAAAATCAGTAATGCCTATACGAATCGCTTCTAATAAAATATGTTCATCACTGTGAGCAGTAATCACCACAATCGGCACATTTGAAAACTCTCTAATTGCTTGAGCCATTTTTAGCCCATCCATCCGCGGCATGTTTATATCGGTAATCACCAAATCAAATTTATCTTCTTGAAATTTTTCCAATCCCTCAACACCGTCACTTGCTACTACTACATCATTAAAAAATTCTTTGAGAACAAGTAACGTAAAGTCTCTAATTGCTTCATTATCTTCTACATACAAAACTTTGAGTTGTTTTGATATGTCAATTATTGTGCTAATATCCATCATAAACCTTATACAAATTTTCAAAAGAGATGAAAATATTATCGGAAAAAATCCAAAATTACTAAAATACAAAAAGCAAAAAAGCTCCAAGAGAGCTTTTTAGTGAGGTTGATTGCTTACATCAAGTAGAGTATCAAGAAGTTTGAAAATCGCAATACCTAATCCAAGACATGCAATAATAACCATAACTTCCATTGAATGTGGAGATTCATATACTACTTTTTCAATTTCCGCTACATTATAAGTAGAAAAAGCTTCCGGCCCCATACCAAATCTATTTGTCATAGGCTCAGCATTTCCACCATACACAAAAAGTTCTCTTGCTGGGAATGTTCCAATAGCAATCAAAAGTCCAGCTAATACGTCTTGTTTTAAGAAAAATAAAACCAACGGTAAAACAAGTCCTACGATTACATATCCCCAAAACATTGTGCTAAATGGAGCTTCATGTAAGCTACTTAATCCACTAACAGTTTCATAAGCCGCTACCAAAACAATCACAATAATACCAGCTTTTCTTAAAACTGCTTTTAATTCCTCATACCAATCTTTATCTTTTAAAGCAAGACCAGCATAAACTAATGCAAATCCAATACCACTTAAAGCCCCAGTAAGTAAGAAATAAACCCAAAGTCCAGGAAAACCAGTCCAAAGATGTCTTGCATCATTTAATTGGAATAAAATACCTTGGATATAAAATTCCGCAATATCAATACCAAGCCCAACCACAACTAATGGTAAAGCTAATTTTCTAGCTAATTCTCTTTTGTTTGTCATTAAGAAATAAATTTCAATAAACGTAAAAGGAATATAGATACTATAAAGTGGTAACATCATCCACATACCTGATTGCGGTTGAGGATTTAAAATCATCCAATAGATATTTAGAGGATTTCCCCAGTCAGATGCGATTGATGTCATCCCACCAAGTGCAAGCGAAATACCAAGTGTCATCAAAGCCGCACTCGCTTTATGAGCTATATGTAATCCTAAAAGCTCAGCTAACGCCACCAAGAAAATCAACGCACTACCACCATAAAGTAAATAAGTATACTGTGCTACGAAAATACCCCATGGTTCTTGTCTTGGAACTTCTTCAATATGATGCATATTGAAAATCTGCTCTTTTAAAGCTTCCGCCATCATTTTAGCATGATCTACACTAGAATTAGCTACACTTGTCAAATCTGTAGTGTTTACAAATTCGTGTCCGAATCTAAGTCCATATAATTGGAACCATCCAACAACTCCAACAGCTAACAAAAGGTATGCAAAAAGCATAGTTTTATTTAGAAACAATTCCCCAAAGCTTACAGACTTAATATTAAGTCCGCAGCATTCTTTTACGCCTCTTTCCATTCGTCTCTCCTTTTAGCTGTCTCTTCTTTGTATTTTTTCTCAAAGTCTGCCCATTTATGAAGTTTAATTCCTTCACCCATCGTTCTTTTTCTCACATTTTCATCTTCTGGTGCAAGATAGAAAAGCTTAGGCATAGTATCTTCATCCTCTTTTAATACGAAAAATTCTCTACCTTCTAATCTTTTTCTAATATCACTATTAGGATCATCAATATCACCAAAAGTTCTTACTTTTGTAGGGCAAGTTGCACTACACGCAGTAGTTCCGAATTCTTGGATTCTTCCATCACAAAATGTACATTTATCCACTGCATGTCTTGTCTCATCCACAAATCTTGCTTCATAAGGGCAAGCTTCCATACAACCTTTACAAATAATACACATATCATAATCAACTTTTACAATTCCACCTTCTGCAAAGTGAGATGCACCAGTAGGACATACCGTAACACACGGAGCATCTACACAATGATTACATTGTGAAGGGTAAAAATTGACAAATAAATCAGCCAAAGTGTTTCCACCTTCCACTACACCAACCCAAATTCTTTGTTTATCCGCACCTATCATAACTCCATTTTCATCTTTACAAGCTATTTCACAAGCTCTACAATCAATGCAGTTTTGATATTCTAACGCCATTGCATAGTTAGCCATTTGTTACACCTTTCTTATAGTAATAATTGTTTCATTCATACTTGCCGAACCAATTATTGGGTCAATACTATTATCACACACTTCTGCTTGTGAGATACCGTTATTGTATCCAAGAGTTAATAGACTTGATTTACTTCCAAATCCAGTCGCGATATAAGCAGTGTCTTTTCTAATTCTTTTAGTTGGGAATACTTTTGCTTTTACTTTTGTTCCACTTGCATTTGTTACAATTACGTCATCTTTAAATTTAAGTCCATTTTCTTTTGCAAACTCATCATTTATCCAGATGTAGTTGTAATTCATCAAATCAAGCAATAAGTAGTTATTTACATGAGCACTTTGAGTAAAGTAAGCATGTCTTCCTAATACTACTCTTAACTCACCTTTTTTAGTATTTGGTTCTTTATAAAGCTCATCTCTCCACATCGGGAATTTACCAAGTTTTTCAGTTTTTTTAGTAATTGGGTTTTTAAATGGTTTCCCATCAATGTTATTAAGTGCCAGTTTGATATATTTTCCTTTTTTAGGAACAATATAGAAATCTTCTGGAAGTTTTGAATAAAGTTTATAGATTGCATAAGTCGCATTTCCTAAATCATTGAAATCTTTCCCTACTACTTCTTGAAGTTCTTTTTTAGTCTTTTCATCAGCTTTATTAATAGCTTCGTGAAGTTTAGCAAAATTAACTTTTTTATAATGTTCTTCAATTACACCTGCTTTAATAGCATCTTCAATACCAGGCCAATAAGCCCCATATTCTTTTGCAATTTCAGCTGCTTCTTT
>JAADDX010000067.1 GCA_013153685.1 Campylobacterota bacterium | reverse complement strand
GCTGCTTGTAAAGCATTAGCAGATTTAGCTAAAAAACCGGTTCCTCAATACATCAAAGATGCTTATAATGGTGCTGATTTAAAATTTGGTAAAGATTATGTATTACCAAAACCATTTGATAGAAGAGTATTTGTAGATTTATCAGTAGCGGTAGCAAAAGCGGCTATGGATACAGGTGTAGCAAGAATTACTCTTGATATCAATGAATATAAACAAAAATTAATCAACGAATTAAAAGAAAAAGAAGGAATTGATTACGAATAGGATCAATTTCCTCCTTGCTTAATCGCTTCGCAGATAGCTGAACCTACTACTTTGTAAGTAGCGTATTTAAACTCATCATCCAATCTCACACCACCGATAATCGCAGTATCATGTAACGAAATCTTGGCTAAATCTAGTAGTTTATCCCCATGTATCTCTGTGACATCTTTGGTCGATGTGGGTCTGTATGCACCAAGTCCGATATAATCAATAGGCGTGTGATTAACTCGTGATAATTCATCCATATTATGCACCGATATGCCGATGATTTTATCATCTCCAACGATTTGGCGTAGTTCATCCACACTGTTATATTTATCCAAATCCTCTTGCCCTAAATGCACTCCATTGGCATACATCACCAACTCTACGTAGTCGTTAATTATCAAATCCCGCTTCCACTTTTGTCGTATCTGCACTAAGCGTTGTTTGATTTGATCTATGGGAGAGTGTTTGTCTCTGTATTGGATTATTTTGGCATCTAGTTCATAACATTTGTTGATAAAGTCATCTATTGTGATTTGATATTTTTGTAATAAGTCATAATCCAATAAAGCATATAGTTTATTCATCCTAATCCTTTAGTATGTTGTCTATGATATATTTGGATGCATGAGGGGTATTGATCCCTTTTAGATTGGTAGAGATATATTTGATGGTATCGTTTGATTGTTCTAACATTTGGATTGTTGGATTAGTAGATAAAAATCCCAGCTTTTTATCTACTAGCCATTTTGCATTGTAATATTGATGATTGCCGGCTGCATAGGGATATGGCACAAATAAAGCTGGCAATTGGTTGCTTACTAATTCAAACAAAGTGCTAGCCCCAGCCCTACTAACCGCCATATCCGCTTGAGCGATCTTATCGACTAGATTTGTATCAAAAGCAAAATAATCCACATCCAATCGGTGTGTATCATAAAACTCTTTACATCGTTGATAATCTCTCTCGCCTGTTTGATGTATGATATGGTATTGTTTGGTTTTGGCTACTTCAAAAGCAAAGTCATTGATCGCTTTAGCACCTTGTGAACCGCCTAAGAATATAATAGTCTCAAGCTTATCTCTAACACGTGCTTTTTTGAAAAATTCATCTCTAATAGGGTAGGGGTCATTATAAAAAAATGTCGAAAAAAGCCGTTTGGCAAATGGTTGGAGGATTTTATTAAGTCTTCCCATATATGCGTTTTGTTCATGTATGTATAACTCTTTGTGAAACATTACAGCCCCAAAGCTAGCAGCAGCTGCAGAGTATCCACCTACGCTAATTACTTTTTTAATATTGTGTTTTTTGAATATTTGACGTGTTTTGAGAGTATAGGTGAGAATATTGGTAAGTGAATGTAATTTGGCAAGCCCTTTTTTATTAACCACACCGCTTGTAGGCAAGAAGTATGTCTGACTCCACCCCTTATCATCACCAAACCATTTCATATCCTGTCCATGTGTAGAACCGATAAATATGGGCTGGATACCTCGCTTATTTAGTTCGTCTTTGAGGGCTTTGGCAATTACCAAATGCCCTCCAGTACCACCTCCGCTAATTGCTACCATGATTAGCCTTGAGTGTAAAATCAGATCTAGTATTGCTAATACGAGAGAGTAAATGCATGATTTGCTTTGCTACTTCTTTGTTTTTGTCTACGAAGATGACTTTGTTTTCTTTGTAAAATTTCTGCTCTATCTCATCTTCACTAATTACGATAATATTGATATTTGGATTAAGAGCTAGGACATTTTCGGTAATCAAATGCGTATTTGTTTCGTTTAATGTAGTGATGATGATAGTAGAAGCCTCTTGGATATTAAGTGCTTCTAGTATATTTTTATCTCCGGCATTTCCAAATATCACATTATCACCCTTTTTAATCCCTTCTTGAACATGTTCGATTTGCTTATCAACCGCAACGTAAGGTATCTCAAGATATGTTAGCTTAGAGCATATTCTTTTACCTATTTTATCATATCCTACTACAATAATATGTCCTTGTGAATCGATAGTATCAAATTTTGGGATTTCCTCTTGTATATTGTTATCAAAAATAGTTAGAATCGAGTATAGGTATTTTAAAATAAACGGCGTTGCTATCATTGAGATTACTACGGCTACTATGAGGATTTGTAACAAGTCGTTATCTACTAGATTGTATTTGCCAAAAAGAGCAAATATCACAAAAGCAAATTCCCCAACTTGACTCAAACTCAAAGCCGTTTTAATCGCAATTCTTTTGGTAGTGAAAAATCGCAATATCATAAAGATTATCAACGCTTTAACTACCATAATACCCACCGTATAAACTAATATTATTCCAATGTGACTAATAGCAAAATCCAAATTCACACTCAACCCAACAGATACGAAGAAAATAGCCAACAACAAATCCCTAAATGGCACCAAATCGGCTTCTATTTGATATTTAAACGGAGTTTCTGAAATAATCATCCCAGCTAAGAATGCACCCAAAGAATAACTCAATCCAAAAAAGTGTGCGGCTTCTGCGGCTGCTATTACGATAAGTAAGATTGTTGATAAAAATATTTCATCACTTTTGGTAGTCACCGCTTTTGAGATGATAAATGGTGCTATATATTTCCCAAAGATTAAAATCGCTACGATAAGCCCAATAAATCCGATAATTGTTTGTATAACCATTTGTGATAAAGAGAGGTGGTTGTTGGTGATGATGGAAATAGCGATAAGAATCGGAATAACTGCTATATCTTGAAATAACAATATCCCTAGACTTTTGTTACCATAAGGTTTAGCTATCTCGCGACTTTCGTTTAATAATTTCAAAACAATAGCTGTCGAGCTCAACGCCAGTGCACCACCGATTATAAAAGAGACATTCCAGTCTATATGAAAGATTATATGAAATAAAATACCAAAAATCACCCCCACCAAACTCATCTCTAACGTTCCAAATAAAAATACTTCTTTTTTCATCCGTTTGAGTTTATCTGGACTAAATTCTAACCCTATCAAAAACATCAAAAATATAATCCCAAATTCGGCTATGTGATCTATTGTTTCTTTTTCTATATGAAACAATGCCGTAACGAGAATTCCCGTAAAAATATACCCGATAATGGGTGGTATTTTAAATCTTGATAACGGTATGTTAAATATCAACGATATAAAAAGAATTGCTAAAATAATCAAAGTAATATTCATCTAATTTGCCCCTCTCCATAAATTTTGAATTTGTAAGTAGTCAAATCATTAATCCCCATCGGTCCTCTTGCATGAAGTTTGTTAGTGCTTATTCCCACTTCCGCACCAAAACCAAATTCACCACCGTCGGTAAATCTGGTGCTTGCGTTTACATACACGCAAGCCGCGTCGATTTCATTGAGGAATTTCTCACTCGCAGTGTAATTCTCACTTACAATCGCTTCTGAGTGTCCCGAACCGTGTGCTTGAATGTGACTGATAGCTTCATCGACATTTTTAACGATTTTTATAGATAAAATATTTGCCAAATATTCCGTATCCCAATCTTCATCACTTGCTTTTTCAATTTCCAGCAATTTTGCCACTGCCTCATCCCCTTTTAATTTGGTATGGGCTTTATCAAATTCATCTTTTAAAATAGGGAGTATCAAAGTAGCAATTTCCTCATCCACAAGTAATGTCTCCATAGCGTTGCACACTCCTGGTCTTTGCACTTTAGCGTTTAATGCTATTTTTACGGCTTTATCGATATCGGCGTCTTTGTGGATGTAAGTGTGGCATAGACCTTTATCGTGTTTTACTACTGGGACTGTAGCGTTTTGACTTACATATCGAATCAGCCCTTCACCTCCTCGTGGGATTATCAAATCTACATATTTATCCATTTTGATGAGTTGAGCTACCCCTTCTCTTGAATAATCAGGTAGCAGTGATATCGCTTCTTTTGGGAGGTTGTGTTTGAGTAATACGTCTTGTAAAATATTTGCAATAGCTTGATTTGAGTATTTAGCTTCCTTTCCACCCTTTAAAATACATGCATTCCCACTCTTAAAACACAAAGCGGCTGCATCGCTTGTTACGTTGGGTCTACTCTCATAAATAATCCCTATCACTCCGATAGGAATAGCTGTTTTTTCGATTCGCAATCCATTTGGCAATTCCCATCCTTCGAGTATTCTACCCACAGGATTTTTGAGATTGGCTATCTCTATTAGTGCTTTTGCCATTGCTTCGATTCTTTTTTCATTAAGGAGTAATCTATCTACTAAAGCGGTATTTAAATTGTTTTCTTTTGCGTATACTAAGTCTTTTTGGTTTTGTTCTAAGATTGTATCCACATTATCTATAAGAGCATTTGCCATATCTAATAACACTCGATCTTTGGTATTTCCTTTGAGAGTGGCTAATTTTGTGCTTGCTTGCTTTACTTTTTGTAACATATCTTGCATTTTTTCTCCTTTTTTATTCTTGAAATAGAAAATTTGATATATAATTATACTAAAAAAAGGAGAATGTATGGATAAATTATTTGATTTGGTTGTAATTGGAGCCGGTCCAGGAGGGATTAGTGCAGCTGTGGAAGCCTCAATTGCCGGTGTTGATAATAACAAAATAGTAGTGTTAGAAAAGAGTGATGCTCACAATGAAACAGTAAGAAAATTTTATAAACACGGAAAGAGAGTGGATGTTGATTGGAATGGAATCAAAGCAGAATTTCATGGACATTTGAGTTTTGAGCAAGGAAGCAAAGAAGAATACATTAAACAATTTGATGATATTATCGAAAAATACAATCTAAGAGTAGTGTATAATCACCACGTATACGCGGTAGAGAAAAAAGATGACGGTATATTCGAGATAGGTGCCGATAAAGAACTTGGAGTAATCAGAGCCAAAAAAGTCGTAATCGCAATCGGTGTAATGGGAAAACCAAACAAACCATCTTACAAATTTCCAGCAAAAATTAGAAGTGTATTGAATTTCAATCTTGATAAAGTGCAACCAAACGAAAAAGTTATGATAGTTGGTGGTGGTGATACCGCTGGTGAGTATGCTTATGGGCTTGTGGATATGAATCTTGGTTGTGAAGTGACGTTAAATTACAGAAAGCCGGAAATTACAAGAATGAATCCGACTAACAAAGAAATTGTAGAGAGATACATCGCTGAGGGTAAAATCAAATCAAAATTAGGTGTTGATGTAGAGGATGTAGAAGCTACGGAAGATGGAAAGGTGAAAGTAAACTTCAAAGACGGAACAAGTGAAATCTATGATAGAGTGGTTTATGCTCTTGGTGGAACTACTCCGACTGAGTTTTTACAAAATTGTGGAATCAAAATGAGAGATAAATGGACAGCGGAGCACGATCCTAAGACATTAGAGACAAATGTAGAAGGGATGTATGTAGTAGGTGACGTTGTAGAAGGTGCTCAATCAATAGCGGTTGCTATCAACCATGGATATGCGGCGGCACTTGATTTGGCAAAAAAACTATAATAATTTGGATGAGGAGGAGTGATGAGGAAATATCTGATGATAGTGGCTGTAGGAGTGGGGGCGATATCTTGCTCTACTCCAGTAGACCCCTCAATCGATTTAACTCCTCCTAAATATGTAGAACAAATGCCAAGCAAAGAAGAGGAGCAAAGTCACAATCTCGGTTCTTTGTTTAATAATGGCGATAACTTGTTTTCTGATAAAAAAGCGATGAAAGTTAATGACATTGTGACTGTGATTATCACAGAGGAAGTCAAAGCTAGTAGCACCGGTAAAGCTCAGACGAGTGAAGTAGAATCGGTGCCAACTGTAGGGTTTAATATGGCTTTGGGTGCTGTGAATCATGTCACTGGATTAGCCGGTAAGAATATAGGATTGAATGATTTGCATTCCCCATCAATAGACATGACGCGTAATTTCCAAGGACAAGGAACCAATACAAGAGAAGATAAATTCACTGCAACCGTAACTGCAAGGATTATCAAAGTATTAAAAAATGGAAATTATTTTATTGCGGGAAGTAGAGAAGTGTTGATTAATGGAGAGAAGAATATTATTAGAGTAGCGGGTGTAATTCGACCTAGTGATATTGACTCTACCAATACGATAGATTCTAAATATATCTCTGATGCGAGAATAGAATATAAAACAGAAGGGGAGATTTCAAAAGCGACAGACAAGAATTGGCTGGCGAAAATTTTGGATACAATATCGCCGTTTTAGCGATTTTTGGTATAACATTTGCTATTTTTTGTAAAAAAAGTGAAAAAATTGCTAATTTTTTAGAAAAAATGGTAAAATAACGCAGAATATTTATGTAGTTGACAAAAGGATAAACTAAATGCTACGAGTTCAAGCAGGAAAAGATGTATATGTTATAAGAGACGATAAAGTTGATATTTTTGATTATAACCTCAAATCAATCAAGGAATTAAAAATATCTAACGTGGATTTTTATAACGATACGGCTATAGATATCAACAAAAACGTTGCAAATATTTACAAACATTACGAAACATATCACAAAATAGAACTAGTAAAACCGGTAGAGCATTTTGTTATAAATGATTATTTTATTTTTAGTGCCATTGAGGACAATACATTGAGTATCACGTCGTTGGTGGGGAATAAGATAGTTTTTAATACAAACGTTGTAAAAAGTAAAATTCTCAAATTAAAATTACTAGGTGATTTGCTGTATATTCACTCTGAGAACGCTATACTTATACTCAACATTATTCAAAAGAAAATTATTTTTAATTTGGATTTTGATTCACAGCTGTTTGATACTGACGGTGAACATATGGTAGCTTATGCCGACTCTACTATTTTTAGGATCGGTAGAGATAAGAAAATCCAAAGGGAAAAGATAGATTTTGAGATAGATGATCTAAAAGTCAACGAAGGTGTAGTGCTTATTAAAAAAGAGAATGAATTATATGTTTATCAAGAAGACGGCTCAACAGTCTTGGTGAGTGATAATTGTTTTGCATTTGATAAAAACGGTGATTTTATTTTTGTTTTAGAAAATGATATTAAGAAATACAACATCAAGAATATCATCGAAGGACCGGTGAAATTCCTAACAGTAGATGATTCTACGACTATGAGATTGATTATTAAAAACGCTATTTTAAACAACTTCAAAGATGTTGAAGTATATGAAGCAAAAGATGGTCAAGAAGCATTGGATGTATTAGCACAACATCCGGATATTAACGTAGTGTTTATGGACTGGAATATGCCGGTGATGGATGGTAGAGAGGCAACTATCAAAATTAGAGAAAATCCAGCGTATAAACACGTAAAAGTTATCATGGCTACTACAGAAGGTGGTAAAGACAAAGTAAAAGAGATGATTAGCTATGGAGTTAAAGGTTATTTAGTAAAACCTCTAAAACCTACTAGCGTAGTGCCTGTAGTGCAAAAAATGATAGATTTAGTAAAACAAGAAAGAGAGAAAGAAAAAGAAAATGTTTGAAGCAAATAACAGTATCCAAAAAACGGTTGACTACATTACCAAAAGTTATCTTAGAAATGTTATGCAGATTGCCGTATTTTATACTGGAACAAACAAAATATACGGTATTAATATCTCTAAGATCCAAACGTTTCTAATCAAAGATAACGTAGTGATTACCAAAACTCCTTCGAGTCAAGAATCAGATATTGTCGTAGGTGTGATTGATCTAAGAGGAGAGGTGATTACGGTAGTTAATTTGGATAAGTGGATAGGTGAAGAAGAGGTAGATGAGAGTGAATATAAGATTATTATAGTGTGTAACTATAACGAGAGAAAGATAGGGATTTTGGTAAAAGATATCATCAAAATCGAAGAGAAACAGAGTGATGAGCTGAAATTACCAAGTGGAAATGATCCAAAAATCTCTTATGTAACGGAAGTGGAAATCGAGCGTGGTGATAAAGAAGAGGAAGAGTTGTGTATTATTTTCGATGCTGAGAAGTTGCTATATGATGTGAATGTAAAAGGGTCTAATACTATTTATGATGTCGATAGTATAGATGATTTACCACCTGTTATTAGCAGCAAATATTTATTGGTGGCGGAAGATTCTAAGACGGTTATTAATAAATTAAGAGAATTTTTTGATAAAATTATGGTAAAATACGAAATATATGAAAATGGTGAGGAGCTATTAAATAGATTAGAAAAGCTCAATCCGGAAGATATAGGGCTTGTGATTACCGATATAGAAATGCCTATTAAAAACGGTTATCAAGTTATCAAATATATTAAGGATTCACCAAAATATAAAGATGTTCCGGTAGTATCGCTAACAAGTATGACAAATATGGGTGTTAGTGATAAAGTATCGAAATTGGGAGCATTGGATTTGGTTAATAAATCTGATCTAAAAACTCTGTATAAATACATCAAAACATACATGGAAAAGGATGACAATGAAAAGCATTAGAACAAAAAACATGTTTTTGGGGGTAGGTATATTTGTGGCTTTTATCATTTTGCAAGTGGTAATTGCGTATAAGTTTCAGTATTTGAGTAGTGGGATTGATGAGATGAAAAAAGATTCATCTGCGATCAAGGAGTTGTACAAAGTATATGTAGAAGAGTTGAAGTATCAGCAGCTCAAAACCCCAGAGGCTCTAAAAGAATTAAAACAAGCTGTCTCTAAGTTGCCGGCTGAGTACATTACTCCTGCACTAACGCGAGTAAATGCTAAGAACTTTAAAGGATTGGAGAATTTTCTAATTGCCAATATCCATTCTTTGCAAAAAAGAGCTGAGTCTATCAATATAGACGTAACACATGAGAATATGGTGATGTTTATAATTATTTTGATTATCAATATTATCATCAACATCGCACTATATATGTTCGCAAAGCAAATTATCGACAATATCGAAGTATTAAAAGATGGACTTGGGAAATTCTTTAAATATCTCAACAGAGAGATTAATACGGTAAGTGAGATTAAAGTGCTTACGGAAGATGAATTTAGAGATATGGCGGATATGATTAACAAAAACATTAATCTCATCCAAAAAAATATCCAAAAAGACGTTAAGACAGTGGAAGAGATTAGAGAGTTGAGTGACAGAATGGCAAGAGGGGATTTCTCTGGAAGTATCACAGAAACTCCGGCAAACCCAGAAATCTTAGAACTTAAAAAAGCACTTAATAAATTTGTAATCAGTATCAGAAGAACGTTTGATTCTATATTAGAAATCTTGGATGAATACAAAAAAGAAGATTACCAAAGAAGACTTGAAATTGATGCGGTTGGTGAAGTTAGACAATTGGTAGATGGGGTAAATGCTCTTGGATATGCACTAGAAGTAGGAGCATCAAAAATTGCAAAATCTCTCACAGAGAAAAGTAATGCTCTTAAATTAACATCAGATAACTTATCTCAAAATATCGATTCATTGTCAAATGCTCTAGCAAGAACAAGTAAAAACGTGGATATCGTATCAGCAAAAACAGAAGAAATCACAGAAAATATTAAAAATACGGTAGATAAAATCAACAAAATGAAAGTAATTTCAGATGACACGAAAGAAGATGCATTAAGAGGGGAAAAACTTGCTCTTGATACATTAAATGCAATGCAAGAGATAGCAGAGAGTACAAATGCTATCCAAGAGGCTGTAACTATTATTGATTCTATCGCATTCCAAACTAACATTCTATCACTGAATGCTGCGGTTGAGGCGGCTACTGCCGGTGAAGCTGGTAAAGGATTTGCGGTGGTTGCAGGTGAGGTAAGAAACCTAGCAAGTAAGTCTGCTGCAGCAGCGAAAAAAATCAAAGAACTTGTAACCAAAACAGAAACAAAAGCAGCAGAAGGTATCGAAATCTCTGACAACATGAAAAGCAATTTCCTTGGTGTGGTAGAAAAAATTAGTACCACTTCAAATTATGTAAATGACATTACAGATGGTGCGAATATGGAAGCTAAGAAAATTGAAGAAATTAATAATTCTATTAGAGATATTCATGCTATTACTGATGATTCAAAAGCTATTATGAAAAGCACTTACGTGGTAACATCAGACTTGACACAAATAGCAAAAGAACTTTATGAAGAGGTAAATAAAGCACACAATGGATGAGTTAAAATTAGTCTTCATTGAAGAAGCAGAGGATTTATTTGAGAGTATCAATGACATTTTATATGCTCTAGAGGAGCGTGATATCACCGATGATGAGTTAAACGCTCTATTTAGGGATTTTCATACCCTAAAAGGTGGTAGTGGATCTGTAGGATTTGAGAAGTTTGTAAAACTAGTGCATGTATTAGAGAACTTCTTGGATAAGCTTAGAAATCATGAGATTTCTTATCGTCCGGAGATGACAGATTTTCTTATCGATACCACAGAGGAGCTCGAGCTAGTACTAAAAGAGGAAGCAAATGGTGAATTAGATGATGCCAAAGTAGAGACTATGCTCCAAAATATCACTTCTAGCATTGAAGGCTTCTTGTCTGGTGATGGTGGATCAAGCACGGATTCTTCTCAAAGCGAGTCGTCTGATACGAGTGATACTTCGGATGATGAACACGATGACGAACATGTTGTTAATATAGGTATTGATGGTGGAGAGGAAATCATCGATATTTTAGACAAGCTTAAAGATATGTTAGATGCAAATCATCTTCCTGTGGATGAAACCTTTAGATTGGTTCACACATTAAAAGCAGCAGCAATGATGCTGAATTTAAGATGCTTTACATCTTTTATACATAATGTAGAAAATGTATTGGTGCAAATGAGGGATGGTGGAATAGAGGATGATGAGATAGTACATGATTTGATTGAAAGATTCCTCAAACATAGCGAAACTATTCTTGATAACGATATTAATGGCGAGAGAGATGATAGTCGAATGATTATAGAAGAATTGTCGCAAGATATCGAAAAATACAAAGAAAAAATCCAAGAAGCCCAAGGATTTGTGTTGTTTGATGATGAGCCGCAAAAACAAGAATCAAATACGGAAGAGCAAGGATTTGTATTGTTTGATGATGATGATATAGCTCAGAGTCAAAAATCTCAATCAAACAAACCAAAACAAGAAGAGAAAAAAGAAAAACCAAAACAAGAAGAGAAAAAACAAGAAGAGAAAAAACAAGAAGAGAAAAAAGAAAAACCAAAACAACCAGCAAAACAAGAAGAGAAAAAACAAGAAGAGAAAACAAACGAACCAAAAAAAGAGACCAAACCAACCACACAATCAAAACCTTCTCAAAAAACTCCTGCTAAAAACAATTCCAAAAAACAAAAATCATTCAAAGACCTTATTGCGAGTAGTTCAATTAGGGTTAATCTAGAGAAGATTGAGACTTTAATGAATAGAGTTGGGGATCTGGTTATTACCAAGAGTATGTTGTATGAGTTTGCTAACTCTTTTGAGGATTATTCAATCAGAAGTGATTTGTATGAAAAGCTAGATGTTTTGGATAGAAATGTAAGGGAATTACAAGATGCCGTAATGAGCGTGAGAATGGTGGCTATGGAGAGTATCTATTCAAAACTCCCAAAAGTTATCAGAGATATTTCTAAAAAACTAAATAAAAAAGTTATTTTCGAACACTATGGGGATAATGTTGAGATTGATAAATTGATGTCTGAATCGTTGATGGATCCTCTTACTCATATTTTAAGAAATGCATTGGATCATGGTATTGAACCGCCAGAAGAGAGAATAAAAGCTGGAAAGCCAAAAGAAGGTAAGATTATTATTAGAGCCTTACAAGAGAGTGGACAAATTATACTAGAGATCCAAGATGACGGTCGCGGGATTGATGCGGAGAGAGTAGCTCAAAAAGCTCTTGAGAATGGTGTAATTACACAAGAACAATATGAAAGAATGAGTTTTGAAGATAAAGTGATGTTGATCTTCTCAGCTGGATTATCTACAGCAGATAAAGTAAGTGATATTAGTGGTAGAGGTGTTGGGATGGATGTGGTTATGAATAACATCCATTCGATCGGTGGAACGATTAAAGTGAAGACCGAGATTGGAAAGGGGACCACTTTTATTATCGCGATTCCATTGACACTTGCGATCTTGGACGGATTGAATATCAAAATAGGTAAATTTAACTTTATTATCCCGTTAAATATGGTAGTAGAATCGTTTCAACCGGTGGAGAGTATCATTAAGCATATTGTGGAGACCGGAGATGAGATATTGATGCTGCGGGATGAGTTTGTACCTGTGATTAAACTGTATAAATTTTTTAGTATTGAGCCACGATGCAAGGATCTTACAAAAGGTATCATTATCATATCTGTGGTTGGAAGTAAGAAAGTCGCACTTTTTATAGACGAGTTCTCAACTCAAGAGCAAATCGTTGTAAAATCGCTTGATAAAAATTATCAAAAAGTAAAAGGTATTAGTGCCGCTACTATTAGAGGTGATGGTAGTGTGGGACTTATTTTGGATGTGCCTGATATTGTAGGGGAAAGCAGATGATGAAAGAGATAGTTATATTTAGTTTGGTTGGTGAATATTATGGAGTGGATATCACAAAGGTAAAAGGTATCATTGTATATTCACAGCTGATAATTACGCCTTTGTTCAATGAAAAACCGTGGATTATAGGTATTTCCAATGTGAGGGGTGAGGTATTACCTATTATTGATTTAAGAAAGAGATTTTCTAATGCGGCTGCTTATGATGAGGAGACTGTGATTATTATCATCCTCACAGAAGAAGGTAAGTGGATGGGTATTGTTGTGGATTTTATCTTGAGGATAGATATGCTCGATACTAGCGTAGTTAAAAAACCA
>JAADDX010000036.1 GCA_013153685.1 Campylobacterota bacterium | reverse complement strand
AGCGACCACCATTTGGAGCCGTAGTTTAGCTGGTTAGAATGCCGGCCTGTCACGCCGGAGGTCGCGGGTTCGAGTCCCGTCGGCTCCGCCACTACTTCACAATTTCCTCATACATTAAAATCACACGAACTTTTTACAAATTGTACGTTTTATACATTTCCGCATACCAAAATCACAATTATTTATCACAAAGTATGGTAGAATTATGCTTTTAAAAGGAGAGATTATGCTTGTAGCGATATTGGTATTGTCATTTTTAATATTTTTTCACGAACTTGGACATTTTATTATGGCACGGCTACTTGGGGTTAAGGTAGAAGTGTTTAGTATCGGATTTGGTAAGAAATTGTTTTGTAAAAAATGGGGTGAGACTTCGTATTGTTTGAGTGCCATTCCGCTTGGTGGATATGTGCAAATGAAAGGGCAAGACGATACCAACCCAACGCTCAAAAATTACGATAAAGATAGTTATCTTGCAAAAACTCCAATACAAAGAATCTTGATATTATTGGGTGGACCGTTGTTTAATATTTTGTTGGCATTTTTGATATATCTATTTATAGCACTAAGTGGATGGCAAAAATTAGCACCTGTTGTTGGCAAAGTGCTGGAGAATTCACCGGCACAAAATGTCCTAAAAGCAAATGATCGTATTCTTAAAATTATGAACCATCCAATTACTACGTGGGATGATATCAAAAAAGCAATCAAACATTCTACCAAACCATTAAATATCGTTATCAAAAGAGATAATCGTATCTTACATCTCACCATCAAACCCAAAATTATGACAACCAAAAATATCCTAGGCGAAACAGTCCACCAACCCCTCATAGGGATTATGCCAAAAGCTGCGTTTGTTACTATCAAATATCCCTTCACACAAGCTCTTAGCATAGCATGGCATGAGACGATTGATAAATCCAAACTTATCTTTGAGGGATTTATCAAAATGGCAAGTGGAGCTATTGGGCTGGAGAATGTTAGCGGACCGATTGGGATCGTAAGAGTTACAAGCAAAGCTAGCGAGTATGGGCTAGATGCACTATTATTATTGAGTGCTCTTATATCAGTCAATCTTGGGGTTTTAAACCTCTTGCCTATTCCGGCTTTAGATGGAGGTCATATTATGTTTAATTTGTATGAGCTTATTACCAAACGAGCTGTTAATGAAGAAGTGATGATAAAGCTTACAATTATGGGATGGATATTTTTGGGAATGTTAATGGTAATTGGTGTGTATAACGATATTACAAGGATGGGGCATGGATAGCCAAGAGATTATTAAAAAGTTATATTCAAGCAATATATTTCTAACTGGAGGGGCTGGTGTTGGGAAAAGTTATATTACCAAGGAAATTATCAAATACTACCCAAGACACCTCATTGCTACCGCTCCTACCGGTATTGCAGCAGTGAATATAGGAGGTCAAACAATTCACAGTTTATTTGAGTTCTCTAGAAATATCTCCAAATTCAATCCACTAACATACCCTAAGAAAAAATTACTACAAAAAACCGACTTAATTATCATAGATGAAATTTCCATGGTCTCTAAAAAACTATTTGATGCAATCAATATCAGATTGCAAGAAGTTGAATATAAAGGGAAATTACTCATCGTAGGAGATTTTTATCAATTACCACCGGTAAATGTAGAAGAAGAAGGGTGGGCTTTTGAATCTACTTGGTGGGATGAGTGGGAGTTTGAAACTATTACTCTAACTCAAATCAAAAGAACAAATCACAAAGAATTTAGTGAAATTTTACTAAGAATAAGAGAGGGGAGCTACGATGATAAGGATATAGCCTTTATAGACAATCTAAAACACAACAAACACCTAAAAAATACAAATCTTACGTTTTTGTATTCGACTAATAAAAAGGTGGATCACAAAAACAAAGAAAAACTCAAAGAACTACCATCACCTCTTATCCGATTTAAGTCGGATGAAGAGTTGTTTGATACCAACAAACAAACACAATTTGAAAATTTCAAACAATCATTAAATATTGGTGAAATTTTTGAGATCAAAAAGGGTGCTGTGGTTTTAAATGTGGTAAATCAAAAAATGGATGATGATGTGTTGTATAATGGTGAAAAAGGTGTAGTAGTAGATATCGATGAAGAAAATGAGATTATTAAAGTAGATTTCTTAGGTAAGATCGTCAATATCGAAAAATACCCATTTGAACTTATAGAATATGACTACGACGGCACAAACGATAAAATTATCCAAAAAACAATCGGTGTATTTTATCAATTTCCACTCAAACTCGCCTACGCTATCACCATCCACAAAGCACAAGGGCTGAGTATCGATCATCTAGCAATAGATCTAAGCTATATTTTCGCACCAGCACAAGCCTACGTAGCACTCTCGCGTGGCACAAATCCTAATAACATCGTCATCAATCCACCAAAAGGCAAACTAGATGAAATATTCTACATTGATGAGAGAGTAAAAAAATTTTATCAAAGCAATACCACGCAAAAGAAGCTATTTTAGTTTGTCAGCTTCTTTTTGGATCTCTTGGATAAATCTCTCTACTAATTGTTCTTGGGGTAATTTAGCTATTATTTCCCCTTTTTTAATAATCATCCCATCCCCTTTTCCATACGCAATAGCCACATCCGCTTCTTTAGCTTCTCCCAATGCATTTACCACACACCCCATCACACTCACGTTTAGTGGTGCTTTGATATGTTTGGTGCGTTCTTGGATCTGGTGCACCGCTGTTTTGAGATCTGCTTGTAATCGCCCGCATGTAGGGCATGAGATAATATTCAATCCCTCTTTTTGGATACCAACATCCTGTAAGATAGCTTTAGCTACTCTAATCTCTTCTTCTAATTCACCAGTGATGGATACTCTAAGTGTATCGCCAATCCCATCAAGCAACAAACTCCCAAGTGCAATGCTACTCTTGATTGTTGCATGAAACGTTGTGCCAGCTTCAGTAACACCTAGATGAAATGGATAATCCACAAGCTGTCTTAACATCCTATAAGCTTCTACCGTCCTTATAACGTCACTGGCTTTCAGACTTACTTTGATTTGCGTAAAGTCCAAATCTTCTAACAATTTAATATGATACAAAGCAGACTCCACCATTGCTTTTGGAGTTTGTCCGTATTTGTTTTCTAAATGCTGTTCTAAACTTCCACTATTCACACCTATTCTTATCGGAATTGAGCGTTGTTTGCACATATCTACTAAAGCTTTAATCTTCTCTTTACTTCCAATATTTCCTGGATTTATTCTCAAACCATCAACCACTTCAGCCGCCATCAAACCTAACTTATGATTAAAGTGAATATCTGCAATAATCGGTATGGTAGTTTGGGCTTTGATTTGTTTGAGTGCTTTGGCATCCTCTTTATCCAATACGGCTACTCTTACGATATCGGCACCGGCATTTTGTAGACGTTGTATTTGATGAATGGTTGTTTGGATATCTTTTGTATGAGAAAAGGTCATAGATTGCACGCTAATTGGTGCATCAGAGCCGATTTTGACATTTCCTACTTGAATAGTTTTGGTGGGATATCTTTTCATGACTAGTAAGCGTTGATAATATTTGCGATATCTTTTAGTGGGACTACATATCGTGCCGCACCGATCTCATTGGCTACTTTTGGCATACCGTATACGATACTTGATTGTTCATCTTGTGCATAAGTAATACCTCCAGCTTCTCTAATTTTCTTTAGACCCAAAGCACCGTCTTTGCCCATACCAGTAAGCAAAAACGCCACTGCCTTATCTCCTACTTCTCTAGCTACAGAATCAAACATAACATCAATACTTGGTTTGTGTCCGTTTACTTTTGGATAATCTTTTAGGATTACCTGATAACCGTTGCCTTTTTTAATAACTTCCATATGTTTATTTCCAGGGGCTAGCAGTACTCGACCCACAGCCAATTCATCAAAATCTTCCGCTTCTTTGACATACGTATTTTTGTATAAAGATGTCAGCCGCTTCGCAAAAGAGCCGGTAAAATCGCTTGGCATGTGTTGGGTTATGATAATGGGTGCATGATTTTTTTTAAGACGCTTAATAATTTCCTCAAGTGCTTGAACACCACCTGTAGATGAGCCAATAGCAATAATCTTGTTAATTGGCTTGATATTTAATGTTTTGATTTTGATTGCACGAATCGCCGTTAAGAGTGCATAACGATAATTCGTATCACTCTCTATTGGCTGAGGGATTACCTTCGTAGCACCAGCATCATACAATCTTTGCACCATCAACTTATCGGCTATATCGGCATAAACAATTGTTGGAATCGGTCTTTGTTCTTTGAGTTTTTTTAAAAAATCAAAAATCGATATTTTCTCTAAATGTGCACTTACCAAAAACACATCCGGCAATCCAACCGCTGAAAATACCTTCATGGCATCGATTGGATCATTTGCTTCGCCTATTACTTTGATATCTTTCTCAAAAGCTAAATATTGCTTGATTAGAGTTCTATTTTTAATAGAAGCGTCAATTAAAAAAATCTTAATCATTCAAGATTTCCTCAAACTTATCAAAACACCTTTTAATTGTTGTTTGGTAATATTTCTTGGAATTTTGGTAAATATAGTTTTTAAACATCAAAAGTTTGGCTTCGTTAATATCGTCATGGTTTTTTATCTGAGTAGTAAAATCCCTGTTGGAATTTGCTATTTCGTATATGGTGATCCCAAATCTTCTACTAAATTTGATAAGGTCGCTGTTTTCTATGGCGATATAGTTGTCTTTATGATCAATATAGCTTTGTAAATAAAAAATATTCTTAAAAATCCCTCTAATATCCCCAAAGAAATTTTCAAATTGATACTCTAAATACTTTGGATTAATAACTCTATTGAGTGCAAATACGATATTCATATTTGGATTGGCACTTTTTAGTTTGTCGTATACTTTTTTGGCGTTAATAGCATCTTGCTCACCATCAAGCATAGGAATTACAGCCATATCAATAAGCTCCCCTATTCCACTTGTCTCAATAGCTTCTAATATAATCGATGCAGAACGGTTACCGCCTACATCCACCACACACGCTCCCTTTTTAGAAAAAACTTCTATTAATTTATCTACAATAATAAATTCCTCGATTTCTACTTGTTCCCTTTTTGTAAGGTTACTATCACCATAACTTAACAAATCTATATTTTCATCATCAAACTCAAAATAATCTATCTTTTTTTGCTTGTTTTTCTCATATAAATAGGGAGCAAGCACCTGCATGGAAATAGCACTTTTACCAACTCCCCCTTTGCTTGAAATTGTAATAAATTTCAATTTCTTCTTCATCAGTTGTCCTTTAGTTGGTATACGGAAGAATCTACTTTGTGTAATCTATCGATTTTTAAGTGATCTATATTTTCTGTTAGAGAGATAAACAAATATCCGTCTGTCTTGAGATTGTGCAATACATTCTCTACTACTTTTTTCTTGGTTTTATCATCAAAATAAATCAAAACGTTTTTGAGAAAAATCACATCAAACAATCCCAAATCCTTTTGTGGGTATAATAAATTCGCAACTTTGAATTTCACATTTTTCTTAATTGCATTTCCTATCATAAACCATCCCTTATAGTCGTTCTTACCGCGTAAACAGTATTTTTTGAGATATTCATCTGGGATATTTTTAGCCCAAGTGATAGGATATACACCTTGTCTGGCTTTATGGATTACTTCATGATTAATATCTGTTCCAATAATCTCAAATTGCCTACCAAGTTCTTTTAAAATCATCGCTAGAGTATAAGCTTCTGCTCCGACACTTGCTGCAGCAGACCAAAGCCTAATCTTTGGTAGTTCAAGAGCCACATGTTTTTTGAAAAATTCCAAATGTCTCTTTTCACGAAAAAAATATGTCTCATTCGTAGTGGCAAAATTGATCACATATGCCTTTTCATCTGGGTGCTTGAGTATATAATGGTAATATTCTTTAAATGTTTTTATTTTTTTGATTTTCATCCTCTCTAAGATTTTGGTTTGTAAAAGAGTCCTTTTGGTATTTGACAATTTAATACCCGTCTCTTTTAAAATCAAATCTTGAAAAGATGTAAAATCATTCAGCGTTAGTAACTCTATCTTTTGCATAATACTTCTCTATTTTCTTTGATAATCTTTTGGCGTTGATTTTAGCTATTACTTCTGTTGCTCCAGCCTCGATTAATGATTCAGTTAATACATCATTACTCATATTTGTATGCACTAAAATATGGAGTTTATCAAATTCTGGGCGTTGTCTAATCTCACTAATTAACGCCTTTCCATCCATCACCGGCATTTCCAAGTCGGTAATAACAAGTCCCACTTCGTCCGGATTCATTTTCTCCAATTCTGCTAACAACTCTTTTCCGTTTTCAAACACTTTGTAAGGAATTCCCATTTTTTTGATAGTATTTCCTACAATATTTCTTACAAACTTAGAATCATCGGCAAAAAGGATAAATTTCGTTTTATTATCATGCTCAAAATCCTCTACATCTTCTGTCTTCGCTCCGGCTTGAGTTTCTTCAAAGATATCCAATAGCATCTTATCACCGTCAAAGATTGTACACAAGTAATTTTTACCATCAAGTCTGATTTTAGCTACGAATGTAGCTTTAAGCTCTTTGTCATTACTCTCTTGCATATACTCCGGCAAGATTGTGGCAATATATTCCACATTTTTTACAACTATACCAAACTCATGTCCACCAAAACTTGCCAATACGACAAGTCTGTATTCTTTATCATCCAATCTCTCATTGCTATACCATTCATCAAAATACACAATAGGTATCAGATTTCCTCTCACATCGGCAGTTGCCTTTACATATCCTTTTGCCTTGTCATTTCTAATCATGTCAATCTCATGAAATTCCAACAACTCCCTAATCTTAGATACGTTAATAGCAAAGAGCTCATCCCTATAGTCTCTAAAGATAAGAAACTGACTTGTCATATTCTTCGTATCGGCAGTAACAATCTCCAATAAATCCAATTCTTCTTCGTTTATTTCATCATCAAATCCAAGCCCCATCTTAATCCTTTGTTTTTGATAATTCTTCCAAATCCACCACAACCGGCATTTTTAAAGCTATCGCATATTCATTTTCTTTATCGCCATAGCGAATAATATTTTCTACAAATTTAATATCGATTTTTGTCCCAAATTCCACAGGTGCTAACACGTCGCGTTCTCTTACTTCCGTAACCTCTTCTACGCTATCTACTAAAAGGGCTACTTTTTGATTATCTTTTTGTCCATACGCATTTACCAAAACAAACGACGCTCTATTGGTAAGCTGACGAGGGGGTAGGTTTAATCTTTTTTTAAGATCAATTACACCATACAACTCTCCTCTAATATTCGCCACTCCTAAAACCGCCGTATTAATCTTTGGTATAGGAGTAATTTGCGTATAATCGATAATCTCTCTAATTTCCGATGAATTTATTGCATAAACTTCATCGTTTAGTTTGAATAATAAATATCTTTGCATTTTTAAAATCTTTCAAAATTTCTCAAATCAAATTCAGATGATGATTGGCTTTGTGATGGTTGTTCTTTTTGATAACTAATACCGCTTCCTAAGTCAAATCTTGATAAAATTTTGCTAACCTCAGATGTTTGTGATGTTAACTCTTCGCTTGATGATGCTAATGAATTTGCCTCATTTAAGTTAGACTGAGCAATGTTATTTAGCTCACCAATTGCCGTATTAATCTGACTAATACCGATTTCTTGTTCTTTGGTCGCATTTGAAATATCATTAATAAGCGTAGCCGTTTCTTCGATTTTTGGCAGCATACTTTTGATAAGCTCTCCTGCTTCTTTTGAGATATCTACGCTATCTTTGGTAATTTTAGAGATTTTTTCCGCAGCTGTTTGGCTTCTTCTTGCAAGTTTTCTAACTTCTGCTGCAACAACCGCAAATCCTTTCCCATGTTCCCCAGCTCTTGCCGCTTCAATTGCTGCATTAAGTGCAAGCAAGTTGGTTTGATATACAATATCTTCAATAATTCTAATCTCCTCCGCAATTTTCTCCATCGCTTCAACAGTTTTTAATACAGCACTACTTCCTTGTTCAGCAATATTAGCTGATTCTTTTGCTACCTCTTTAGTTCTTTGAGTGTTTTTAGCCGTTTCGCTAATACCACCACTAATCTCTTCCACACTTGTTCCAATCTCTTCGAGTGAATTTGCTTGCTCTTCCGCACCAGAAGAAATAACTTGTGCTGTTGATGAGATACTAGTTGCCGCATCAGCTATTTCATCTGTCGCTTCTTTGATTCTATTGATAATTTGCTGTAACGTTGCCGCTACTGAGTTGATATTTCTTACAATTACTCCATACCCTGCTTTATATTTGAATTCATCGATTTTAGTATTTAGATGTCCTTCTAATACTTGTTGTGTAAGATAATTCACATCGGTTACGAAATTTGCCAACGTATGAGCTGTAGTATTGATAGCATCTTTGAGGATATTGAATTCACCACTATATTCATTGGTAATTCTCTTATCAAAATCACCTTCTTGAAGAGCTATTGTTGCACCTAAAATATCTTTTACGGCTTTATCTACAAGCTCTACAAATTCATTTAGCTTACTTGCCATATCAAAAAACACACCTTTATATCTGCTTGCATTTACATACGAAGTTAAGTTACCTTTTAGTGCATCAAGTGCTACTTTTGAGATATCTTCCTCGAAATGTTTAATATTTGCTACTATTCCAGAAATTTTCTTACCTATAACAAATGCTTCATCGCCAGATACTGTTAATTTCGCATCAAAATTACCATCCTCAATCTCAGATAGATACGACATTAATTCTTCGAAGTCTCTTTTTGAAATTTGTATTACGTCATTATTTTTTTTCTTTTTTCCCATTTTATTCTCCTTTTTTTAGTTCTAATGCTATTCTGTATTCTATTAGTCTTGGAATATCAAAAATCAACCCTACTTCTCCACTTCCGAGAATCGTTCCTCCTGAAATTCCTTGTACTTTTTCAAACAATTCGCCCAACGGCTTGATTACTGTTTGGAATTCTCCATAAAACTCATCCACCAACAATCCTACTTCCAGATTTCCATATCTTACAATTACGATATTTTCTCTTAATGACTTATCGGTTTTAATCTCGAAAAACTCTTTCATATCAAGAATCGGTAAAATTTTCTTTCTTAGTGCAATATAACCGTGTTTTTGCACTTTTTCTTTTTGAGTTGGAGTAAGCTCGATACACTCTTTGATAAGCTCTAGAGGTATTACATACTTCACATTTGCTACTTTCACTAAAAATCCATCGATAATAGCAAGCGTTAAAGGAAGTCTAATAGTAATTTTCGTTCCTTTATCAATCTCACTTTGAATATCGATAGAGCCTCTTAGTGAATCGATATTTTTCTTAACTACATCCATCCCAACACCACGACCAGATATATCAGAAATCTTATCCGCTGTCGAGATACCTGGAGCAAACATAAGATTGTAAATATCTCGCTCACTTAGGTTAGCATCTTTTGGTACGATACCTTTTTCGATAGCTTTTTGTAAAATTCTATCTTTATTGATACCTCTACCATCATCACTAATTTCAATAACAATCATCCCTGAATCCGGATAAGCTTTGAGAATAATAGTCCCTCTTGGTGGTTTACCTTTGGCTACTCTCTCCTCTGGAGTCTCGATCCCGTGATCTACGCTATTTCTTAATATATGAATAAGTGGATCCGTGATTTTTTCTACCATACTTTTATCAAGTTCAGTATCACCACCTACAATTTCAAAATGTACATCTTTTCCTACTTTTTTGGCAGTTTCAAGGATAATTCTTCTAAATTTCGCAAAACTATCCCCAACTTGCACCATTCTAATATTCATTACACCATCACGAATTTTCTCAATCAAATCGCTCATCTTAAGAACATTTTCTTCTAATTCAAAATCATTCTTATCCATCGCGTATTGAATCAATCTAGCATTTAGGATAACCATTTCACTGATTTTATTCATCAGCATATCTACTTTTTCTGAATTAACTCTTAGAGTGTACGACTTTTTCTCTTGTTTTTTTGCTGGAGGAGCGGCTTTGGCTGCTTCTTGCGGTTTTGGTGCTTCTGGGGCTTTTGGTGCTTCTGGTGCTTTTGGTGCTTCTGGCGGTGTCGAAACGTCTTGTGGTTTTGCTTCTTCTTGTGGTTTTGGCTCTTCTTGCGGCGATGATTGGATTGGGTGTTGAGGATCTAGTTCATACACCACTTGCGATTGTTTTTTGATAACGATATTTACAAGCCCTTTTAGTAATTCAAAATTATCTACAATATTCTCTAACGTCTCATCACTTTGATACATAAAATGGAATCTGATATAAGCTTTTTTAGGATCTAATTTATCAAATTCTGGCAATCGTGAAACATCAGTCTCAAAATCAATAATATTTCCAATAACGTCTAACAACTTGAAGATAGCGAAAATATCCTCTTTTTTAAGAAAGAAATCTTCGTAAAGTTCAATCGTAATATCATAACCATCAAAATCCGCTTGATCTTCTTCTACCACTACTGTTTCATCCGCCACTGGCACTACTGGCTCTTTGGCATCTAAGTATTTCTTCATTGCTTCTAAAAGCTCGTTATGTTGGGCTTTTTGGTCATCATCCATTTGTTGTTCATTTACACTCAATTCCACAAGCATTCGCACGTGATCATTGATTTTCAAAAATAGATCCACAAGCTCTTTTGTCAACTTCACCTCATCATTTCTTACCTTATCCAACAAGCTCTCCGCTTTGTGGGTAAAAGAAACAATCTCATCTAGCCCGAACATACCAGCATTTCCTTTGATGGTATGCATCGCTCTAAATACGGCATTGATTTGATCTTTTGTGACATCATCCAAAGAAGGAAGCTCCGTAATATCTATCAGCACTTCCTCCATCGTCTCTAATTGTTCTTCTGAATCTTCTAAAAACAGTTTCAAATCTTCATTCATAATCAACCCTCTATATTAATTTAAATAACTTCAACTCTTCTTTGATTTGGTTTGAGTCTACATTCTGTATCTTGAATTCTTTATTTAGAGTGTGACAATATTTCCTTAGCGACAAAAACATCTGAATATTCGCTAGATCCAAAACTTCGATATTTCCCAAATCAAGCTCGATAGGATTCTCATCCAAATGAGCTTTGATAGTATCATAGTTTTGCTCTATATTGTCTATTGTTAACTCACTTTGGGTAAACGTAATAGCCATCTGCTACCTTTCTATAGGAATTTTTCCAATGTCATTTGGAGTTTTTGTTTGTTAACAGGTTTTTTGATAGCATCCAATACTCCAATTGATAGGATCTTTTTGATAAATTGAGCATTTACAATAGACGTAATTACAAATATTTTCGCTTTTTTATCATATTCTAAAATTTTCTGTGCCATCTCATATCCATCCATTTCTGGCATCTCAATATCCGTAAGCACAACATCCGGATGGACTTTTTTATATTTTTCTAATCCATCTTTACCGTCTTTAGCCTCAGCTACTATATTATAACCGAGTTCTTTTACTACACTTCCGATAATTTTTCTTGAAATTCTCGAGTCATCCACAAGCATTACGTTGATTTTGTCTTCATCTTTTTGGTATAACCCTTCTTCTTGGGTTATTGTTTTTGAAGTTCTAAGAGCAACTACCGTAATATCATCTATTTGGTCGTGATTTCCTTTGTACTCCTCTAAAGCATTCAAAAATACTTCTTGTTGGTCAGCCAATGAATACGAATGATACTCCTCAATTAACTTCGTAAGTCTTTTTTTACCAAACGGGAATCCTTTATCACCACCGATTTGATCAATATAACCGTCAGTTGTTAAATAGATAATACCATCTTCATTTAGGGCAAATGAAATTTTGTGTTCTTTAAATACAAAACCGGTATCACTTTCTTTGTAACCGATAGAAAATCTATCACCCTTAATAACCTTTAGCTCATTTCCTTTTACGCAAAACAAAGGACAATTAGCCCCAGCGTATTTTAACTCTTTTTTTTCTTTGTTGTAACAAACAACAGCCCCATCAAATCCTACGTTTGTAATATTTCCGCTCGTGCTTTTTTCTTGTTTGAGCAATCTTTTGAGTTTGATATTAAATTCACTTAAAATATTTCCCGGTGAAAAGAGTAACTCTCCGTGTGAAATTTCCTTAAGAATCTCATTATATACAGAACTTACCATCATAGTAACAAGTGCACCTGGCACACCATGCCCCGTACAATCCGCAATCACAAAAAGTGCTAATTTATCTGAGATGTCATCAAAGAAATACACATCACCACCCACACCATCACGAGGATGCCAAATCACAAAATACTCATTGAAATACTTCCTAATAACCTTATTATCCGGCAACAAAGCCGATTGAATAAGTGCTGCATATTCTATCGATTCGTGTAAGACTTTGTTTGTTCTAATTAACTCTTTTTTCTCCTCTTGGAGATGGTGCACTTCCAACATCTCATCCGCTCTTTTTTCCAACTCTTGTATACTATCCTCGCTAAATTTCGGAGGTAAACAAATATCGATATGTTTTTTTAGTGATTGTTCTAAGCAAGTGTTGTTGCAATCACAAATATACACACTCAACAATATATCTGCTTCCTCCTCTTGAATTAGACTGTGAAGGATATTGATATCGTTACTGATAATTATGGCGTCTTGGAGATTTTTTGAGAGAAGATACATAGAATCGTATTTGTTCTTGGGAATAAACTCTACATCCATATACTTCTCTAACAACTTTATATTCCGGTCAGTATACTTACCTTCGCTGATGTAATATACATACATAAATATCCCTTTGTGATATAAATTTTCATAACCAAAATCGCCAATAAAATAAGATAAATGAATTATAGATAGAAGTATCACAAACGATACTTATCTTATTTTATAAGGCAATTCGAGTTATAAAGAAATATATTTCACCGATTTTACGAGATTTTCTCCGAGTAAAACCAGCTATGCCGTAATTATAGCAAAATTATCCTTAAAAATAAATATTTTTTGTGAAATTTGTAATGCAGTCTATTAGAGGGTGATAAAAAGTAGCAAAAAGCTCATTATAGAGCTGATTTTGCTTTTTCTACGATTTTAGCAAATGTTTGAGGATGATTCATAGCCAAATCAGCTAAGATTTTTCTATCTAACTCGATATTTGCTTTTTTAAGTCCATGAATAAATCTTGAATAATTAATGTCGTTTAATCTACACGCTGCATTGATTCTAATGATAAATAGTTTTCTAAAATCTCTTTTTTTCTGTCTTCTATCTCTAAATGCGTATACTAAACTTCTCTCAATTTGTTCTTTTGCTTTTCTAAAATGTTTTCTTCTACCTGAATAAAATCCTTTTGCCATTTTTAGGATTTTTTTGTGTCTTCTTCTTCTTACGATTCCTGTTTTTACTCTCATTTTTTATCCTTTACCTTGTGTTTGATTTCTTAGGTGTGGCTTTGCCAACTTAACCTATTGTTTCGTAAATAGGTGGAAACTTTTATTTTGCTAAAAGTTCTTTTACTTGTTTTACGTTTGTTTTGTCCACGTGTTTTGGACTTCTTAATTTTCTTTTTCTTTTTGGTGACATTTTAGTTAGGATGTGACTTCTAAATGCACTACCTCTTTTGATTTTTCCGCTTTTTTTGAGCTTAAATCTTTTTGCGGCACCTCTGTTTGTTTTCATTTTAGGCATCATAGGCTCCTTTGTTAAAATTGAGAGGATATTATATCATAATTTTTGGAATATTGCACAAAATATTAGAATTTTTGTGTATTTTTGACACAAATTGTTTACAAGCACACACAATACGCCAACAAGTTATTTAATAACAAATGGATTGTGTGATGTGACAATTTGTGTATCAAAATGAAGCAAAGCGGATAATGCATGCGGAAAGTATTGTTCACTAGCGTAATGCGTAATATCAATCAAAGAAATATTGCGTGCTTTAGCCTGCATCGCTTCGTGATATTTGATATCACCAGTTAGAAATACATCTGTCGTAATACTAGGCAAGAGTGACATTCCACTACCGGTAGTTAAACTAAATGAACGAACTTTGTGGTGTGATTGGACTGTGGTTATGTGTGTAAGATTAAATCTAGCTTTTATATATTTGACAAATTCATCAAAATCCATATCCACATTCGCACTCAATACAAAGTCGTCACTCTGTATACCTTCAAAGCCTAAAACCTCGCTCATAACGTATTTGTTGAGATGTGTTTTATCAAAATTCGTATGCATTGAGATAAGAGAGATATTTTTTTGAATAAGTTTAATTGCTATTTTTTGTTCATACGATACGGGGATAAGTTGTTTTAGAGGTTTGAAGATAAGTGGATGATGAGTGATAATAAGGGAATTTGCAGCAAGCTCATCCACCAAATCCAAATCCAAATCCAACGACAAATAAACCGTTTGTATTTCATTGTCAAAATCACCTACTATCAACCCGCTATTATCCCACGATTCTTGCAATTCAAAAGGGGAAATTTGATTGAGTTTGTTATAAATATCTCTTACTAGCATTCTTCACTCTTTATCACTTTATTTCTACCGGTTTGTTTTGCTCCATACAATGCCTTATCCGCTTTTTCTACTAGCATTTCAAATGAATCTTGGCTAATTACACCACAACACACCCCAAAACTACACGTCACTCTCTCTACAAAATCAAACGTAAATTCCTCAATTTTGTGCCGCAATGAGTTGGCTACTTTGTACGCAATATCAATATCAGATACATTATCCAAAATCAACAAAAACTCCTCACCACCCCAGCGAATTAAGATATCATCTCGTCTAATAGAATTTTTGAGTAATTCACTCAATTGCACCAACACTCTATCCCCTACTAAATGACCATAATTATCGTTGATTTGTTTGAAATGGTCTATATCCATCATTAATAAACATCTGCGTGTTGATTCCAAGCTTGGCAGAACTTTTGCTAGAATTTTTCTATTATAAAGTTTGGTTAGGGAATCTGTAAGAATCTGATTTTCAAGTGAGGAGATATCATTTAGCACAACTAACAATTTCGAACCGAGTTTTTGGATATGCACCTCAAATGTCACTGATTTATCTTCATATTGAATTGTGATCTCTTGCGTAGTCTTAGATAAATCAAGAGGAAATTGCTCAAAAAACTCATCGGCACTTGTAAAACCGAACATGAGTTTAAAAGCACTATTAGCAAGCTTAATAGCCTGTCCGTCTATCAAAACAGTCGGATTTGGTTGTTTGTTAAAAATACTCTCTAATAATTCTAGCAACTCTTGAGAGTCTCTTTGTTGTTTGAGAAATTGTGCTAGTAGATTGAGTTTCTTGAGGAGTTTTTGTTTGTCTACTGGCTTGGTAATATACCCCTCTACCCCCAAATCAATAGCTTGCTTTAAATATTCTATATCGGTAAAGGCGGTTGTAAATATCACAAATATATCGGGTGAATGTTCTTTGATTTTTTTGACCATATCAAGCCCATCCATCACCGGCATTCTAATATCGCTTATGATAATATCCGGATGAACTTGCAAAAATTTCTCATACCCCTCTTCACCATTTGAAGCAATCACAACTTCTTTGAAGTATCTGCTAATTAACATCGAAAAGGATTCTCTGATAAATTCGTTATCTTCTACATACAAGCATGTTAATTCTTTTAAAAATTGATGTGGTTTGATCCTACTCATTCTTACTCTTTATATTAAAATCTACATAACCCGTGCAATCTACACCGGTAATTTTGGTATAATTATACCAAAAAAAATCGATTTTGAAAAATTAGATACAATTACACATATTTAAAGGCAATATATGACGTTTGAGAAGTTTACCAATGAAGTTATGACACTTAAAAAATTTTTTGAGATATACTGTCACGACAAACATCATCTAGCTAGCAGCAGAAATTATACTATCGCTTATCACAACCAAACTATTCAAATAGAGTGCACTCTATGTAATGAATGTGCCGAGCTTTTTGAGATTGCTATCTCCAACTTACAAAACTGTCCACATGATGAAAAACCAAGGTGCCGCAAGTGCCCTAATCCTTGTTATGATAAAGATACGTGGAAAAAAATTGCCAAAATTATGAAATATGCCGGAATAAAGACGGGATTGAGTAAGCTTACGTCATTTTTTAGTAAAGATACATAAATTGAGATGTTTTTTGGTATTTTAAGGAAAGTTTTTGATAATAGAGTTGAAAATCAATAAAAAATATAGTAAAATTCCAAACTAAAAATTTTCTCAAGGAGACCTAATGAAAAGAACATACCAACCAAGTAACGTATCAAGAAAAAGAACACATGGTTTTAGAGCAAGAATGAAAACTAAAAACGGAAGAAAAGTTATCAATAGAAGAAGAGCTAAAGGTAGAAAAAGATTAGCGGTTTAATCACATTAAAAACAAAAACGGAATTTGATCTAGTATATAAAAAAGGGAAAAGATGTTATAGCAAGTCTTTGACTGTGATATCTTTGCCCAATGATGAATTAAAATTTGGTTTTGTAGTATCAAAAAAAGTCGGAAATGCTGTTGTAAGAAACAAACTCAAAAGACGCTTTAGGGCTATTGCACGAGAGGCAAAATTACGATCGGGTTGGCACATCTTCTTGGCTAAGCCCGCTACAAAAGACTTCGGTTTTCAACAACTCCAAAAAGATGCTTTGAGATGTTTATCAAGGTTATAAATTTTTATCAAAAATTCATATCACCTATACTTGGAAATAATTGTCGATATTATCCAAGTTGTAGTGAATATTCAAAATGGGTGTTTGAAAACGACAATATTCCAAATGCCACACTAAAAACAATTACAAGAATTATGCGGTGCAATCAGCTCTTTCGGGGAGGGATAGATTATCCTACTATCAAATTTACTCCATCTAATATTACTTACCAAAAAATACCGATTCGATATTTCCTAGTCCCTACTGCTAAGGATGGGATTTATTATCTTATCAAAAAAATAGATTAAGTATGGAAGCATTTAAGAGGATGTTGTATATGAAATATTGTCAATAAACTCCTTGATTTTAGCCTCAAACACTTTCCTATCAAACGACAAAGCATAATTACGAATGTGCGGATAATCCCACTCTATCTTCTCAAAGCGATTAATAGCATCTAGTAAGTCTTGGGGATCTTGTTTATCAAACAACACCCCTACAGATGGGATCACACTCTCTTTAGTTCCCCCTTTATTTAGAGCAATTACAGGAGTAGCACATGCCAATGCTTCAACCACACTAATACCAAAATCCTCCAATGCCGCAAAAACAAAGCCCTTGGCTTTTTTGAGTAGTTGCACCATTTGTTTATGCGGCACATAGCCGCTAAATTCGATATTACTATTAGCTATCGATTTTAGTTCATCTAGCATCTCTCCTTGTCCTACTACGATCAATTTTTTATTAGTTTGATTAAAGGCTTGGATTATTAAATCCACCCTTTTATATGGCACCAATCGTGAAACGGTGATATAATAATCCTCTTTTTTATCGCAATATTCAAACTTATCCACATCTACTGGTGGATATATCACTTTTGAGGGTTTGTTGTAGATTTTTTTGATTCTGTTACTAATAAAATGTGAATTGGCAATAAAATAATCCACTCTATTTGCACCTACTACATCCCAAATCCGAATCTTATGTAAGACTAGTTTGAGTATATTTTTAACTAGTGGATTGGTTTGGTTGATATATTCAAAATACAAATCCCACGCATAACGCATCGGTGTATGACAATAACACACATGCGTTTGCAAAGAGTGTGTAAGGATGTTTTTGGCTACTGAATGAGAAGAAGACAAAATAATATCGTATCGACTCAAATCAAAATTTTCAATTGCATACGGAAATAAAGGTAAGTAATAACGGAAATATTTCCGTGCGAGTGGCAAATTTTGGATAAAAGAGGTATGGGTGGATTTGTTTTGGATAAAATCCCTATTTTGCAAGAAATCAACCAACGTATAAAGTTGACTATCAGGATATAAATTTACAAAACTCTCTATACATCTCTCAGCACCGTTATAACTACTCAACCAATCACATGCAATAGCTATTTTCAAAACAATTCCTTTTTACTTGGCATTGTATCAAAAAAACAAACTTTTACTAAATATTTTTGCAAAAAATAAGATTTTGGTAAAATACAAAGTTTTGGTATAATTACACAATTCAAGCTATATAGCTTAAAACTTTTTATAAAGGCTTTTTTATGAAAATGAGCGGTGCGAAAATCGTAATTGAGAGTATGATACAAGAGGGTGTAGAGGTAGTATTTGGTTATCCTGGTGGGGCTATTATGAATGTATATGATGAGATCTATAAACAAGATTCTTTTGAACACATTCTAACACGCCACGAACAAGCAGCTGTCCATGCGGCTGATGGATACGCAAGGGCTACGGGTAAAGTGGGAGTAGCATTTCTCACAAGTGGACCAGGATTTACAAACGGTGTAACCGGACTTGCGACTGCATATACAGACTCAATACCGCTTGTGGTAATTTCTGGGCAAGTGCCTACTGGACTAATTGGGACAGATGCATTTCAAGAAATCGATGCCGTTGGTATATCAAGACCGTGCACTAAGCACAATTTTCTAGTAAAAGATGTCAAAGACTTGGCTTATATTATCAAAGAAGCGTTTTATTTAGCCAAAAGTGGAAGACCTGGACCGGTGCATATAGATATCCCAAAAGACGTCACAGCAGCCAAGACCGAGTTTGTCTATCCAAAAGAGGTGGATTTAAAAACATACAAACCAAATACCAAAGGAAATAAACGACAACTCAAAAAAGCAGTAGAAGCGATCAAACAAGCTAAAAAACCTCTAGTATACATAGGTGGTGGGGCTATCTTATCTAATAGTGCAACATTGGTGCGTGAATTTGTGCATACTACACAAATCCCAGCTGTTGAGACACTTATGGCAAAGGGAGTATTAAGATATGATGATCCATTGAATTTGGGAATGGTTGGGATGCATGGAACGTATGCAGCTAATATGGCAATGGCTGAAGCGGATTTGATTATCTCACTTGGGGCGAGATTTGATGATAGGGTAACTGGAAGGCTTGATGAGTTTGCAAAAGATGCGAAAATCATCCATATAGATATCGATCCTACTAGCATCTCTAAGATTGTGCATGCAGACTATCCAATCGTAGGTGATTTAAAAAACGTATTAGAAGATATGATGCCTCTTATCAAATCCCAAATCGATCCGGAACAATATGCTTATTTTAGAAATATTGTAGAGAGATACAATCAACTCCATCCACTATCTTTCCATGATAGCGACAAAGTATTAAAACCTCAATGGGTTATCCAAAAAACCGGGGAAATTTTAGCAGATAAAGCGATTGTAGTAACCGATGTAGGACAACATCAAATGTGGGCAGCACAATATTATCCGTTCACATATCCAAGAGAATTTATTACAAGT
This sequence comes from Campylobacterota bacterium, assembly GCA_013153685.1. Lineage (GTDB taxonomy): Bacteria > Campylobacterota > Campylobacteria > Campylobacterales > JAADDX01 > JAADDX01. Next base: position 22,920 of record JAADDX010000036.1, on the reverse strand, counting down.
GGGGGTCTTGGGACGATGGGATTTGGATTTCCAGCGGCCATAGGTGCTAAAAGAGCTAAAAAAGATAAAATAGTAGTAAATTTCAGCGGTGATGGAAGTATTCTTATGAATATTCAAGAGTTAGTAACCGCATACGAATACAAACTACCGGTAATTAACATCATTCTAAATAACAACTACCTAGGGATGGTAAGACAATGGCAAACTATGTTTTATGATGATAGGCTAGCTGAGACCGACTTATCAATCCAACCTGATTTTGTTCAATTAGCACAAGCATGCGGAGGTAAAGGATATAGAGTAAAAACAAAAGAAGAATTTATCCAAGCATTAAACGACGCTATTAAACAACCTGTGCCAGTGATGATAGATGTGATTATAGATAGAAGAGAGATCGTATTGCCAATGGTTCCAGCTGGAGAGAGCTTGAGTAATACAATTGTAGAATATCACGACCCAAAAGCAATAGAAAATAAAGGATAGTCAATGAAAAAGATATTATCAGTAATTGTAGAAAACGAACATGGAGTGTTGGCAAGAGTAGTAAATTTATTTGCCGGAAGAGGATATAATATCGATTCACTTACAGTTGCTCCAATCCCTCAAAGTAATTATTCAAGAATGACTATCGCCACACAAGGTGAACCGCATGTATTTGAACAAATAGCAAAACAGCTAAATAAGCTAGTGCCTGTGTATAAAGTCATCGAGAGTGATAATTTCATCGAAAAAGAGATGGCTATGGTCAAATTTCCTATTGAAAACTCACTAAGCGATATTGACGCGTTAGCTAGATGTTACAACGGTAGCATCTCTAATGTAAGTGATGATTTTATCGTCGCAACAATTATCGATAGACCTGCTAGAATCGATAATTTTATCAAAGGGATTAAACGATATAACCCAATTGAGATAGTTAGAAGCGGTGTGAGCGTAATTGATAGGTAAAAAAGTGCACTCCAAATAAACTGCTAAATAGATTGATACTCACAAGCATATAAATAATCACCAATTGATAACTCACTGCAATTAGGGGGTCTGCCCCCGCAAGCAACATACCGGTAGTAATACCTGGAATAGCTACAACTCCGATAGTTTGTAGCATATTTAACGTAGGGATTAAGCTAGCTTTAATGGCTTGTTTTTGGAGTTGCGAGTATGCTTGCTTAATACTTGCACCAAGTGCAACATAAGCCTCAATAAGCTCTGTTTGCAAAGATATTTCCCGCTTTAATCTATCTATACTAATAGTAAAAGTATTTAGACTATTTCCAACTACCATCCCACCAATAGGGATAAATTCATTAGCATTAGTGGAAATAATACCCAAAGCTACAACCAATCCCAACACAATAACAGTAGATAAAAATATACTAACAAAAGCAATCTTAAATGGCACTTCTACTCGATTTTTGGCAATATATGCAGAATATACAATCATTGCAAAAATCACTACCAATAAAATATAAAAATTGTGAATTTGAAAAATGTAGACTAAAAAATACCCCAAAATACTCAACTGCACAAAAGCTCGGATGGAGTTTTTGAGAAGTTGAGTAGAAATACCTAAATCGGCTTTGTAAGAATACAAAAGCACAATCAATACTAATACGAAACTTACCAAAAATGAATAATGCATGCTAGCACTCTATTTTATTTTTAGAGAGTTGTTGAAGCTCCCCACAGCTAAATCCAGCTTGCATGCGGGCTTTGATGTTGATATGCGGTTTTTTGATATTTTTGTAAAATTTATTAACTATCTCAAAATATTTACTTTGGGGATCATAACCTTCTTTTTGGGCAGCCCATTTAAACCATTTGTCCCCTTTTTGGACGTGTGATATTTCCTCTTGCAATATTACATACAAATTATCTATAAGCTTTTTAGCTAAATTATCATCGTATTTTTGTAGTTTGTGGATAATTTGTTCGTTTGCATCCAAGCCATTGGCTTCTAGCCATCGCGGCACAATAGCCATTCTCTCTATCAAATTTGGCGTATTTATGCTTGCTTGATAGAGGGAATTATGCACCGGAATATCCCCATATTGATACCCTATCTCATTGAGTAATTCACAAATCATATTAAAATGACGGATCTCATCATCAGCCACCTCAATCCAATCTTGATAAAATTCCATAGGCATCTCTCTAAACCTATAACAAGCATCAAAAGCCAAATCAATAGCACTATACTCTATATGAGCGATTGCATGGATTAAATAGGCTCTTTTTTTAATATCTCCAAATCCTCTACGTGGCACTTTTTGTGGAGGCACTATTTCACAAAAAGCCTCGTATGTAGGTCTAAATGTCTTAATTGGCAAATGATGATTATAATCAAATACGCCATTGTGGAAATTTGTGATGAATTGTTGTGATGCTTCAAGCTTGGTATGCAAATCATCAAGTGCAAATAACTTCTCAAGTTCACTAAAAAATTCCATCGGCTACTCTGTTTTTAGTATACTAAACACTTCAGCGTTAATCTTATCTCTTCCATTTAGACACGTAAGCTCAATAATAAAACAAGCCTCTACCACATTTGCACCCACTTCTTTGATAAGTTCTACAGCCGCTGCGGCAGTCCCTCCAGTAGCAATCAAATCATCAATTAATAAAACATTTGAATTAGGTCTAAAAGCATCTACATGGATCTCAATCTCATCATACCCATACTCCAATTCATACCGTTTACTCACGGTTTTGTAGGGTAATTTACCTTTTTTTCTAATTGGTACAAATCCGGCATTTAAAGCATAAGCGAGTGCACTACCAAATATAAACCCCCTACTCTCAATACCGGCTACATAATCGATATTCTTATCTTTATAACGTTCATACAAAAAGTCAATCAATTGCTTAAAAGCCGAAGGATTGTTAAGTAGTGTTGTAATATCTTTGAACATAATCCCTTCTTTTGGGAAATTTGGAATAGTTCTTATGGTTTGTTTTAACAGTTCTTCTATCATTTTTTCTCCTTTAGTGTTTTTAATTTCTCCAGCAATTCTTGCCACAATTGAATATATGCTTTGGCACTCTCACTATAAGGAGCAAAAATTTCCACCGGATTGAGTTCCTCACCCATCTTCTCCACAATCGCAGAGTCATAAATAGGGGTTTTGAGGATTTGTTTTTTTGGGAGTTTTAAGATTTTTTTGGCGATATCTAAATGCATCTTCTTCCTCTTATCTACCATAGATAAGAACGTAAAGATATATTTTTTCTTGGTATAGTTCTTAAAGTATTTTACGATCTGATTGTATGTCCTAACAGACAAAATAGTCGGAATAGTCGGTATCAAAATCACATCACTTACTTTGAATATATTTTGGGAAATGATTGAGAGGGTAGGAGGTGAATCTATAAATATATAATCATAATCTTTTTTAATATCTTTAAGTAATGTCTTAAACATCTTATCATCTTCTAAATGTCTATCGATATCCTTAAGAGACAAATCAGCCGGAATCAAGTCGATGTTTTTGTGATGAGTAGATTTGATAAATTTCCTTATCCCCTTTTTTTCTACTTTGCTAACAAAATTATCATCTTTTACCTTTCGGTCCAAAAAAAACGTGCTCGCACCTTGTGGATCCAAATCCCACACCAATACTTTATATTTCTTAGAAGCATTATAAGCAAGATTTATCGTAGTAGAAGTCTTCCCTACTCCACCTTTGATATTATATAGTGCAATAATCACAACATCGCCTTATGTCTATAAAGATATGTCTTTATTATCTCTTCAAGAGCGAGCTGTAATTGAGTATCGAATTGCTCAAATTCACTTTGTAATTGACTAGCTAGCCTATCAGCGTATTCTACCGCTTTTGGTAATGTAAGGAGTTTAACAAATGAATTTTTATCTCCATCCGCATTCGTATCCTTTCCAGCCTCACTCTCATCTAATGTCACATCCAAAATATCGTCTTGGACCTGAAACAACAACCCAAGTTTGATACCAAAATCATATAGTTGGCTCTGTATTGCCGTAGGTAAATTGACAATAATAGCCCCCATCTTCAAGCTTGCGGCAATTAATTTGGCTGTTTTATGGATATGCATAAATTCCACTTCATCTAATTGCAACTCTTTATCTTCAAAATAAATATCTATAGCCTGACCCAATACCATCCCCTCAAGTCCAGCAGCAAGCCCTAGTTCTTTGATCAAGTCTATTTTAGTATCACTACTTAGAGGAGAGATGCTAAGCAAATAAAACGCATACGTATTAAGTCCATCGCCCACTAAAATAGCAGTCGGCGTATCATAAGTAGTGTGCAAAGTCGGATGCCCTCTTCTTAAAGAAGCATCATCCATATCCGGCAAATCATCGTGAATCAAAGAGTAAGTATGAATCATCTCAATCGCTAATGCCGCATAGTACGCACTATCAATCAACAAAGAATTATACTGACGCACAATACTAAGCAATAACATCGGACGAAATCTCTTTCCACCGGCTAACAACATCTCATTTGTTGCTTGCTGAAAAAACGGATGGAAAGAGGGATTGGTAATTAAATGTGATTTTAAAAACTTCTCAAAGTTAATCATTTGTATCCTTCTATCGTAAATGCAAATCCATCTTGCAAAATAGTGATGTAGTTTTTCTTTGGATGGAGGTATTTTTTGATATCCCAAATTGTATATACCGGATGGTTATTAATCCTTACTATCCTACCTCCTGTTGATAAATATCGCTTTGCTGCTTGTGAATCAGGTAGTATCTTAGTAATAATCAACTGTCGATTAAAAATAATCCCCATCCATTTCAAGAAATCTTTGCGAGGTGGTTTTGAGGTGATGAATTTGTAAATATATCGCTTAGTCAGAAATCCACCCTTTACGCCAATTCCCACGGGATTACAAAAAATATCCGTCATTATACTACCAGCACTTGTTTTGGTAGAAAATTTCGCCGGTTTATATACATCATGCTGATATGAGGCGTAATTTCCGGAATACACGGTATCTTTGGTGATACTAGCCAACCATACACCCATGTGTGATTTGGTAAAATGGATATACTTTTTATTGTAAGTTTTAATCAAATAAAGCCCCAAATCCTCGTCGTATTTTACATATTTGGTAGGCTTTTGTGCGGTTACTGAATAGTATTTGCTAATAGGGATAATTGTATATTTCTTATAACGTTTATAACACAAAGAAAAATCCGGATAAGTTATCCCCAACGCCAAAATAGGCAAAAATAGCAATTTTTTCATTGCATATTTACACCGCTAAATAAATTCATCGCTTGTGCTTGTTTATCTTCTAACGCCATTTTAATCGCATCGTTAATAGCACTCATTAGGAGTATTTGCAATGATGATTTATCTTCTAGTAAACTATCATCTATGGTAATGTCGGTTACTTCTAGTTTACCGTTGATGCTTACTTGAATCATGCCACCCCCACTTGATGTTGTGTATACTTTATCTTCACTTGCTAATGTATTTTTGAATTGTTCTAACATAGACATTAATTGTTCGTTATTAAACATATCTTACTCCTTATAAGCACATCTAGCGTAATTATACCAAATTTATCGTTTTTTATGATGTTTTTTTAGCTGGATATAGTGCATTTGAATCAATTTACGATATATCTGGCTAATAACTCCACCGGCTGCTTCACCACCATGCCCTCCGTGTTCTATCAAAGCCGTTACGACAAACTGCGGATTATGAAACGGTGCATAAGTCGTAAGCCACGCATGCGACCTCTTCCAATACGCAAGTTCATCTTCTCGTTTTCTTTTTTTAACATCTTGCGGGATAGAGTGCACCTGTGCAGTCCCTGTCTTACCCGCAATAAAAAACGGCAATTTAGCTAAATGACGCGTCGCCGTCCCACCTATAGAGTTACACACTTGCCACATCCCTCTTTGAATAAGCGGCAAAAATTTCTTCTGCGTAGCAGTTAGAACATCTTTTTGCCTAGTAGGGATATATTTATCGCCAATTTTTCGTATGATTTGCGGGATTGGTAATTTCCCAGTAGCCATCAATGCCGTATTAACTGCGATTTGAATCGGTGTTACAAGCACATATCCTTGTCCTATCGAGGCATTTACAGTCTCTCCCATATACCAGCTTTGATGATATCTACGCTTCTTCCACATTTTATTTGGCATAATACCACTTCGTTCATTTGGCAAATCGATTTGTGTTTTTTTGCCAAATCCCATCTTTTTGAGATTAGCAGCAATATAATCAATCCCAAGCAACAATCCAATCTTGTAATAATACACATCCACACTTCGCTTGATAGCTTTGAATATATCCACATATCCATGTCCACCTTCTTTCCAATCTCTAAATTTCCTATGCCCTATCTCAATTTCCTCAGGACAATAAATCTTTTGATACGGATTGAGTTTACCACTTGCAATAGCCACAAGACCTAATGAAGGTTTGATGGTAGATCCTGGTGGATACAAACCGGCTATAGCTTTATTTAAGAAAGGATTGAAGTTATTATGAATAAGTTTACGCCATTCTTTAGTGGAAATACCTCTTACAAACAAATTATCATCATACGATGGATAATTCACCATCGCAATCACTTCTCCCGTAGTTTTCATCACAATAATACTACCTTTTTTATCTTGCTTTTTTAATAGATTATAGATAAATTTTTGCAATGTTGAATCAATGTGGAGTTGGATATTAGTAGAGAGGGCTTTGGTAGAATTAAGCTCTTTGATGATTTTGTTTTTGGCATTAACTATAACGTTTTTTTTGCCTAATGTACCTGTGAGGATTTTGTTGTATTGTTTTTCTATCCCGTTTTTACCGGTCAATTTGATATATTTCAGCTCCGGATTTTTAGCAACATCGCTTTTGTTAGCTTTCCCCACATACCCTACAATATGACTTAACACTTCTTTAAATGGATATATCCTTAAATAATCCGATTCAATAGTGAGGTTGGGGTTGTGGATAAGAATCGGCATTACATTGATGATATCTTGGTATTTGATATACTCTACAATAGGAATATCATCATGATTATAAAAGGAATTGTTGCGACGATAAATTTTGGTTACTTTTTGAATATCGATGGGTAAATACGTATTGATAAATTGCAGTGTCTTTTGTAATGTTGGTGTGGTAAGATGGGGTTTGAGGAGGATTGAAAATCTCAATTCGTTATATGCAATCGGGACATTGTGTGCATCATAAATAATACCTCTTTTTGGTTTGATATAAAGCACCTTATGTGTGTTATTTAGTGCCAAAGAAGAGTAATGTTTATGCTCTTTGATGGCTAGCTGATATACTCTGACTAATATAACTAGATAAAATGTGAATATCAAATACAAAATAATCTTTAATCTCAAGCAAATCCCTTTGTGATATTTCGATGTAAGTTTGGAGTTACGTCTTATAAATCATACCAAAAAACATCGCAATACGCAAGAATATTTGGTATAATTATGCAAAACTTATTTCTAAAAGGTTGTATTGTATGAAAGAGATAGAATTGACTGAATTGCAAAATCCCGAATATGTTTTGGTTGGTCATAAGAAAATGAAATTTGAAGAACTTATCAATGATTATACCAAGCTAAAACAAACCCAAAAAAAAGCTGTGAAGAAATATTTACAAGAACAATCTCTAAAACCATACCAAGCAGAACTTATCAAGATGCAAGAGTATCTAGAAAACAACAACAAACGGATGATTGTGTTATTTGAAGGAAGAGATGCTGCGGGTAAAGGGGGGACTATCCGAAGGGTTACTCGATATATGAACGAAAAACATTATCGAGTAGTGGCATTAGGAAAACCTAGTGATGTCCAAAGAACTCAATGGTATTTCCAAAGGTATGTTGAACAACTACCTCGCGGAGGTGAGATAGTGCTTTTTGATAGAAGTTGGTATAATCGGGCAATGGTAGAGCCCGTATTTGGATTTTGTTCGGAAGAAGAATATGAAAATTTCAAAAAAGATGTCGTGGATTTTGAAAAATCGCTTGTGAGAAACGGTACTATCTTAGTCAAAATTTATCTCTCTATCTCAAAAGAGGAACAAGCTAAGCGATTTGCCAAAAGGCAAAGAGATCCGTTAAGACAGTGGAAATTGAGCGAAATTGACTTGCAAGCTCAAGACAAATGGGACGATTTTACAAATATGAAATATGAAATGCTCAAAACTTCGCATACGGTTTATGCACCATGGACGGTAATTAGGAGTGATGATAAATTCAAAGCCAGACTCAATGCGATGAAAGTGATTTTAAATGCGGTTGATTATGACGATAGAAATAATGACTTGGACTTTGTGCCCGATGAGTCGATTGTTGTAAGCGGTGCAAGGGAAATTGAACTGATGGAAGTGCAACGCATTAAATCCGGTAAATTTACCGATTAAGGATAGTAGATGTATACGTTAAAAAAGAATCTTATTTTAACCGGCTTTATGGGAAGCGGTAAAAGCACAGTAGCAAGAAGTCTTGCGAAGCATTTAGAACATAGTTATTTTTTGGATACGGATAGCTTAATTGAGCATTTTGAAAATATTAGTATTAAAGAAATTTTCGATAAACATGGGGAGGAGTATTTTAGAAACGCTGAGAAAAGATTGTTTGATTGGATAAAAAACGACGTAAAAAACGCTATTATTTCCACGGGTGGAGGTATGCCTATTTTTATACCGGAAATAAAAGAAGCGGGAATCTTGATATATTTACGAGTGGATTTTGAGGAAATTTTAGAGAGACTAAGTCACGAAGAAAAACAAAAACGTCCGTTACTTGCCGATACTACCAAGGCACGAGAGTTATTTGAAAAAAGAGACAAAATATACGCAAAAAGTGCGGATTACATCATTCACAACAAAGATCTAACACACACAGTAGAGAGAATCATACACATTTTAGAATCCAACAAAATACTTAGTTTATTTTTTTCTGTGAAACAAGAACATACTTGATATTTTTGTAGGTAAATTCTATTTTGTGTGCATGCAGCATCAGCCTGTGATGTCCGATATATCGCATACGTTCATCCAAACTTAACTCCCCTTTTAGATATTTATCTGCTATCTCCTCTTGGACCCCATACAATGGCTCACCCACTATAGGATGACCTATGTAATGCAAGTGGACTCTAATTTGATGTTGACGACCCGTGAGTGGTTGAGCCAATACCAATGTATTATCGCCCACAATCCTTAGCGGGGTAATTTTGGTAATAGCTTGCTTACCGTTATTATCTATTAGGACTTTTACTTTAATATTCATATCCTTATTGGTAATAATTGGTTTATTTATAATTACCTCATCTTTTAGATGACCTTTGATAAGGGCAATGTAGTATTTTTGGATTTGCTTGTCTTCAAACATTTTCTTAAGATTAATTTCATCTTGCTTAGTCTTACCGCACAAGACCAATCCACTCGTTTCTTTATCTATCCGGTGTGCTAGATTGGCATTTGCTCCTAGATAAAATTTCACATCATCAAGTAGTGTTACCGATGGAGCGAGATTCTTAGGATGGACTGCAAGGTGTGTAGGCTTATCAAATACTGCGAATTCTTTTGTTTCAAAAATAGGCTTATTTCCACTAGGACGTGCAACAAACACAATCACTTCAATCTCACCATTAATAATCGCTTTTTTATCTGATAAAATTTCCCCCCGATAATAGACCCTCTTTCTATCTACAAATTTTTGGGCTTGCTTGAAATTGATATTGAGATGTTGCACTAATTGTGGAATTAATCTGCCGTTGATTTTGATTTTCTTTGGTTCAAATCCCATATAAGACCTTATTTGTGCTTAGATATTCTATCTCGGTAATCCGGCATAATACTAGCTATAAGAGCATAAAACTGTTGGGAGTGATTGGGATGGATGAGGTGAGCTAATTCGTGTAAGATTACATATTCAATAAACTCAATATCCTTTTTAATCAGGTATAAATTGAGATTAATATACCCTTTTTTAGAATTGCAACTACCCCATCTGGAATTCATTTTTTTAATTCTTACTTTCGTAATAGGTTTGTTGATATAGCGGTTATATTTGTGAATCAACCTAGTAAACAAAATTTTAGCTTCCGAATAATAAAATTCATCACTAAATTCCATATCCCATTCTCGCCCCAAATACAAATTTTTCCGACAATCTTTTAAGAGTTTATTAATCCATTGTTGGTTTTGAGATATAACATCCTCAATATACGCATCACTAACAAATTTCGGAGCACTCACTACAACTTCGCAATCGTTATTTACTCTAATTGTCAGACTTTTAATGTTTTTTTTAATTATACGCACGTTTTAATTCTTTCAATTTCTCTTTGACAGCCTCAACGTGACCTTTGACTTTTACTTTTTTCCATTCAGCTACTATTTCACCCTCTGGATTGATGATAAATGTGCTTCTAATAACACCCTCATATTCTTTTCCATACATTTTTTTCTTTCCCCACGCTCCGTATGCTTTAATAACATCTTTATTCTCATCACTCAAAAGTGTAATTTTCAAATCTTTCTTGGCTATAAAATTCGTATGTTTTTTAGGGCTATCCGGACTAACTCCTAAAATCACCGCATCCAGATTTTCAAACTCTTCTAATTCATTACTAAAATCACACGCTTGTGTTGTGCAACCTGGGGTATTATCTTTTGGATAAAAATACAATACAATCCATCTCCCTTTTAAATCTCTTAAACAAATTTCCGTCTCATCTTGATTGGGTAAACAAAACTCATGTGCTTTCATTATTCACTCCTGCTAGTAAATTGGGCATAATTATACAAAAATACACATAATTTGCCAAATATTGATTGATTTTGTTTGATTTACAAATTTTTTATGATATAATTTTACTTACCGGTTAGTAAGGAGAGAGTTTGGATACAAAACAAAGGATTTTATCAATTGCACTCAAACATTTTGCAAATAAGGGGTATGACAACACTTCATTAGAAGAAGTAGCAAAAGAGCTAAACATCACAAAACCGGCACTTTATTACCATTTCAGAAATAAAAAGGAAATTTATAATCAAATTTTCATTTCACATTTTAAAGGTCTTGCATTTAAAAATGAACTAAAAGATTATATTTATACCATGGGGGAGTTTTTCTTGCAAAATCCTTATATGGCGAAGCTTTTTGCAAAAGAGCTTGCTTGTGAGATGGAGCATTTGGAAGTGGATACTATAAAAATAGTATCAAAAACACTCCGAAGCTTAATCGAGATTTTGAGTGAGACTGATATTAATCCTTTTTTTATCCAAACGCTTATAATCTCTTCTTTTACTACCTATGCAAATACTCTAAAAGTAAGAGAAAAGATTTCAGACATTGTAAATAATCCTAAATTACTAATAGATTTTCATATAATAGAGGAAATATACACTACAATAAGTCTATACATAAAGGCACATAAATGAAAAAATTAGCGATTTTTATGGCAATATCTCTGCATGCTACTACTATTGCAAATCTTTTAGAAGCTATCAAAAATACACCAGATTATAAGCTTGATAACGTAGCAGTTAAAGAGATGAAAATAAATAAAGAGAGTATAAAAGGTATGTTATATCCAAGCATTAGTTTGTTTGCAAGTAAAGAACATTTCAATAGATACAATTCACTAATCCCATTGCCGCCTACCGAAAGTGCGGAACTTATGGCTAAAAACGAGAGTTTGCCATTTTCTCAAAATATCGATAGGATTGGATTTAGTGCGAGTATGCCTATATTTGTAAAAGAAATTTATGACAACAAAAAGAAAATGGAGCAATTAGTAAAAGCTACCAAAATTTTGGCTAAAATAAATTTACTAAAAAAAGAAGCGTTACTTGTTACTTATGTAAGTAAATTAAACTATCTTTTTAAGCTAAAAAAAGCACTCCTAAAACAAAAAGATTCTATCCAAACTACCTACAAAGCCCTAAAAGTAGGAGTAAATGTCGGTAGAATTCCTGAATTTAAGCTTGTGAGATTGCAAGATAGTCTAAACCAAATAAAAATAAAAATATCAAGCATCAATAGTAATATAGCACAAGTTCAATCAGACATTTATAAACTTACAAAAATATACATCAAACACCCTATTAATATTACAAGTGGTGATGTAAAAAAGGGAGATTTTATTTCCATCAAACCTCTCAAATCCAATTTACAAGCAAGCATGTATGATATAAAAGCCAAAAAATCGGCTTTTTATCCTAAATTGATACTAAAAGCAAGTGGAAATAGAGCTTATGCAAAAGCATATAATACAGATGAAAATATCCAAGAAGATTTCGCATCAGTTGGAATATATCTAAATTGGGAAATTTTTAACAAAAAAAATAGTGCAGATATTCAAAAAGCAAAAATAGAGATGATAAAAAACAAACTACAAATCTCAAAAACTATAAAAGATCTAAACGCACAAATTATGCAAATTAATCATTCTATTAATGAAACAATCAAACAAATCAAACTAACCCAAAAATCAATCAAACTAAAAAAAGAGCTTTTAAAAGGTGCAAAAGTAGCATTTAAACTAAATAGAATGAGTGTAGATGATTACTTACAATACGAAAATGACCTTACACAAGCTTATGCAAATATAGCAAATTTAATAGCTACCAAAAACACACTAAAAGCAAATAAAGCCCTAATTTATGGAGAAAATTTAGAAAGGATATTCAAATGAAAATACTACAATTTATAATCGCAATTACATTAGCTGGATTATTAGCCCTAGGTGGGATTATGCTAATTAAAAAAAGACGAGCAGAAGATGCTCACTCTCAAACTGCCAAAATCTACCCAATAGTAGTAAAAACATATCAAGCCAAAGAACACGAAGCAATACTATCACTTCCATATTTAGCAGAAGTGAAAAACGACAAAGAAGTAACTATCAATTCAAAATTTGCCGGTAAGATTTTATATATCGCAAAGTTAGGAGATAAGGTAAGAAAAGGTGATATACTAGTAAAAATAGATAATACTGACTTAAAAGCAAAATTAAAAGAAGTAAATTCCCAAATCAATTCACTAAAAAACAAACTAAATGCTGAAAAATTAAATTTAAATAACCTACTAGCCACACACAAAAGAACAAAACAACTACTTGATGTAAAAATGGCTTCAATCGAAGAATACCAAAACGAACAAAACAAAATAGCAAATCTAAAAGCATCTATAAAAGCAGATACCAACAACATACAAGCCCTAAAAGCAAATAAAGCCTCAATCATAAACAATATGAGCTATACACTTATTAAATCGCCTATTGATGGGGTTATAAGTGCAAAATTTTTAAATAAAGACGATAATGTATTTATGGCAAAACCTATCCTAAAAATATCTGCAAATAATGGAAATTATTTGTTTATAAGTCTCGCAAACGATAAAAAGGAAATTATTTATAAAAACAAATTTTATCCACTTATCCCGCTTCATACATCAATTAACGGCTTATTGAATTTCAAAGCAATAGTAAATGATAAAAACTTAATTAACGGACAAAAAGTTAATATCCAAGTGGTAGAATTTCACAAACAAGCCAAAACTTATCCGTATGATTCGATACTATCTATCAATAATCAAAATTATGTTTTTGATATAAGTGGTGGAGTGCATAAAGTAAATATTATCGCAAAAGGGGAAAATGAAGTAGTATTGCAAAATGCTCCTGATGAAGTGATTGTGGCTAAACCGGATATTTTGCTAAAAATCAAAGCCGGTTATCCTATCACAATCAAATAAGGGGAAGTTATGTTTGAATTTTTTTATAAAAGAGGTCATTTGTTATATGCTATCATTTTAGCGATGTTTGTATTTGGAGTAATTGGGCTTATTAAAATGCCAAAAAACTTATTTCCAGATGCGAATAGACCGGAAGTGGTGGTATTTACAAATGCCCCAGGGGCGGCTGCAAATGTGGTAGCCACAAGTGTATCAAAACCGATCGAAGAAGAGATGGCTACTTTGAATAACATTTACGAGATTAAAAGCACAAACGTTGCTAACTTCTCTATTGTGCATGTAGTATTTAACTATACTAAAACATTAGAATCCGCATCAGTAGCGGTAAGTAATGCTTTAAATAGAGTAAAAAGCAAATTACCAACAAATGCTACACCTGCTATTTATCTAGTAGGAGATTTCACACCTCCGGTAGATTTGTTTAGTTTAAGTCCAAAAAATAGCGACATTACATTAGCAGATATTAGAAAAATAGCCGTAAGCTTTATCAAACCTCAACTGCTAAATAAAAAAGATATAGGAAATGTAGAAGTATTTGGAGGGTATGAGAGTAGCATAATGATACATATCGATCCTCGTAAAATGGCAAAATATCATCTTACATTAGAAGAGATACTAAAAGTATTGCAAACTACCAACAAAGATTTACCAATAGGATTTATCAAAGATAATTCAAATTTCATCACACTTACTTATTATGGAGAAAAAGACGATGTGAAGAAATTGCAAGAAGTATTCATCAGACAAAACCTCAAACTAAAAGACATCGCCACAATAAAATGGATCTATAAAACAAGCAATAGCTCATATATCGGAAATAACACACCGGCTATTGCTATATCAGTAGAGAGAGCCCCAGGGGGGAATTTAATAGCTACAAGTGATGCCGCAAGAGAAGTGATGAAAAAAGTAGCCCAAGAATATCCAAATATCAAAATCACTATCTCTGATACACAAAGAACGCTTGTTGAGACTTCAAACGACAATATGTTAGAAGCTTTGCGAGATGCGATAGTTTATACACTTTTGGTGCTATTAATATTTTTAGCGAATTTTAGGGCATTAATCGCGGCTGCGATTTCTATCCCAATGGTATTTTTTGGGGTATTGGCATTTTTATATCTTACTGGGGGAGAATTAAATATCATTATTTATACCGCGATTATTTTAGCCCTTGGAATGCTAACTGATGATGCGGTTGTGGTGTTGGAAAATATAGAAAGACACTTATCAAACGATGAAGATTTAAATAAAGCTATTTATGAAGGGACAAAAGAAGTATTAATGCCGGTATTTGCTGGGACAATATCAACTATTGCTATTGTATTTCCACTAATGTTTGTAGGTGGTTATCCAGAAAAAATATTTAGACCTTTGATTGAGACTTTGATAGTATCGTTGCTAATTAGCTGGTTTTTATCGGTGACTTTTATACCAAAATTATCAAGTTGGCTTTATAAAAATGGAGCCGGTAAAACTAAAATAGAGAAATTTTTTGAGAGTTTGTATCAAAATACCATCGCCAAACTAATCACCCCTTATGTATCTATTCTTAAATTTTCTAATAGCGGATTTAAGGTAATTAGAAGAATGATGTTGATGGGTGGTGCTTTATTTATCCTCGCAATTAGTCTAAAAAACATTATGCCTACGATAGGTAGAGACGTAATGCCTCCGATGGATACCGGTATTATGAAAGCAAAAGTGGAATTTTCGAGTAACTTAAATGCCGATATGACAAAAGAGAGATTACAACCATTTTTACAATGGCTAAATACACAAAATTGGGTGGAGAAAAGTTCTATTGCTATTGGGACTGAAAATGGAGTTTTATCAGTTAGTGGAAATGGTGGTGGAAATAGTGCTATGATGACTATTATCGCTGTTGATAGATTTCATAGAAAAGATACAATTTGGCAGTTAGAAGAGGAAGTAAGAAAACAATTAGCCTCACTAAAAGGGGTTAAAAATCTAGCAGTTTATGACTTTGGGGCTACTGCCCTATCGACTATCTCCGCTCCTTTGGCGATAGAATTTAAAAGTGATGATTATGAAAATTTACCAAAACTTGCCCTAAAAGCTCAAAAACTAATCCAAAATATCAAAGGGCTTACTACCACTATGACAAGCTGGGATAAGGACTTTTTGGAAGTAGATATTAAAATAGACAAAAATAAAGCATTGAGTTATGGTATCACTCCTCTTGGTATCATCTCTCAAATCGCACTTAAAGACCAAATAGCTACATTAGCTACAAATATCAGTAGTATGAATGTGCAATTTGTAAGAGTGAGATTTGATAAGGAATTTAATAAAAACATACAAACACTAAAAATGCTACCTATTGCCACGCCAAAAGGTGTAGTGCCTCTAAGTACCTTTGCTAGCATTTCTACTAACTTTACATATTCAAAAATAGAAAGAGATGGATTAAAATACGAAGTAGAAACACAAGCATATCGTGCTACAAGACCTATTAGCAAAATCACGGCAGAATCTGATGAAATACTTCATCAAAAAGGGATTACTAATTATTCACAAAATGGTGATATGAAAGAACTAAACGATTCATTCCAAAGACTAATAAAAGCGGTGGTAATCGGGGTAATTGTATTGATTTTGACTTTAATGGTAGTATATCAATCGCTAAAATTAGCTCTTGTTATGATAGTGGTATTGCCTTTATCTATGATAGGAGGTATGTGGGGACTGATAATCGCTCACAAGCCTACTTGTATGCCAAGTATGATTGGGCTATTGTTGCTTTTTGGTATTATTATCAAAAATGCGGTATTGTTGATAGACTTTTATAAAGAATACGAAAAAGAAGGAAAAACTCCATTTGAGAGTGCATTAGAAGCTATTAAGGTAAGATTTAGACCGGTTATGATGACTGCATTTGGGACTATTGCTGGAATGATTCCAATAGCATTAGAACAAGCCATAGGGCTTGAGAGATTGTCTCCAATCGCGGATATAGCCATAGGAGGACTTTTGGTAGGGACATTCCTTACACTTGTATATGTTCCTATGCTTGCTTATATCACGGATAAAAGGAGATAATTTTCTCCTTAATTACATTGTTGGATAATTTGTGTTGCCCATTGCATAAATTGCGGTGTTGGCATCATTCCGCTTACTCTGTGTATTTCCACATTCTTATGAAAGGCTACGATTGTGGGTATACTACGAATTCGGTTTTTTGCAGCAGTCATCTGAGCTTGTTCGGTATTTACCTTTACAAATTGAGCCTTTAGAGGCAAACTTCTTGAGACTTCGTTAAAAGTAGGTGCAAACATCTTACAAGGACCGCACCATTGTGCCCAAAAATCCACAAATACCGGCAAATCAGTATTTGATAAAATATACTCAAAGTTACTATCATCGGCATTAATCGGTGCATTATCCAATAAATTACCTTTGCAATGACCGCAAACTGCCTTTTTGTATTCATCTTTTTTTACGACATTATTCGGTTTTAAACAATGTGGACATATTACTCTAATCTTTTCCATTTAATCTCCTTATAATTGGTAATTTGGGATGAATTATATAAAATCTTAAAAGCAAAGTCAAATTCTTGAATTCTTAGTGGCTATATCACAAATCATAAAAACATTTAAGTAATATTTAAGCAAAACATGGTATAATTACCCCGAAAAATTCTTAACAAGAAAGGTGGTGAGTAAGTTGCCAGGAATTATCGTAAAAGACGGTGAAGATTTCGAAAGTGCTTATAGAAAATTCAAAAGACAAGTAGATAGAAATCTAATTGTTGTAGAAGTAAGAAAAAGAAGATTTTTTGAGCCGAAATCTGAAATTAGAAAGAAAGAGAAAATCGCTACAAGAAAGAAACTTCTTAGAAAATTATGGATGCTTAGAAGATATGAAGCAAAATTATAATTTTTTGCTTCCCCTTGAGGGATTGTTATGAAATCTGTATTTCTTATCATAATTGCAAGCTGGTTGTATGCTTATAACGTAACAGTGTCGATATTACCTCAAAAATTTGTAATTGATCGTATCTCTTCACACAAAGCAACGGTAAACGTAATGTTGCCCAAAGGTGCCAATCCTGTGATGTATTCCCCTTCTATTGCACAATTAAAAAGTCTTAAAAATACTCTTGTATATTTCAGAATTAATGTGCCGTTTGAAAAGGCTTATATTGATAAATTCAAAGCCATCAATCCATCTATGCAAATAGTAAATTTTGCAAAGTATATTGATATGGATGCAAATCCTCATATATGGCTAGATCCAATCCTTTTAATATCTCAAGCTAAAGTAGTATATGAGACTCTCTCACACATAGATGAGGCAAATGCACAATTGTATCATCAAAATTTCCTCAAATTCAAACAAGATATGATAGATTTTGATAATATGATTAGACATACTAAATTTAAATATACGAAGTTTTTGATATTCCATCCAAACCTATATTACTTTGCTAAAAGATATCATTTACAAGAGATAGCAATCGAAAAAGACGCCAAAGAGTCGAGTTTTAAGTATTTGCTAGAGATCATCAACACAGCCAAACAAAACAACATTAAGATTATTTTTGCATCAGCAGAATTCAACCCAAAGAGTGCTCGCTTTATTGCACAAAAGGTCGGTGCGAGAGTCTATATTTTCTCAGCACTCAAATACAACATCCTCGATACATTATCTCAAGTAGTGAAGATATTGCATGGTTCAAATCAATAACGTAAGCTTCCAATATGGACATGAAAAAATATTAGATAATATCAATTTGCATATCGCTAAAGGTGACTATATAGCCTTTATAGGACCAAACGGCGGTGGAAAGACAACACTTATCAAGATTATACTTGGCATACTCAAACCCACAAGCGGTACTATCAAGATCGCTACTAACAAAATCGGTTATGTTCCTCAATATACCAATTTTTCTTTGGATATACCAATTACTGTATTGGATGTAGTTTTGCAAGGAAGACTTACAAAAAATAAATTTTTTTATTGCAAAAACGATATTAAAAAAGCAATAGAGAAGATGGAATTGTTGCAAATTGCAAACTTACAATCCAAAAAAATCTCAGACCTTAGTGGAGGGCAACGACAAAAAGTGCTAATTGCTAGAGCACTTGTCGATGAGCCGGAATTGCTAATATTAGATGAGCCTACCAGTGCAATAGATACCAAATCTCAAAGGGCAATTTATGCGATCCTCAAGCAACTTGACATCACCAAAATTATCATCTCTCACGATATGAATGTATTGCTAGAAGGGGTTAATAAAGTGGCGTATATTAGCCAAACTCTAGTATTGCATGATACACCTCATCTACATTTCCAACCAGACCAAGAACATTTTTGTGAAATTGAATTTATCAATGCAATTAAAAACTGCAATATATGCAAGGGGGATACATGATAGAAATATTTGATGAAGTTTATACATTGGATAAACAATGTTATGACCAAGGCTTAAATGAATATATCCTAATGGAAAATGCAGCAAGAGCGATGGCTATCCAGATCAAAAAACTCCAACCCAAATCCGTCTGTATTATCAGTGGGAGCGGAAATAACGGTGCTGATGGGATTGCTTTGGGGAGGATGTTGCTTGGGGAAATTGATGAAGTGTGTTTGTATCTACCGATGGAATTAAAAAGCCAAATGGCACATTTCCAGTATAATATTTATAAAAACTACGGAGGGAAATGTTTAGAAGATACCACAAATCGGGAATTTGACGTATATGTGGATGCGATTTTTGGAAGTGGGCTAAAGCGTGATTTGAGTCCTGATATTCAATCTATCATTAGAAGACTTAAT
This sequence comes from Campylobacterota bacterium, assembly GCA_013153685.1. Classification (GTDB taxonomy): domain Bacteria; phylum Campylobacterota; class Campylobacteria; order Campylobacterales; family JAADDX01; genus JAADDX01. Next base: position 3,380 of record JAADDX010000036.1, on the reverse strand, counting down.
AAAAAATCCGGTTTTAAGCTAGCATGTGATATTCCTACTGGTATAGATATTAACGGAAATATACAAAGTGTAGCTTTTAAAGCTGATGTAACTGTAACAATGGGGGCTATTAAACTAGCTTTATTAAGTGATAACGCAAAAGACTATGTGGGGGATATTGTTACTGCAAACTTGGGAGTGAGTTTTAAAAATTATATCAACAAATCGAAATACTACTTATTGCAACAATCAGATATGCATTTACCAATTCGCACTAAAAAAACTTCTCATAAAGGCACATACGGTCATGTAGGAGTAGTTGTGGGTGCCAAAAGTGGAGCCGGTATCTTGGCATCTCTTGGAGCATTGCATTTTGGAGCGGGGCTTGTAAGTAGTGTTTGTCTAACGGATGTGAATCTGCCATACGAACTAATGAAAGAACACCAAATTAGCGATAAATTCAATAGTGTGGTATTGGGCATGGGACTTGGGGAATATGAGATAGATTATAATAAATTACCCCAAAAAATCGTCATTGATGCTGATATGTTTTATAAAAAGGAGGTTGTATCCTTGCTAAGAGATGGTAGTGTAATCACTCCTCACCCAAAAGAGTTTGCTCATTTGCTTGGATTGCTAGGGTATAATTATTCGACCGAACAAGTACAACAAAAGAGATTTGAGCTAGCCTTACAATTTAGTAAACTATATCCTGATGTAGTGTTGCTATTAAAGGGGAGTAATCCTATTATTGCATATAAACAACAACTATACATCAATACGCTCGGCACTCCCGCACTAAGCAAAGGTGGAAGTGGAGATGTATTGGCTGGAATGATAGGAGCGTTACTAGCACAAAACTACCATCCATTAAAAGCTACTATCACAGCTAGCTTAGCTCATAGTATTGCTGGGGATATACAACCAAACTACGCCCTAACTCCAATCAAACTCATCGATGAAATATCACAACTAATATAACGTGATATTCACCTCTTGGCTATAAGTTGCGTTATATCCATTTGATGATATGATTTTATTAACATCACTACCGGCATACATAAATACCGCATTTTTAGGGATAGTGGTATCTTTTTTTACTTGGACTTCGAGCTCTCCTATTGTGGTTTTTAGAATTGCTCTGCCTTCATAATCATTCATATAAGCAAATTTATCCGTTTTAAATTGAGAGTTAAGAGAAGTTTTGTTTTTGGCGGTGATTAGGTAGGTTGTATCTTTGTAATCCACCTCAAAATCAATAAATTCTACTTTTTTAGTAGGATAATTTACCTCTCTTTTTGGTTTGTATATTTGACTAATGTATTCATCTTCATCCAAAAGCCCATCAAAGCCAAATCTATCAAACATCTCTTTTGTAAAGTCATATTCACTAATTCCATAATCATCGCATATTTTTTCATTCTTAAAAACAAATTCGTGAAAATAGCTACTTCGTATATCATTTTTTGCATAAAAATCTTTGGTTGGGATAAAAATATCCGCTCTTTTTGCCGTTTTATCCAAATATTTACCAAATACTATAACTTTTTTATCATTTGGAATAGTGAAATTTGGCAAACTTACAAGAGGATTAGCCCCTTGTATAAATACCACATCTATTTTATCCCACTCAATCTCAAAAAGTGGCATAATATTTTTGGGATGGGTTTTAAATGGATTTGTTAATCCAGACATAGAATTACCCAAAAAAGCAGTTGGACGATTTAGGGCGTAAATTGTGTGGGTAGTTTTATCTCCATAGCTATTTTTGGCTACTCCAAGCCCCAATAAAATAATACTTCTATCTAAAATATCTATTAGTTTATCCACATTATCCAATCCGGTAATTTCTAGATATTTTGGATTTTTGGTTATTAAATATTTAGCCAAAAAAATATCGGTATTTGGCTTGATTTGGTAGAATGTAGAACTATTTTTAGCAGTGAGTGTGTATCTTGCATCTATGGTAATTATGTTTTTGTGTTTTAAATAAGGGATTAAGTGAGTATTGGTAATGTATGGATTTCTTCCCCAAATAATGATATTTTTAGCTTCTTTTATGGTATTTATTGGCAATATAGGTGTATCTCCTATGGCTCTAATAATCCCTTCTTCCCCCTTTCCATCACAACTACTACCTTTTGCGAATGTGGCATTTAATCTATCAAAGAAAAGTTTAGTCACATTTTGCATAATTCCCAAATTTCCACTACCCCTTAAAAACAAAATTCTATTTGGAGTGGTGGATTTTAGGAGTTTTTCAACATCATCTAAATTGTATTTTGGATTATGTTTTGGATATTTGAAGTAGTTATTTAGTTTGTAGCAAAGATACTTATTTGTAATGCCTTGATTAGTAGGGAGAAATTTATCCCCCTTTTTATCCATCACACAAGTATCCCAACAATCAAGCGGACAAACTAACATCTACAATATCTTTTTAATAAACATTCATATGATTCAATTCGTCTATCTCTTAAAAAAGGCCAAATTTTGCGAATTTCCTTACCCGCTTGCAAATCAATTTCCACCTCAATAATCTCTTCTTCCATTCCGCCACGAGCCAAAAATTCCCCTTGTGCCCCTACCACAAAGCTATTTCCCCAAAATTTAATTCCTTCTAATACACCACTACTATCTTTTTCGCTTCCCACACGATTTACGCTAATTACTGGTATTGTATTTGCTATGGCATGTCCTCTTTGGACATTTATCCATGCATCAAGCATTTTTTGTCTCTCTTGTGGGGTGTTTTCTTTTTCGCATAGTTCATCAAGCCTATCTTTGGGACATTCTAACCACCCAATAGCAGTAGGATATATCAAAACTTCCGCTCCCTTTAATGCCATAATTCTCGCCGCTTCTGGATACCACTGATCCCAACATACCAATACCCCAAGTCTTCCTACACTAGTATCAATCGGCTCAAATCCAATATCACCTATTGTAAAATAAAACTTCTCATAAAATCCCGGATCATCTGGAATATGCATTTTGCGATATTTACCTGCTAATACTCCTTTATCAAATACATACGCTGTGTTGTGATAAATCCCATCTGCTCTTTTTTCAAAAAGTGAAGTAACTAATACGATATTTTTTCTTTTGCTAACATTTTGCCAAAATTCTATATCTTTTTGATAATCGTTTGCATAATCAAAAAACTTTGTATCCTCACTTTGACAAAAATACTCTGTTTGATGTAATTCTTGCAATACAACCAACTGTGCGTCTGTGTTATCTATCATTTGTAGTGTTTTTTCGATTGTTTTTTGTTTTGATGAATGATATTTTTGTTGTATTAGTGCCGTTTTCATACCTTCTCCCACTCAAACTTACTTATATTTCTTTTTTCTTCATCGAAGTTTATTCCTATTAGATAAATTTCCTTATTTTCATTT
>JAADDX010000064.1 GCA_013153685.1 Campylobacterota bacterium | reverse complement strand
TAAAAGCTTCTACTTCTAAATTCACTAAATCATCTGAATTTTTATGAGATTTTTGTAAAAGTGATAATTCTTTTTTTGTAAAAGGAAGTTTGGAAAATATTTCATCTAATGATATTTTTTTCGTTGGAGGGTGTTTTTTGGCTCTCTCTTGAGGGCTTAAATCCCAGTATAAAGCTTGATAATCTTTTGGTCTTGGAAGTTTTCCATTTCTTATCGCCAACGTATCAAAATATTGTTTTTTAAACTTTTCATCGCCTGTTACCACATATACTCTTGCAAAGTTTGTCAAATCATCTGAACTATGACGAAGTCTATCCGCTGCTTGCAACATCGCTAATCTTTGTTTTGATGATATGTATAAATTCTCATTCAAACTTGACATTTGATATAAAGAATACAATAAAGCCGAAATAGTCGCAATCTCAAATAGGACAATAAAAATAGTAGTTTTTTTCATGGTTATCCTTCTAACAAATACAAAACTACATTATAGCAAAATTATGACAAAGCAAAAAAAATTATTTAGAATTTATAATCCTTTTTGCTTTTATGATTACTGAGGTGATATTATCCCTAATCCAATGTCCATCCATCCATTCAAGCGGCTCTACCGGTATTCCTTGAATATATACCCCAAAATGCAAATGATCTCCAAATACTGCTCCACTAGAGCCTGTTTTGGCAATCATGCTTCCTCTTTTGATATACATCCCTTTTTGTACGTTAAACATCGAACAATGAGAGTATGTAGAGACAAGACCTATTTTGTGATACAGCATAAGAGTATTTCCATAAATTCCGACAAATCCGCCAAAGAGCACTTGTGCTTTGTTTGAAGCGTAAATATTGGCATGTCTATAAGAAGCCATATCAAGCCCTTTGTGGATTGCTTTGCTTATGATTTGATTATTGTAATAATAGCTTCTTACTTCTCCAAAGGATGCTTTTTTTGCATATCCTCTCATTGGCATGAATGGAGAGATGTAAAAATTGTCAATTCGCTTATCCAATATGGCATGGGTAAGTTTATAAATCTTCTTCTCATCCACTGCTCTTTCAGTTTCGTTTACCATCTTAAAAATTTGAATTGGATTATGAGGGACTTTGTATGATAATCTCTCTAATAAAGGGATTGCGATTTGTTGAATGAAACGATCGGTAATGTGAATTTTGACATGAGGGTATTTTGCTTTTTTCCATCTAATCGGAATATGTGCTATTGTTTTATTTTTGGCTTTGTCAATAGCTACTACATCGGCACTAAAGGTGTGATAATCATATGGCCACGCAAGTAAAGAGATATAATAATCCTTTTTATAAAAAGGGGTTAATTGAAGAAGAGTCTTGTGTTGGTTTTCTCTATTTGTAATTTGGATATAGGCTTTATCTAAATTATTATCTTTTATTTTGATAATAGCAATACCACTACCACCTCTTTTCATCGCATAATTGTTATTAATCACCTCAGCAATTGGATATGTGGTATCTATAGTATAATCTTGTTGACGTATAATCTCATTACCAGCAAAATAATTCCATTTAGAATTATCCACAGCTTCTACTTTGAGAGTAATTTTATCACCTTTTATAGGATAAAATTTTGGTATTGTAACGCTGTAGCTAATTTCCTTGGGAGGGTTTGATGTAAATTGTTCTTTTTTGAGGATTTTAGCTTTATTGTCGTTAATTAAGACAATTTTATAAAATTTAATACCACTATTATCTTTGATTTTGATTTCGAATTTATCCTTCAAATTCCAAAACGGTCCATGATGAAACTCCACTGTTGGCGGCACTCTCTCAAACATTTGAGATTTGTATAGATATGCCGGTAGTGCGATTATAAGAAATATAAACAAAAACCCTAATATTTTTTTCATTTTAATCCTTTTGTAATTGTTGTTTTAACTCTTGCAACAAAATCTCTTGGACTTGTTCAAAAGTCGCATCCTTAAATGTCACACCACTTGCTCTGATGTGACCTCCACCTCCGTATTTAGCCGCAATCTTACTTACATCGACGTAATTTTTGCTTCTTAGGCTCACTTTAATAGAGCCATCCTCCTCTTCTCTTAACATCATAGCAACTTCCACAGTAGCCAATTTCCTCACCATATTTACCAAACCATCGGTATCGTCTTTGACAATACCATATCGTTGCATAAGCTCGAAGGATACTCGCACAACACCTACTTTGCCATCTAGCATAAGTTCTAGTGTATCTAGGGCTTTGGCTAGGAATCTTAGTCTTGAGAGCTTTTCTCTCTCATAAAGCATCTTAGAGACAAACTCCACCTTTACTCCACACCTAACAAGATGGCTTGCCATATCAAAAACTTCGCTTGTTACACTCTCATACTGGAAATTACCAGTATCTGTCACCAACGCCGTATACAAGCACACTGCCGTATCGGCATCTATGGTTACGTTATTTGCTAAGAATAGGTTGTATAACACTTGTGAAGTTGAAGCAATAATTTCCACCAAATTTAAATCACCAAAATTTCTATTGGAAATATGATGGTCGATATTGATAATAAACGCATCAATATCCTCAATCCCCAATCTATCCAAACTACCGCAATCTAGGCTGATTAATAGATCTATTTTATTTGGTAGAGTTTTTTTGATTTTGTTATAATTAGGCAAAAAATCCAAATAATCCGCCACTTCTGTCGTATTCACTACAGAGACGTTTTTGTTCATCTTTTTTAGCACATTATACAAAGCCAAACTGCTACCTATTGCATCTCCATCCGGATTGACATGAGAGATAAGAGTAATATTATCGCTTTGGATGATTGTATCCCATATTTGCTTATACATAAATGTCCTTTTTGTGAAATTATAACAAATTACACCAACTTAACCAAACTCAATACAAATATCAAAATATACCACAATAATAATTGTTTTTTATGAGATTTGGGGTTGATGGTATGATACGTGCGAATCCCTATAAATGTCCCTATTAGCGAAAACACAGCTACAAGAAGTCCTAATTTGTAATCAATCAAATGATGATAACTCATACTAATAAAACCACTAGTAGATGAAAACACCACAAAAAACAAACTCAAACTCACCGCTTTTTTCAAATCATAATGCAGTATACCTACTAATATAGGAGTAATCATCACAGCCCCACCAACACCGACACTAATAGCAATCAATCCTACTACAAAACCTATTATTACAAACAAAAATTTGTTGTGAATTTCTGGTTGATTGGACGTATGTGGTGCATAAAAAAATCTCAAAATAGCAAACGCTAATATCGACAAAAACATCAACCCCAAAACTTTCTCCGGCAACAACTCAACCACATACCCACTAAAAAAAGCTCCCAAACTACCGCCTATACCGATATAAACACCATCATTTATTTGCAATAGACCTTTTTTGTAATTGAGGTAACTACCAAATAAAGAAGTTATCATCATCTGCATGACACTAATACCTATTGCCACCTTAAGAGACATTCCTCCATAGAGCAATATAGGCACCAAGATAGTCCCACCGCCAATACCAAAAAAACCGCTAAAAAAACCTGTGATAATTCCCGCTAGAAGAAAAAACAAGAGAGATTATTCCCCCTCATTTAAAGTAGAATATTTGAATTTTCTTTCTTTATGATAGAACATACCAGTACCAACTGGCACAACTCTACCAAGCACGATATTTTCTTTGAAGTCCTCAAGATAATCAAACTTACCTGCAATACTTGCTTCTGTAAGCACTTTTGTCGTCTCTTGGAATGAAGCGGCACTGATTAAACTATCACTACTAATCGCCGCTCTTGTGATACCTACGAGAGTAGGCTCCGCAATTGCCGGTTCACCGCCTAATTTGAGGATTCTCTCGTTTTCTTCGTTGAATCTTCGTTTTGATACCACATCACCTTCGATAAATTTCGTATCACCGCTCTCAACTATCTTAACTTGTCTTAACATCTGATTCACGATTAACTCAATATGTTTATCATCGATATTTACCTCTTGTGAACGATATACTTTTTGCACTTCTGAGATGATGTATTGTTGCAATGCTTTTTCACCTAAAATTCTCAAAATATCGGCTGCATTAATATTTCCATCAGTCAATCTCTCTCCCGCATGGATAAATTCACCCTCATGTACCAAAATTTGTCTATCATTAGGCACTACGTATTCGTGTGTATTTCCTTGTTCTGTAGTAAGAATAATTCTTTGTTTACCTCTTAATCTCTTGCCAAAACTTACAACACCATCAACTTCAGCTAAAATCGCCGGTGATTTTGACTTTCTAGCCTCAAAAAGCTCACTAACTCTTGGAAGACCTCCAGTAATATCGCTTGATTTAGCCGCTTCTTTTGGTGTTTTAGCTAAGATATCCCCTTTACTTACTCTATCACCCTCTTTTACTTGGATGATTGATTTAGGTTCAAGCTTGTATTCATATACTTTACCATGATCATTCACAAGCAAAATTTTTGGTTCGTGCCCTTGTAGATATTCTTTTACCATGATTCTAGTCTCACCCGTAAGCTCATCATACTGTTCTGCTACTGTAAGACCATCTACAATATCTTCAAAATGCACTACACCGTTATCTTCTGCTAATATTGGGTTAGCAAACGGATCCCACTCAGCGATAACTTTGGTTTCTTTATTGAGTGGAGTAGAAATTTTATCACCCTTTTTAACTTCTTTACCTTCTCCTATCAAAATCTTACTTCCTCGAACGATATAATGTCTCTCGGCTTCTCTATCGTTTTCATCGATAATCAAGGCAAAAAGTCCTTTGTAATTAATCTCTTCACCCTCTTTTACAACGATATCTTCTAAATAATCTCCATTGAGTCTGAAATATTTTACAATACCGTGCACCCCTACGGTAATTTCCATTGCCACTGGTTCATTGTCTTCTACTTTGAGCTCAGCACCGTATGGGATTCGCTCTGGAATATTCCATCCTTCTTTGATTACCTCTACTAACGTATCGTCTTTTTGGATGCGTTTACCTTCATAAGGTATATACAACTTTCCTTCAAGCTTTCCACTAATACCTGCAAGCTCGATTTTTTTAGCTACGTCATTTTTTCTAAGTGCATATCTTTTAGTATCATCACCTTTTAGAGTTACGATCACTTCTTCATGATGTGTCTCAACAATCACTTCACCATCAAAAGGTGCTTTAATCTTCGGCTCAACCAATAAAATAGAAGCATTTCTTCTATTGGCTACGATTTTTTTACCTTTATTTTCGTATGTTTCTATGTTGTAGTATCTAATATATCCTTCTTTTTTGGCAACAATCTGTCTCTCTTCTTGTGTGCTTCCAGCAACCCCACCGGCGTGGAATGTTCTAAGGGTTAACTGTGTTCCTGGCTCACCGATTGATTGAGCTGCAATAATACCTACTGCTTCTCCCGGTTTTACAAGTCTACCCTCCGCAAGGTTAAGTCCATAACATTTCGAACAAATCCCTTTTGGTGCTTTACAAGTAAGAGCCGTTCTGATATTTACTGTTTTTACCCCTTTGAGCACGATATCTTTGGCTTTTTCTTCATCAATTAATGTGCCTTCGCTATAAAGAATCTCGTTGGTGATTGGATCGTATACGTTTTCACTCAAAACTCTTCCTACTATTCTATCTTCGAGTTTTTCAATCACTTTTTCACCATCTTTAATCTCACTTACCTCAATACCTTCATGTGTCTTACAATCATACATAGTTACTTTGTAATTTTGACTCACATCTACAAGTTTTCTTGTCAAATATCCTGCACTTGCCGTTTTAAGTGCTGTATCGGCAAGACCTTTTCTTGCACCGTGGGTTGAGATGAAGTATTCTAATACGTTAAGCCCTTCTTTGAATGATGAAATAATCGGCGTTTCAATAATCTCACCACTTGGCTTAGCCATAAGACCCCTCATACCAGAGAGCTGTCTGATTTGGTTTTTGCTTCCTCTAGCTCCTGAATCCGCCATCATGTGGATTGAATTAAATCCATCTTTGTCGTTTTTCATAAGCTCCATCAACTTATCAGTAAGCTCATCGTTAATTCTTGTCCAAATGTCAATAATCTTGTTGTATCTCTCTTGCTCTGTTAGAAGACCTTTTTTGTATTGATTTTGAAGCTCAACTACCTTTTTCTTACCTTCTTCGATGAGTTTTTGTTTCTCCGGCGGCACGATAATATCGTCTGCACTGATACTAACTCCAGCTTTTGTTGAGTATTGATAACCGATATCTTTTAGACTATCGAGGAAACTTGCTGTTACTTCAAGTCCACCTTTTTTGTATACAAAATCCGCTAAATTTGCAATATCTTTTTTCTTCATTACTTTATTAAACATCTCCACTGGCACAAAATCTGGGCAGATTGAACCAATCACGACTCTCCCTGGAGTCGTCTCTACAATTTCCCCTCTGAGTCTTGTTTTGATTTTGGCATGAACGTCTATATTGCCGTTATTAAATGCTTGTAATACTTCATTTTCGTTTGCAAAAAGTTTATGCTCCCCTTTTACTCCATCTTTGGTCAGCGATACATAATAAATCCCCAATACCATATCTTGAGAAGGAACCGCAACAGTCTTACCACTTGCTGGCAACAAGATATTCATACTACTAAGCATCAAAAGCTTCGCTTCTGCAATTGCTTCTTGAGATAAAGGTACATGCACTGCCATTTGGTCCCCGTCAAAGTCGGCATTAAATGCGGCACACACCAATGGATGGAGTCTAATAGCCTTTCCGTCAATCAACACTGGATGGAACGCTTGGATACTCATTCTATGAAGTGTCGGTGCCCTATTTAGTAATACTGGATGCCCTTTTACTATCTCTTGTAAACACTCCCATACTTCATTAGTCTGTCTATCAATCATTCTTTTTGCTTGTTTTAACGTAGTTGCATAACCCTTCTCTTCGAGTTTTGCCATTAGATGTGGCTTAAATAGCTCTAGTGCCATTTTCTTAGGTAGACCACATTGATCCATTCTCAAGTTTGGTCCAACTACAATAACACTTCTTCCCGAGAAATCAACCCTTTTACCAAGTAGGTTTTGTCTAAATCTACCGCTTTTACCTTTGATAATCTCACTTAATGATTTCAAAGGTCTTTTGTTTGCACCTTTTACACTATTTCCGCGTCTTCCATTGTCAAATAAAGCATCCACGGCTTCTTGGAGCATTCTTTTTTCGTTTCTGATGATAATATCTGGAGCATCAAGCTCAAGCAGTCTTTTTAGTCTTTGATTTCTATTAATCACTCTTCTATACAAATCATTCACATCACTCACTGCAAATTTCCCACCATCAAGAGAAACCAATGGTCTTAAATCTGGCGGCAATACCGGCACAACTTTTAGAATCATCCATTCTGGTTTGTTATCCGAATTTAGAAATGCTTCTACAATTTTTAGTTTTTTTACGATCTCTTTTTTTCTGCTTGCACTTTTTGTGGTTTTAAGCTCCTCTTTGAGTTGTTCATACATATCCGGTAAATCCAACTCTTCAAGCATTTTTCTAATAATCTCTGCACCCATTTCCGCATAAAAACCATCTTCACCGTAAATGTCGTTTAATTTTCTGTATTCCTCTTCTGTAAGAACATCTCCTCTCTTAACCGGTGCATCACCTGTGGTATACACTACATACGCTTCATAATAAAGTACTCTCTCAATATCTTTCATTTTAATATCAAGTAAAGTTCCTATTCTACTTGGAAGGTTGCTTACATACCAAATATGAGCTACTGGTGAAACAAGCTCAATATGCCCCATTCTCTCACGTCTTACTTTCGATGTAGTTACTTCCACACCACATTTTTCACAAATCACACCTTTATATCTCATTTTTTTGTACTTACCGCAAAGACACTCATAATCATTTACCGGTCCAAAGATCTTAGCACAAAAAAGCCCATCTCTTTCTGGCTTTAATGTTCTATAATTGATAGTCTCCGGTTTTTTAACTTCACCATAACTCCATGATAAAATCTTCTCCGGAGATGCGATTTGCACACTTAATGCGTCAATATCTTTTGGTCTTCCCTCGTTTAGGTCAATTTTGATCAAATTTTTACTCATCTTCTTCACCTTTTTTATAAAACTCTACATCTACACAAAGTGCTTTTAATTCTTTTGTTAATACAAAAAATGTCTCACTTAACCCTGTTTGAGGCACATTTTCACCTTTCGTTAAAGCTCTATATGCAATATTTCTCCCCTCAATATCATCCGATTTGGTAGTTAACATCTCTTTAAGGTTGGCTGCAGCACCATACGCTTCAAGTGCCCATACTTCCATCTCTCCAAATCTTTGCCCACCAAACAATGCTTTACCACCAACTGGCTGTTGAGTAATGAGTGAATATGGTCCCGTACTTCTTGCGTGCATTTTTTCATCAACTAAATGGTGAAGTTTTAACATATACATATATCCTACATTTACTCTCTCTTTGATTTTTTCACCGGTTCTTCCATCATAAAGTTCTACTTTCCCATCAGCTTCGATTCCCGCTAATTCAAAAAGTTTCTTAAATTCTTCCTCATTTACACCTTCAAACGATGGAGTAGCCATCTTCACGCCTTTAGCCCAGTCTCTTGCGTATTTTAACAATTCATCATCCGTTAGGCTCTCGAGGAAATTCGCATACTCTTGCCCAAATCTAGCTACTTGAGCGATTTGTTGCATTTTATTTCTGAGTTTATTTACATAGTCTTTTGTTTTTTCATCAAAGATAGCTTGGATTTGTTCACCTAGTTTTTTACCAACAAGACCCAAATGCACTTCTAAAATCTGTCCAATATTCATCCTTGATGGAACCCCAAGTGGATTGAGAATCACATCTACAGTTCTTCCATCTTTCATATACGGTAAATCTTCTCTTGGGACGATATTTGATACGATACCTTTATTTCCGTGTCTTCCGGCCATCTTATCACCAACTTTAAGTTTTCTTTTAGTAGCTATGTAAACTTTTACTTTTTTTGCCATTCCGTTAGGTAAAATATCATCTCTCTCGAGAATTTCAAGTTTTTCTTCGTAATCAAGTCTGATTCTTTCTTTTTCTTTTTGGAATTTGTTTTTAATCTCTTCAAATTTTGCTTTTACATCTTCATCATAATTTTCAACTAATGCTAGCAATAAGAATTTGTTTACACTTCTTAATGTATCGATATCTATCTTTGAGCCAGCTTGGTATGTTTGAGAGTTGATAGTCGCTTCTTTTATCAATTCATTATCAGCTAACAGCGAAGTAAGTGCCAAGATTTCCTCTCTATCGATAATTGACAATTTATTTTCATAATTTTCTTTTAATTCCGCTTTTTCTGCTTCGTGTGTAGCAATACTTCTAGCGTCTTGTTCGTATCCTTTTTTTGTGAATACTTTTACATCGATAACTACACCTTCCATCCCCTCTTTGGCTCTTAATGATGAATCAACAACATGCCCTGATTTTTCACCGAAAATATTTCTAATAAGTCTCTCTTCTGGTGTTGGTTTGATATCACCTTTTGGAGATACTTTCCCTACTAAAATCATCCCAGATTTTACATACGTTCCAACTTTGATAATACCACTCTCATCTAAGTGAGATAAATTATCTTCTTTTACACCAGGGATTTGTTTGGTAATTTCCTCTACTCCATGTTTTGTTTCTCTAGCTTCAATTTCTTTCTCATAAATATGCACCGAAGTATAAACATCGTCTTTTAAGATTCTCTCACTAATAATAATCGCATCTTCGTAATTATATCCATTCCAAGGCATAAATGCTACTAGCATATTTTTACCTACAGCAAGCTCACCTTGGTCCATACTATTTCCATCAGCAATCACATCTCCGGCATTAATCTTATCTCCTACTCTTACGATAGGTCTTTGGTCAAACGCCGTATTTTGGTTGGTTCTCATAAATTTATCAAGTCTATAATGATCAATAAACGGTCCATTTTCGTCTTCACCTAAAATATAGATGTTTTTAGCATCTACCTTCTGAACTACTCCGCCTCTTTTTGCTTTTACGATTTGCCATGCATCACGTGCGACATATTTCTCCATACCAGTCCCTACAATAGGAGCTTCGCTAGTAAGCAAAGGTACACCTTGTCGCTGCATGTTTGAACCCATCAACGCTCTGTTGGCGTCATTGTGCTCTAAGAATGGAATAAGCCCTGCAGCTACACCTACTATCATTTTTGGCGACAAATCATATAAATCAACTTCGTTTTTATTTACAAGTAAGATATCTCCATCTTTTCTCGCTTCGATTAAATCTTCAATAATTTCACCATGTTCATCCACTTGTGTAGATGCCGGTGCAATTACTTTACCTTCTTCTTGTGTAGCGGTAATGTAGATAATTTCATCCGTAATCTTTCCATCTTTTACGATTTTGTATGGAGCTTCAATAAATCCGTGTTTGTTTACTTTGGCATATGTTGATAGCGTATTGATAAGCCCGATATTTTGACCCTCTGGCGTCTCAATTGGACAAATTCTACCGTAATGAGTAGGATGAACGTCCCTTACTTCAAAGCTTGCTCTTTCTTTAGTAATACCACCTTCACCAAGTGCCGATAATCTTCTTTTGTGTGTAACTTCACTAAGTGGGTTTGTTTGGTCCATAAATTGTGATAAAGCACCTGTAGCAAAAAAATCTATAATTGTAGTTGAGATTAATTTAGTATTAATCAAATCCATCGGCATCAATTCATTGATATTTGTGATGGTACTCATTTTGTCTCTAATGGCTTTTTGCATTCTAACAAGCCCTTCATGCAGCTTGTTAGCTAACAACTCACCAATAGATCTAATTCTTCTATTTCCTAGATGATCTCTATCATCGATATGTCCTCTTCCGTTTTTAACGTTGATAAGATACTGAATAGTTCTGATAATGTCTTGATGTGTAAGGATAGTCACCTCTTCACTTACATTTAAATCCAGTTTATGATTCATTTTCATTCTACCAACTTTGGTCAAATCATATCTCTCCGGATCAAAAAACATCTTCTCAATCAACTCATCTGCTGCTTGAACAGTCACCGGTTCCCCCGGTTTCATAACTTTATGAATCCTGATTTTTGCCAAATCATTCTCATCTTCTATATTTTCTGTTTGTTTTAATAATTTGATAGTATCAATGTCTTGTATAAACGCGTTAATAATTGATGAATCTACTTTTTCTGATAAATCATTTACTACTTTAAATTCTTTTACTTGCGATTCTATAATTTTTTTGAGTCTATTTTCACTTAATTGAGTTAGTGTATCATAAATCACTTCTCCGGTTGCCGGATCAACTATAGGTTCTGCTAAATGTCTCTCAAATAATGTTTCAAGAGGATATCTAATCCACTCAAGTCCTTCTTCTTTTAGTTTTTTAGCTTTTCTTTTTGTAAGTCTCTTTCCAGCTGCAATAATTAAATTTCCATCAACATCTTCGATATCAAATTGCACCCTTCCTTCCAATACTTCCGGATCAAACGGCATCAAAAATTGATTGTTTTCTACTTTGATATCAATAATTGGGTAAAACAGTTTTAAGATATCTTCTTTTGAGTATCCTAATGCTCTTAAAAGAATTGTTACAGGAACTTTTCTTCTTTTGTTGATTCTTACAAAAAGCGTATCTTTTACATCATATTCAAAATAAATCCAACTACCTCTATCAGGAATAATCTGTGCTGAGTATAAAAGTTTTTTTGAATCTTTTGCAGTGTCTTTTTTGAATATTACCCCTGGACTTCTATGTAGCTGATTAACTACTACTCTCTCAACCCCATTGATAATAAAGCTTGTTCTATCTGTCATTAACGGGATATCTCTGATATAAAGAGTTTGTTCTTTGATATCTTTAATCCCTATTTTTTCACCAGTTTTCTCATCTCTCTCATGAATAATAAGTCTAACTTTTATTTTCATAGGGATTGAATATGTAAGCCCCTTCTCCATACACTCTCTAATAGTGTATTTAGGAGTTCCAAATTCACTACCAACATATTCAAGCGTTAATTTATTATGAACATCATGGATAGGAAAAATTGACTTGAATACCCTCTCTATTCCGCTCTCTTCCGGATTGTTTACATTTAGGAAATTCCCAAAACTATTTTGCTGTAATTGTAATAAATTAGGGATATCTAGATTTTGCGGAACTTTTGAAAAGTCTAATCTTAGTCTATTTGCTGATTTTAATTGATTTAACATAGGCATACCTTGTAGCAATAATTTCTCGCGAGTTTTTTGTTTTCATTTTAATCCCAAAAAGGGAAATTAATCCACATGGTGGATTATTTTACTTCTACTGTTGCTCCAGCTTCTTCTAATTGTTTTTTGATGTCTTCTGCTTCGTCTTTAGATACAGCTTCTTTGATTGTTGTTGGAGCTTCATCTACTGCTGCTTTTGCTTCTTTTAATCCAAGTCCAGTAATTGCTCTTACTACTTTAATAACATTGATTTTTTTAGCTCCACCGTCTTTTAAGATAACGTCGAATTCAGTTTTTTCTTCTGCTGCTCCTCCAGCTGCTCCAGCTGCTCCAGCCACTACTGTTGGTTGTGCACTAACATCAAATTTTTCTTCAAATGCTTTTACTAATTCGTTTAATTCTTTTACTGTTAAACCTTCAATTGTTTCTAAAATTTGTTCAACTGTACATGCCATGGCTTATTCCTCCTCTGATTTTTTTTCTATTAAATTTTGTAATCCGTAAGCGAATTTTGTAAGTGGTGCTTTCATCATGTATGCAACCATTCCAAGTAATTCGTCTTTTGTAGGTAGTTTAGATACTTCGATTACATAATCAGCATCTTTCACTTCACCTTCGATAACCGCACTTTTTACTTTGAATACGTCTTTGTGTGCTTCTGCATGCTTAACTACAAGCTTAGCTAAAGAGATTTGATCTTCTCCCCAAATGAAGATATTGTTGTCTTCATATGACGCTTCAACTCCGTTTTTTGCTAATGCAAGTCTTGCTAAGTTATTTTTTACAACTTGCACTTTACCTTCAGCTTCTCTAATAGCATTTCTTAATGCTTCAAGTTCTTTATGAGTTGACCCTTTGTAGTCGCATACATAAATACTCACTTCATTTGTCCACTCGTTTGCCAAAGCTTCTACGATTTGTTGTTTTTGTTGTTTAGTCAAGTTCTTTTCCTCCTTTCCGACTGGAGAAACCTCGGTAGGAAATTAAGGCATCGCCACCTACTGTCTTCAGTCTAAGATTAAAACTATATTAGTTTTATTTCATATCCATCAGCTCTGCTGTGTCTAGATTCAATGATGGTGACATAGTCAATGACACCGCACCTTTTTGAATATATTTTCCTTTTGCAGTAGCTGGTTTCATTTTGTTGATTTTTTCTATAAATGTTTTTGCGTTTTCTTTTAATTGGTCTGCCGTAAAGCTAGCTTTTCCAATACCAGCGTGAATATTTCCTTTTTTATCTACTCTAAAATTCACTTGTCCGGCTTTTGCATTTTTTACAGCCCCAGCTACATCCATAGTTACTGTTCCGGTTTTAGGATTTGGCATAAGTCCTTTTGGTCCAAGGATTCTACCAAGTCTTCCAAGTTGTCCCATCATATCAGGAGTAGCAATTAAAATAT
>JAADDX010000091.1 GCA_013153685.1 Campylobacterota bacterium | reverse complement strand
AATTACAACAACTACTGCCTCCCAAAATCGCAAAAGAGCTATATCATATCCACTATCCTATTAAAATTCCCAATTTACAAAACAACTATATCTTAAAATGGGTTGAGATATATAATCATTTATCCAAACTCAAAACCAAAAGAAAAACTTATCCATCAATTGCTCCATTACACAAAGATATCACACCCTTTTTACAAAGATTGCCATTTGAGCTAACCAATGCCCAAAAACAAGCAATTGCCGATATCAGCAAAGACTTAAATTCCCATACTCAAGCTCGTAGAGTTATTATCGGGGATGTGGGTAGTGGAAAGACTATTGTAATGTTAGCAGCGGCATACATTGCTAATAAGAGTATTATTATGTGCCCTACATCCATCCTAGCACACCAAATTTATCAAGAAGCCCAAAAGTATTTAGATGGAGAGATAGTGCTTGTCACTAACAAATCAAAATTTACCCAACAACAACTCAATAACGCAAAACTGCTAGTAGGCACGCATGCTTTATTGTATCAGAAATTACCACAGATGGATTTGGTAATGGTAGATGAACAACATAGATTTGGAACCAAACAAAGAGAGCAAATCGCAAGAATGACATCCAATAAAGATAAATTACCGCATTTTTTGCAATTTAGTGCCACTCCTATACCAAGAACACAAGCACTTATTATGTCTAAATTTGTCGATATTACCTTGATGAAGGATTTGCCATTTAAAAAAGATATTATTACGTATGTAATTGATAAAACCGATTTCCAAGAGTTAATAAAGCGTATTTATACAGAAATTAACAACCACAATCAAGTTATCATCGTCTATCCACTAGTAGAACAAAGCAAAGCTTACAACTATCAAAGCTTAGAAGAAGCCAAAGATTTTTGGCTCAAACATTTTCAAAATGTCTACATCACACACGGTAAAGATAAACACAAAGAAGAGATATTGATGCAATTTAAACAAAACGGAGATATTTTGCTAAGCACCACGGTAATAGAAGTTGGTATTAGCTTGCCAAGGCTTACTACGATAGTGATAGTAGGTGCGGAGCTTATGGGGCTTGCCACACTCCATCAACTAAGAGGAAGAGTAGCTCGATATGGGCAAAAAGGGTATTGTTTTTTGTATACTCACAACAAACAAAATCAGCGTTTATTACATTTTGCTCAAACACTCGATGGATTCAAAATCGCAGAGCTTGACTTACGTTATCGCAAAAGCGGGGATTTGTTGGATGGAAGTGTGCAAAGTGGAAAGACTTTTAAGTTTTTTGATGAGGTGGAAGACCAACATATTTTAATGGATGTTGAGCGGTATTTAAACAGTGTATAATCATTTTACAAAGCTACTTTTTTTTGGTATCATAACAAAAAAATTTGAAGGTCGGATATGGTAAGATTGTTAAGTAAAATTTTCGGGACTAAAAATGATCGGGAAATCAAGAAATATCAAAAACGCGTAGCAAAAATCAACGATTTGGAACCAAAATATCAGGAATTATCGGATGAGCAGTTACGCCAACATTTTTTTGATATAAAAAATAAAGTTTTACAAGAAGTTGAGCATCGCGATTATCAAGAAGTGCTTAATGAAGTATTGTATGATGTATTTGCGATTACGCGTGAAGTATCTAAGAGAGTTTTGGATATGAGGCATTATGATGTGCAATTAATCGGTGGTATGGTGTTGCATGAAGGTAAGATTGCTGAGATGAAGACTGGAGAAGGAAAGACTCTTGTGGCTACGCTACCGGTTGTTTTAAATGCTATCTTAGGTAAAGGTGTGCATGTAGTAACTGTCAATGATTATCTAGCTTCAAGGGATGCGAATTTGATGCGTCCTATTTATGAATTTTTGGGATTTAGTGTAGGATATGTGATAGCTGATAAGACAGAACAAGAAAGAAAAGAAGCGTATGGTGCAGACATCACTTACGGGACTAATAACGAATTCGGTTTTGATTATTTACGAGATAATATGGCTTATAAACTTGAAGATAAAGTCCAAAGAGGACATTTTTATGCTATCGTAGATGAGGTTGATAGTATCTTAATCGACGAAGCTAGAACTCCTCTTATCATCTCAGGTCCGGCAAATAGAAATTTGGAAAATTACGAAATAGCAGATAAGGTTGCAAAACAGCTTCAAAAGGATGTGGATTTTACTTTGGATGAAAAACACAAGATTACATTATTGACAGAAGAAGGTATCAAAAAAGCCGAGGAGTTATTTGGAGTAGATAACCTTTATTTACCGGAGAACGCTATTTTAGCTCACCATTTAGACCAAGCCCTAAAAGCCAATTATTTGTTTCAAAGGGATGTGGATTATATCGTAAGAAAAGGGGAAGTGTTAATTATCGATGAATTTACGGGAAGGATTAGTGAAGGTAGACGTTTTAGTGAAGGATTGCACCAAGCACTTGAAGCAAAAGAGGGTGTGGAAATCCAAGAAGAGAGCCAAACGTTAGCGGAAATCACATATCAAAATTATTTTAGATTATACGAAAAATTAGCCGGAATGACGGGAACTGCTCAGACAGAAGCTACTGAATTTGCGGAAATTTATGGTTTGGAAGTTATCTCGATCCCTACAAACAAGCCGGTTATTAGAAAAGATTTGAATGATTTGATATACAAAACAGAAGAAGAGAAGTTTGAAGCAGTAATTAACAAGATTAAAGAACTCCATAAAAAAGGTCAACCGATTTTAGTGGGGACTGCGAGTATCGAAAAAAGTGAAATATTACATAAGCTACTCAAAAAAGCAAATTTACCACACACTGTCCTTAATGCTAAAAACCACGAAAAAGAAGCACACATTATAGAAAAAGCCGGACAAAAGGGTGCTATTACGGTAGCTACTAATATGGCTGGTCGTGGTGTTGATATTAAATTGGGCGATGGTGTAAAAGAGCTAGGTGGATTGGCTATTATCGGGACAGAGAGACACGAGAGCAGAAGGATTGATAACCAATTAAGAGGAAGAGGGGGTCGTCAGGGTGACCCAGGGATGAGTCAATTTTATTTATCACTAGAAGATAATTTACTTAGAATTTTTGGTAGTGACAAAATCAAAAATATCATGGATAGATTGGGTATCCAGCGAGGTGAACATATTGAGAGTAAAATTGTAACTAGAAGTATAGAAAATGCTCAAAAAAAAGTTGAGAATATGCATTTTGAGAGCAGGAAGTATATCTTAAAATACGACGATGTAGCCAACGAACAAAGAAAAGTAATTTATAAATTTAGAAATGATCTGATGGATCCTAACTACGATATTGCTTCTAAAATCGCAGACAATCGCAAAGAATTTGTAGAATATTTGCTCGCAAGGGCTGATATCTACCCAGATACTTTTAAAGAGGATTATGATTTAGAGACATTAGTAAAGATTATCGAGGAATACACTACTTTACATATTCACAAAGATGAATTGCAAAATAAAGATTATGAGGAGCTTAATGAGTATTTGCAGACTAAATTAAGCAAATTTTATGAGAATAAGATGAGTGTTGTAGATAAACAACAACGAGAGGAAATTGAGAGAAGTTTGTATATTCAAGTATTAGATGAGAATTGGCGTGAACATCTGTATCAAATGGATATTTTAAAAACTGGTATTGGACTTAGAGGATACAATCAAAAAGATCCGTTAGTGGAATACAAAAAAGAATCTTTCAATTTATTTAACGAACTTATCGAAAAAGTAAAAACAGAATATATGAGAGTGTTGCATTCATTGCAATTTCAAGTAGAAGATGATTACAAAGATCCTACTACCGGTCTAACTCAACAAGAAATGATAGAAGCAATTGAAGAATTTAATAGACAAATGGAGGAGGATGAAGAGTTTGGGGAAATTTTTCAAAGTGTAACTAGTCTTAAAAAACCTAAAAGAAATGATCCATGCCCTTGTGGAAGTGGAGAAAAGTATAAAAATTGTTGCGGTAAAAGCGGACCTAAAAAAGGGATTTTAGCAGGTGAATAAGCAATTTGTTTGGTTTATTGTCAGAAGATATCTAAGATTTGATAAAACTCAACCATTTATTTCTATCTCTTTTATCCTGGCTTTTTTGGGTATCATGACGGGAGTAGGGGTGCTTATTATTGCGATGAGTATTATGAATGGGATGGATAAAGAGTTTCAAAATAAGCTTACTATAATGAACTATCCTCTGACGATTTACTCGCAGGTTGCGGGGATGATTGATGATGAATTTGTATCCAAACTTCAAGCCAAATATCCACATTTGAAATTCTCCCCATATATCCAAACAAGTGCCATTATCAAAAAAACTCAATTACATGGGATTATTTTGTATGGTGTAAATTTCGATAAAGAAAAACAAATCAATCCAATATTAGCCAAAGCTATCAAACATATCAAACCGAAAAAATTTGACATTATAGTAGGTCAAGAGCTTTTTAATGATTTGGCGGTGGCTAAGGGCGATAAAGTGCTTTTAGTGTTTTCTACTTCAGATGTATATGGATTGGATGTGGCTCCTCGCATGAAGAGAGTTAGGGTAGTGGGGTATTTCCACTCTGGTCTAAATGCATACGATAAAGCTATCGCTTATATGCCCATCTCGGCACTCAAAGTTATTCTAAAACAGACGTTTTATAGTGGTGTACATGTGTATTGTAAGCACCCTTTTAGGGAAATTGATATACTTAAAAAAGATTTGCCATTTGGTGTGAGCGTTGTGGGTTGGTGGCAACAAAACGGTAATTTCTTCTCTGCTCTTAAACTAGAAAAGAGAGCGATGTTTTTGGTATTGTTACTGATTATTGTAGTTGCGGCTTTAAATATAGTAGGTTCTCTTTTGATGATGATTATGAATAGAAAAAAAGAGATAGCCCTTATGATAAGTCTTGGGGCTACTACAGAGGAAGTAAAGGCGATATTTTTTCGATTGGGCGTAATTGTAGGTATAGTTGGGATAGTAGCCGGTATTTTGGTAGGGGGATTTGGTATTTGGGTGTTGAATAATTTCGATATTATTTCGTTGCCGGCGGATGTGTATGGCACTACCAAAATCCCAACAGATTTGAGTTATGTGGATTTTATATCGATTGTATGCGGGGCATTTGTGATTGTAATTATTTCTTGCATATATCCTGCAAAAAAAGCAAGCGAAGTAGATGTGTTGCAAACATTAAAATTTGAATAAAGGATTTGTATGAACGTATTGTTGGTGCTGTGGGTAATTTATATCTCATTTAGAGTGGGATTGGATGTGTATGAGAGTTTGTTTATCAAAGAAGAGGTAGCTAAACAAGCGGTATTGATGAACCAAAAAGAGTATATTCAAGCTGGATTATATGCAGTATATCAACGACTAATAGATATTTTTGATGCTTTTATATCTTTGTTTGTGGTCGTTACTTTGCTATCTGGTGGGCTTTGGTTAATTAACTTTTTTGATGGCGGAAATTCGCTTTTGAGTATTTTTAGTTATTTTGCAATTGTTTATATTTTGTCGTTACCGGTATCAATATATAGAATAATTATCGATAAAAGATTTGATTTTTATAATGGCGGTTGGAAGATGTTTGTCATCGATGAGATTAAAAAAATTGCTTTATTTCTGATTTTTGGTGGGATATTTTTTTATGGGCTTGTGTATTTTATTGATCATTATCAAAATTGGTGGATTATCGCTTTTGTATTTGTTTTTGTAGTAATTGTATTGGTGAATTTATTGTTACCGTTTTTTATGTCTATTTTTAATAAATTTACCCCTTTGGAGGATGAAGAGCTAAAACAATCAATCCAAGAGCTCCTTTGCCAAACTAATTTTAAATCAGACGGTATTTTTGTAATGGATGCAAGCAAAAGAGATAGTAGATTGAACGCGTTTTTTAGTGGACTTGGCTCTTCAAAAAGAGTAGTGCTATTTGATACTTTGTTAAATAAGCTTACTAAAGAGGAAATTTTAGCTGTGTTGGCACATGAACTTGGGCACTTTCGCAATAAAGATATATACAAAAATATTATCATGATAGGTATGTTAATGTTTGGGTTGTTGTTTATCGTAGGTCATTTGCCAGATAGTTTATTTACACAGTTGAAGCTTGAGAAAAATGCGGGAAATATTATTGTATTAGGGATTATTATCTCCGAGGTTTATTTCTATTTCGCGACACCTATTGTAAATCTTATCAGTAGAACCAATGAATTTAATGCGGATGCTTTTTCGACTACTCTTGTGGATGCCAAATATCTCAAAAATGCGTTGATTAAACTCATCAAACAAAACAAAGCATTTCCAAAATCAAGCAAGTTATTCTCAATTATGTATCACTCACATCCAAATGTGTTAGAGAGAATAGAAAAATTAGATAAAACGCTACATTAGTTGATCGAGTAGCGTTTAATTATTTTGATTCCAATCATTGCTATTAATACTTCCAAGATAGCTGATAAAATAAATGAGTTGTAGTGTATCAAGTCTATACTTTTGGCTTGATATGCTAGTGTGGCTGTAGCAATAAGTAGTGTAAGAGGCATCGAGAGCGATAAACTAAATAGCAACAACTCTTTTTTGGATAAAATATGCCAAAACACCAAACTGCTGATAATTCTGATACTAATCATAATTATTACAATCATACATGTGATTTTGAGTACATCCTTATTGAATAAATAATGCAAATCAAACGTGCTACCTACGTGAATAAAAAAGATTGTAATCAAAAATCCAAATCCAAAAGGGGAGAGTTTATCTTCTAATTCCGTATTATGCTCAAAAAACGACTTAATTAACACTCCAGCCACAAATGCTCCCAACACGACATCCAAATGCAGATATAGCATAATCGCAATCAATATAAAAAACAAAGCAAAACTAATTCGCAAATCTTGATTGTATTTATCGTCGTTGGGCATCATATAATGTCTAATTGTAGGAAACCACCAAAAAATAGTCTTAATTAAGTAATATCCACCAATCAAAATAGCAATAAACAAAAACAAAGTAAAAATAGACTTATATAATGCCAAACCAATCCCAAGTTCAAAAATACCACTGATAATAGTCAACACCAAAATAGATACTAATTCCCCTAATACACCTATCGTAATAGCAAAATGAATCCATTTACTCTTACCGATTTCCTTTTGTACACTTACAATTAATCCTACGGATAACATAGGCAAAATTACTATAAAGATTTTACTCAAACCCAAAGCATAAGATATCACAATAGTAAGTATATACAATAGTCCGATAAACACTCCCCCTAGAAGAAATATTTTTTTGTCAATTTGTAGTAATTCTCTTAGATTGACCTCCATTCCCGCTAAAAACATCAAATACAAAAATCCCACTTCCGCTAACAATTTAAACAGATGGCTTTCTGTAAAAAATCCCAAATATCCAAAAATAGCTCCCATCGATATTTCCACTACCGCAATTGGCAATTTAAACAAATTCGATATAAACGGTGCTATAAGCAACAATACGGAAATAACTATAATTAATTCTAATTCATGCATTACAATCCTTGATTTGGTAATTAAATTTTTGTAGTAGTTGCAAGTCTTTATGTGTCTTTTGACCTTTTGTAGTAAGATAATCCCCAATCACAATCGCTTCTGCCCCAGCTTCTAATCCATCGATCAACTCCCCAAAGAGCTGTTCCCTCCCACCGGCTAACATAATGATGTTGTTAAGGGTTGATTTGAATGTTTTTATCCAAAATACGGCTTGTGGTTTGGTGATGTAATTTTGTTTTATCGGTAGGTTGGGATTTGGGATGTAGAAATTTATAGGAGTGGTGACTGGTAAGAGGGTTTTTAGTGATTGTAAGACACTATATCTATCTTCTGTACTCTCACCAAGCCCGAATAATACCCCACTGCACAAATTTAAACCTGCTTGTTTGACATTCAAACATGTTTGATATCGATCATCCCATTGATGAGTAGAGCAGATATTGGGATAAAATTCCCGTGATGTTTCTAGATTGTGATTATAGCTATTAATACCGGCTTTTTTTAGTTCTTTTAATTGATCAACACTTGCTAATCCGTTGCATGCTATGAGATTGATGTGTAGATGATTTTTGATAGTATGGGCTATTTTAGCAATATACTCCACTTTTTTATCTGTCAAATTTCCAGCACTTACCAAGCAAAAACCGCTTGCTTTGTTGTTTTTGGCTATTATTGCTTCTTGTAATATTTGTGATATATCTTTTTGCTTGTATGTAGGGATAGAAGTGCGGTAGTGGGCTGATTGGGTGCAAAATTTGCAATCTTCACTACAATTACCGCTACTGATATTTGAAATAGCACACAAATACACCATTTTATGTCTCATTTTTGTATAACTTTTTTGTATTCTTTCCAAAAATCACTCTTAATCCTTCGGTAATAATAACTCACCTCATATCTATCCTCAAAACACTCCAATATCATACAGTTACTATATCCTGTATCACGTGCACAAACCTCTCCTGGATTGAGGATGAGATTTTTGCCGTTATAGACTATCTCTTCTATATGAGTATGTCCATACACAATCACCTCGGTATCTAAAGGAAACATTTTAGTAGGGTGATGCATGAGTTTAAATGTATGGTTATCAAGCTTAAATTTATATGGCTCATATGCTAAATTGTATTGATTGATATATCTATAAAGATGATAATCGTTATTTCCAAACACTGCAATATATGGAATTTGCTCTTCTAAATAATCCAAAATTTCCTTTTTGACAATATCTCCCGCGTGAATTATATATTCCGCACCTTGGTCTATCAAATAATCAATCGCTTTGATTGCACGACCTGTTTTTTTGTGAGTATCGGACATTATGCCTATTTTCATCTATTTCCTTTATGTAGTTTATCGTATTTTACAACAAAAGCTCTAATTAATATATTTGTTGTCTAAGGTAAATTGCCATCAATTAAGTTTTTATCAATCATCTTTCCAATTCCCACCTTATCTATCCACTCTATGTTTGCAAGATTTGTTTAAGCATTCATAAATTTCTTTTTTTCTAAATGTTCTCTCTCCCATAATATACCCACATTTTTCACATTTTTTATTGGTAGGTTTGAAATTGCTACTAAATTTACAAGTAGGATAATCCTCACAAGTATAATAGACCCCTTTTTTGGATTGTTTTTGCACTATTTCCTTACCGCATTCTGGACAAGCTACGCCAATTTTTTCCGGCTCTTTGAGAGATTTTGTGTTTTTACATTTTGGGTAGTTGCTACATGCCAAAAACTCCTCCCCTTTCCTTGAAGTTTTAATCACCATCTTAGCACCACACTTATCGCATACAATATCGGTTTCTTTTGGTTTTGGTTTTTCTGTGCCATCTACTTGACGAGTGTATTTACATTTTGGGTAATTGCTACATGCGACAAATTCCCCATATCTACCTTTTCTCAAAAGCAGTTGCCCTCCACATTCTGGACAAAATTCCCCCTCAAGCGGTTTGGCTACTTTTTGAGATGGGATATTTTTCTTTCCGTATTCAATTTGTTTGATAAACGGCTCATAAAATTCCCATAAAACTTTTTGCCAATCTTTCTTGTTATTTGCGACCTCATCTAGCTTTTCTTCCATATTAGCCGTAAAATTCGCATCTACTATATTTGGGAAATGTTTTTCTAATAGCTCTATTACTGTAAATGCGATATCAGTTGGAATGAGTTGTTTGTTTTGTGTTTTTACATATTCTCTATTTTGCAAAAGTGTAATTGTAGGTGCGTAGGTTGATGGACGCCCAATACCAAGTTTTTCTAATTCTTTAATCAAACTTGCTTCGCTATATCTACTTGGCGGTTCTGTAAAATGTTGTTCGGCTTTGATATCTTCTAGCTTTACTATCTCATTAAGCTTAAATTCTGGCAATAACTTATCTCTATCTTTATTTCCATATACCTTATAAAATCCATCAAATATCAATTTCCTTCCGCTGATTTTAAAACTACCTTGTTGATTGGAGATAAATATATTTTGTATCTCAAACTCGGCTGCTTTCATTTGAGAGGCGATGAAACGATTGTAGATTAGACTATATAGTTTAAATTCGTCCACACTAAGATACTTTCGCATATCATCCGGAGTAAGTTTGATTTGTGTAGGACGTATTGCTTCATGTGCTTCTTGTGCATTTTGGGTCTTAGATTT
This sequence comes from Campylobacterota bacterium, assembly GCA_013153685.1. Lineage (GTDB taxonomy): Bacteria > Campylobacterota > Campylobacteria > Campylobacterales > JAADDX01 > JAADDX01. The sequence goes on along the minus strand of JAADDX010000091.1, from coordinate 3,829 downwards.
GAATACTTTTGGCTCTACATAATCTTCCCCAAAAGTCTCTTTGATATATTCGATTGCATCTTTTTGAGCTTCTTTGGCGATATTCAAACTATCGGTTCTCATATATGTAATAATCCCCATCTCACCGATTGGGGTTTTTACACCTTCGTAGAGTTTTTGGGCAATTTGCATAGTTTTTTTGGGACTAAATCCTAACATACTTGAAGCTGTTTGTTGTAATGTAGAAGTCATAAATGGGGCTGGCGATGATGTTTTTCTTTTTTTGGTTTCGATATTGCTGACTTTATATTCCAAGTCTTTAAGTGTATTTACGATATTATCAGCTTCTTGCTTGTTTTTAATAGATAATTTATCAAGTTTTTTACCATCAAATTCCACTAATGCCGCTTCTGTTTTTTTGAATATTCCAAGGATACTCCAATACTCAACTGGAATAAATTTCTTAATTTCCCGCTCTCGATCTACTATCAACTTCAAAGCAGAGCTTTGCACTCTACCGGCACTAAGACCCTTTTGGATTTTTTGCCCTAGTAAAGGAGAGAGTTTATATCCTACTATTCTATCAAGCAATCTTCTAGCTTGTTGTGCGTTAACATTGGAAATATTAAGAGTGCGTGGATTCTCGATCGCTTTTTTGATAGCACTCTTGGTAATCTCATGAAATACGATACGCGGATATTTGTCTAAATCTTTTCCTTTATTTAGCATATAAGCTATGTGATATCCAATAGCTTCTCCTTCTCTATCTTCGTCGGTTGCGATATAGATTTGTTGTGCTTCTTTAGCCGCTTTTTTGATCTTGTTGGCGATTTCTGTATGGTCTTTGGTAATTCTGTATTCCGGTTTGAATTGTGCATTATCTATTTTGATACCAAAACTACTTTTTGGTAAATCACGAATATGACCTTTGCTAGCTATTACTTCATAATCCTTCCCCAAAAAATTTTTAATAGTTCGTGCTTTTGCGGGAGACTCTACAATTACTAAATTTTTTGCCAAAATAAATCCTTTTGCCATCTTTGTTTTTGGAATTTTAATATAATTTTATCAAAAAGTAAACTCCTTTTGACGATAATACCCTCATTGACCCTTTTTACAATCTCGAAGTATCATATATTGTATCTGATTTTTATAAATCTGAACATCACACGGTAGATTTTTGGCTTCTTGTGTTGCATTCTCCCCTTTATAAAGCAAAAATACCGTATCACTATCCATAAAGTCTTGTGATAATTGCAGTAGGAAATTTGCATGCTTCACTGCTCTTGATGTAATTAAATCTACTTTAAATGGTTGTATTTGTTCGATTCTACTGGGGATAATATTCACATTTGATAAATTCAATTTGATCTTAGCGTAGTTGAGAAATGAAAATCGTTTTTTTAATGGCTCTATTAGATACCATGTAGTCTGTGGCATAGCAATAGCCAAAATCATCCCTGGTATACCAGCTCCACTACCTATATCAATTGCTGTTTGTATGTCGGTAGTATCGATATAATCCAATGCTTTAATTGTTAGTTGGATTTGTTGTTGCAAGGCTTGTTTGTCGTAATTGGTGACTGAATGTGTCTTATTCCATTTTAGCAATAATTCGATATATTGATCTATGTTTTGCATCTTTTCTCCTTGTATTATGTGCGATGATAATGCTCCACAATATTTTTTGCGGTTGTTTTATCGATAATTTTATTTAATTCTTCAAAATTAGCTTTTTTGATATTTTCAAATGAGCCAAAATAATCTAGCAATCTTTTAATTTTTGCTTTTCCTATTCCTTTGATTTGCAGAAGTTCTATCTCTTTATCTTGTTTTAATTTTTGTTTTCTATGAAAAGATATAGCAAATCTATGAGCTTCGTCTCTTAATTTTTGTAAAAATTGCAAAAGTTTATTATCTTTATTTAGTTTATACACTCCATCAAAAGAGTAAATTTTATCATTTGCTCCCCCTTTTGCTCTATGGGCTTTGGCATCAATTTTCTCTTTTGCTATACCCAAAATATCTATATCTACTCCAACACTATCTACTACCTCTTTTGCTATTTTGATTTGAGCTTGTCCGCCATCTATCAACCATAAATCAGGAGGAGATAGTTTATCAAAACTCATAGCTCTTTTAGTAAGTAATTCTCTCATTTGTGAATATTCATCTTTTGTTTCAAGATTGTAATGGCGATATTCTTCTTTGATAAATTTATCTCTATAAACTACCTTTGCTCCCACATTCGCTTGAGCTTGCATATGAGATGTATCAAATATTTCGATTGAATAAGGAGTATTTGATAGATTAAAATAGTTTTGTAATTCTTGATAAATATCTGTTTTTGGGGTAGTTTTTAGCACTTCACTTGCATTTAATTTACAAATATCTATAAGTTTTTTTCTAGTTTTGGTAGTTGGGGTGATAATTGATATATTTTTTTTGAATTTATCACTTAAAATTTCATTTAAAAGCTTCCTATCCTCAAAATCCTCCGCGACTAAAATTTTATTGCTTGTAAGTGGAGTTTGGGTAGAATAGAAATCCAAAATTACTCTTTTATACACTTCATTTATATCGTTATTTTGCAAGTTTATAGTAGAATTATCACTTGATATAACCTTCCCTTTTCTAATAAACAATCGAATAATTATCGCTTTTTTGTCGTTAATATACACATAAAATACATCTAAATCCTCTAATTTTGCTATATCTACATTACTAAATAACTCTGCTGATTTTATCGCTTTTATCCTATCTCTATATATTTTAGCTTCTTCAAAATTTAGATTATTAGCATAAAATATCATTTTTTCTTCAAGCAAACTAATTACTTTATCTTTATGCAATATCAAATCAATTGCCTCATCTACAAGCTTTGAGTATTCATATGGTGTGATTTTGCCTTCACATGGAGCTAAACATTTTTTTAGTTGATGAAACATACACGCTTTATTGCCTTTAATACACGATTTGCTTTGGACTAATGCAATATTTTCATAAATGGTATCCAAAAGTTCTCTTGCTCCGGTGCTAAAAGGTCCGAAATATTTTATATTTCCTTTAATTACTTTCCGTGTAATCTCAAATCGCGGAAATTTTTCGTCTAAATCGATATAAATATATGGATAAGTTTTATCATCTCGCAGTAAAATATTATATTTTGGCTTTAATTGTTTAATAAGTGAATTTTCCAAAATTAAGGCATCATTTTCACTCTCAACTACAATATATCTAATCTCCACCGCCTCGCTAATCATTTTATAAATTCTTGGAGATAAATTTGGATTTGGATGCAAAGAAGGGGTAAAACGCCAGTAGCTTTTTACTCTATTTTTTAGATTTTTTGCCTTTCCTATGTATAAAAGTTTTTTGTTTTTATCAAAATATTGATAAATCCCAGGACTATTTGGCAAATTTTTGATTACTTCAAGCATAGAAGCATTACAAGTCATCATACTCTAATCTCCGCAATCACCGGTGTATGATCTGATGGTGTAGGTAATTTACGAGGGGTTAAATCTATATACACATCTTCAACCTTATTTAAAAGCTCTTTTGTCATCAAAATATAATCAAGCCTTAATCCTCTTTTAAATCCTTTATCTCTATATTCAAAAAATGAAAATTCTTGCTTATTTGGGTAAAGTTCCCTAAAACTATCATAAAGTCCTAAATTTAATAATTGATTAAAAATTTCTCTCTCTTCATCTAAAAAAGTAACCATTCCTTCCCACTCTTTTGCATCAAATACATCAATATTTTTATGAATGATATTAAAATCTCCAAGCAAAATCAATCTTTTAGAATTTAAATTTTTGATAAATTCGATTAAGTTTTTATAAAA
>JAADDX010000034.1 GCA_013153685.1 Campylobacterota bacterium | reverse complement strand
TTAGGAGTGGATACAAATGTAAAATCACTGGGGTATCAACAAATGTAACATCATAAAATAGCTTACCATTTTCATAAACTTTCTCTATTTTGTCTCTCTTTAGTAAAACTTCATTTTTTTTACCCATTATTTCATCTTGTAATTCAATAAAAGCTTCATGCTCGTAATGTTTTAGAAAATCCCTATCAAACGTCAAATCCAATAATTTCTGCATATTATTCTTTTTGAATTTTTCTCTAAATTCATTAGTGACTACCTCACTTAATTCTTCGAATATTATCTCAAAATCGATAACGTGGCTCTTAGATACTTTATTCATAGTTGCTTTTAAATGATTTAATTCATCTAAATATATTTGTTTATTTCCGTCTAAATTTGTTTTTATCGATCTAAAATTATTATTAAACTGATTAATCTCTCTTGCTAGATTATCATACTCTTGTTTATTTTGTACTAGAAATTTTGCAATATTCTTCAAGTCATCCAATCTATTTTGAATAAACTTTTCCCTATTTCTATAGAAAAAATTTCCTTTTGACATCGCTATATTTTTTACCAAACAAAAAACACTCTTACCCACGGTGCTTTTTCCACTATCATTTTCACCTGCGATAACAGTCAAACCATTCAAAACTATATTAGCTTCTTTTATGCTTAATATATTTGAAATTTTAAAATTCATCCACCACCTTTAATTGCTCTTTAATATAATATTTTGGATCAGTTATCTTCTCTCCTATGCTAATTGCTCTTGCTTCATCCATTCCAAATACTTCCGCATAATCCCCATGGAATCCATCACAAATATCCTCAATATCACAATTTTGGCAAGTTTGGCACTTTCTGTATCCTGTATGTTTTTCTGCTCTTAATTTAGCATTGTTTTTATAAAGAAGTTCTTTTGGCACATCAGCACTAAATAATTGCAACATCAATTCAAACATTTCATAATCAGTTACATCTTTAAAATAATGTTGTTTTGTTCCGTGTTCGCTCCATTTACTAAAATCGATACCATTATATTCTTTTAAATTATAAAGCAATATTGGAATTGGTTTATCAAGTTCGTTCCATTTTGTTTTTTGATTAAATCTTGTAGTCCATGTCCAAGAATTATAATCCCACTCATGCGAATCATATGGGAGTTGTTGGAAATTATATGCATTTTTTCTATACTTTTCATCTAATACACAAATAGGAAAATATCTAACATTAGCTTCGATTGAATTTTCTTCTAAAATATCAATCGCTTTTTGAAGATTTTCTTTTAAATCGCTATATTTTGGAACATCTGTTAAATCTCTCTTACCTTGTTGGTCTGCAAAAGGATTAAATGCTATGAAATTAACCGCTCTTGCCCCTGTCTCTACTGCGAGTGTAGCTATATCAATAAGTTGTCTTCCTGCTTCTTTTGTTAGGGTGCAATTAAGTCTAAATGGAATATCATATTTTTGTAAATTTTTTAATGCTTTCATTTGCTTAATACTTCCGTTTTTTAATCCTACTATTCTATCATACGTCTCACCTATTGCGTGAATACTAAATAAAAAGTCTTTAATTCCTGCTTTTTTGAACTTTTGTGCCATTTCTTCATTTGCTAAAACTATCCCATTTGTAATGAGCGTAGGAGCAAGTCCTATTTCATTACAATATTCAATAAGCTCAAAAATTTGGGGATAAATCGTAGGCTCTCCTCCTTGAATATCTACTGAATTGTTTGCATATACATATCTTAATGTATGCATAATTTTTTTTGCTTTTTCTAGACTCATAAATGGATGTTCTGGATGTTCTTTGTCATCAATTTTATCTTTAAAATAACAAAAATAACAATTCAAATTACAAGTTTGCCCAAGCCAAACTACCCCTCTTCTTGTTATGTATCTCTCTTTACTTAATTCTACTTTACTTTGGTTTTTGTTTTCACATTTATACAATTCTCTTGCTTCATCTAATGTCATTTATTATCCTTTAAAAATGTATTCTTTTTTTTGGTTTGAAATCTTGTTTGTTTTCTAAATAAAAACTTATCATTTTTTTGGCTATATCTATTTTTTTAATTAAAGGTGCATTTATCTCAAAAAATAAAACTTTTAGATAAGTTTTTAAAATATGTAAATCAATTATATGCTTAGTCCTAAATTCGGCATGCAAATGATACACATTTTCAAAAAATCGCCTATCTATACCTATCTTATCGACAAATTCTTTTTTTACTTGATGCATTACAAAATCTCTATAATATTTTTCACTAAAAGTGATTTTTTTATAATTACAAGCAAATAAGTTACTTCCATGAATTCTATATTCGGTAAGTTCATCGTCAATAAAATACATCTCACTCATCATACTCGCTCCAAACACCACCACATCATCAGCCCTCACCCTAAAAAACTTTTCATTTTTTATTGGAAAAATCATTTCACCTAATTTTTTTGAAATAGATACATTTGAAGTGGTGCTTCCTGTAAATATTGATAGATAATATACTAAAAATTGATTAAATCCTCCATAAGGGCAATATGGACCAAAATCATAGCTCGTATCACCAATTAACTCATAATCATTGATAATATATTCATACCCCTTTTTATAAGCTTCTGCAACTTTTTCAAGTTTTTGAGGTTTAAAATTATCATCACTATCAAGTAAGCATATTATTTCACCCTTGCAATGTTTAAATCCTTCATTAAAAGCACTTGCTTGACCGCCGTTTTCTTTAAAAATGGGTTTTATTCTATCATCTTTTTTTGCATATTCTTCTATTATCTCTTTTGAATTATCCCTGCTTCCATCATCTACGATTATTATTTCAAAATCTTGATATGTCTGGCTTAATACACTATCTATACATTCTGGTAAAAATTTTGCATAGTTATAGTTATCGATTAAAACACTAATTTTCATCTATTTCCTTTATAAGTTTTAAAAGTTCTTCTTCACTTTTACCTATATTATATATAAGTTTTTGTTTTAGCTTTTGGATATTTAGTTTGTATATCGGCTTTTTTTTGATTAAATGAGTAATCGTTTTGTCTAAATTTGCTAAATCAAAAATAACTTCTCCTATTTTTTTTCTATATTCAAAAAACTTCAAATCCCCTAAATCTTTTTTTATAAATTTTTCATTTGGGGATAAAAATAATACCGGATTATTTGTAAGAAATGTATAAGTATAAGCAGTCCCAGAAATATCAGATATTAAAAATTTAGAATTTGTATAATAATAAAGATAATCATTTGCATTATTATCATAAATAAAATTTGTATGATGTTTGAATTTTGCTACTATTTTTGCTACGATAGGATGATTATAATTTTGAGGATGTGGTCTAAATACCACTTTATCAGTTTTTAGAAGTTTTTCTATTAGCTTCTCTCCAAAATATGGTAATGAATGATATTTGAAACATTTCTTATCAAGCAATGAAGGTGCATAAATGATATAATTTTTCTCTTTTTTTATTTTTCTTTTTAAAAGGAAATCAAATTTCATATACCCAAGAATATGAGTTTTATCATTAACAAAAGCTAATTCAAAAAGCGGTTGATACTTGTTTTTTATATATTTATTTGCCACACATATAATATCTGTCATTTCTAATAAAGGAGTTAAAATAGTTTTGTTTTTTAGCTTTATCACCCTCTCGGCATACCCAAAAGGAGAATCAAATATATCGTGTTGGATATATATCTTCTTTGGTTTCGAAGGTAAAATAGATGTTAAAGACGAATAAATTATCACTCTAAAATTATCCATACAACTTATTAAATGTTCAGGCAAGTAATAAGCTTCTTTTAATTTTTCATATTTATCATTACACTTTTTGGCATACAAAAACACTCCATCACTTTTTTTAAGAAGCTCATCTGTTATCATATGCCCCCTATAAGCACAACTAAACGAATAAAACGCCACTTTTTTTGCTACCAAATTATTTTTTTTAAGATACACCGATGCAAGGATAGCATAAGGATTTATAAGAGATAATTTTGAGCTTAATAGATAGTCAATATACTCTTTTTTATCTTTTTTGTTTAAAGCTATTTCATTTATTATCCTCATGACATCTTTATTTAGAATATAAGGCTTAAATTCGCTATCTATATTTACACCATTTTTATCAATCTCGTAAATATCTTTTAAAAATTCTTTTATATAATCTCTTGTAGTGTAGATAGAAGTGATATTTTCTTTTTTAGTATCCAAAAAATCATCAAAATCCACATTAATTTCTGGATAATCATAGATAAATATCTCATCATCTACCATTTCTACAATTTTTATATTAAACTGCTTTAAATAATCCCTATTTACCCAAAAATATGACATATACCAAGAGTAACTATTTACATATAAAGTGTCGTTTTTTGTTAGTTCGTAAATAGAATGTTTTTCAAAAGTCTTATTAAAAGGGTGGTCGATAAATATCCCTTTTGCACCAAGTTTTTGAATAACCTTTTTATTTGCTATTGCATATTTCATCTAAACTCTCTACTACCAAACAAAATATTTCTCATGCATTATACTTCAAGTATAGATAAAAATTTTTCAATATCTTTTTGTTGATACTTCTGCTTAACATCTCTTAATCTATTTAATACCCATCTATGCATATCATAATAATCTTTATTTTTAATAGCACAATCAACTATTCTAAACCATTTATCTTTACAATCCTTTGCCTCTTCTACATGTTCTATACATTTAAGAATACTCTCTTCGTTTATATCTTTATTATGTTTTTTATATACATTAAATCTCAATCTATCATACGATACATTCTCATCTATATCATCTGGGGTTACTTCAAATACCTCGTAGAAAAATTCAGCTCTATCTTTGAGGAAATTATTATAAATTCTTTCATAATCATTTTTTTCTTTACAATCAATTAAAAATTCCCCTTCAACAGCCCAGCCATGTTGTTTTGCTAAATATTCCTCTTGTGAATGTCCTTGTCTTAAAGGATAAGTATTTATCCACACATCAATCACCCATCCATAAACATGAGGTTTGACATGACCTGTAAAAATAAATCTTTCTTCATCAATTCCATATTTTTTGATTTTTTCTCTTATATTATCCTCATTTCCACTACCGCAAGCAAGATAAATAGTATTTGGATTTTCTTTCATAATTTTTGCAATAGTTTGGATATATTCATCGCTATCAAGCTTTATAAGCCTACCAATCGTCCCAAGTATTACTACATCTTCACCAAATTGTTGTTTATAGTCTTGTTTGATAATATCAGCTACTATCTTCTCACCCTCATTACCTACCAAAAATTCTCGAGCTAATGGCACATTTATTACATTCCACTCAAACTCTTTACACTCTTGCTCAAAATGAGATATTCTCTTATCGATATTTGGCACATCATAAGCACAATTTCCATGTGAATAATATATTTGAAGTGGAGCGACTCTACTTACATATAAAAAATTAAGTATAGGAAATACTCCACCTGCAAGCATAATATCTATATCATCATCTATCATAACTTGTCTTAATGTAAGGGCTTTGTCTAAATGATTGTTATAATATCCATCTTGTTTGAAATAAGACACCGGACTTTTGACTCTAACACCTATATCTTGCAAATCCAAAATACAATTTTCATCATCATCACTTTTCTCAAATTGATTAAATGAGTATACTATAATCTCATAGTTTTTTCTGAATTCTTCATTAGACAATAGATTTCTAAATAATGAATATTCCACCATAAAAGGGGAATTAAACACTATTCTATCTTTTACAAAAGCTATTCTTTTTTTGTCTTTTTTCTTTGGGTTTGGTTTTGGAAGTTGTGGGATTATATTTTTGTATGCTTTGATTGTCTCTTGAGTTATAGTTTGATTAAATTCTCTCCATTCATCGATAGTGTGAAAACTATTTCCCATTATGTGATAAGTAAAAAACTCTACATACATCATATCATCTATTCTACCGCTATCTCTTAATTGGTATAAAAGTTGTTGTAAATTAGGATATAACATTTTGAATTTGGAATTATTGTGATATTCCTTCAAACTCCACACTTCATGTAAAACCCAATTAAAAAAACTTCTCATCTGTTTTTTTGGTAACGTGTGTAGCGTGGAAATTTGTTGATTTAGAATATCAAACAATCGATGAGGCCCTACCTTTACTAAAAAAGTATTTAAAAATTCTATAAAATCCAAATCTACTTCATGCATATACAAACGAAATGCCCTATCTATAAAATTATACACGGCATGTTCATCACCAACCAAAGTCTCTAATACAAATAAAACTTTCGCGATCATCAACTGCTCTTGGGTGAGTTGTGCACTTTGGAGGGAGTTTGTAAGAATCGATATATATTTTTTGATCTCCTCTTGATTGTCTTTATCAATAAATGGATCATCTAATAACTTTAATATAGTCTCATCAGACGGCAACTGCCCTTGCTTGATTTTATCAAATATACTCATATATATCCTTTGTAATTTGTATGAAATATCGACATTATATCAAATTTTTAAACCATTTGCCTGCGACTTCTTTTAAATGATGAGGATTTTCACTTGCTAGAAATTGAATATTGGTGATTGGTTTAGGCACCAAATGATATCTCTTTTTCAACAATTCCACTATCGCTTCACCAGAATGGATAAGTGTAGCATTGTAAAAGTATTCGCTTAAGTATGCACTAATCATAGGAAAATGGGTGCAACCCAACACCACCACATCTATCTTAGCACGATCTAAATGAGCAAAATACAATTCAAAAATTTCTTTTAGTAGTCCTCGTTTATAAGCTTCTTCTTCTACAATAGGAACAAAAAGTGGAGTTGGGATAGAGATAATATTACTATAACCAAGCTCATGAAGTCCTATCTCATAAAGCTTGGAATTAATAGTCGTTTTAGTACCTATAATCAAAATATTATTATTTATTTTGGCTACTTTTTTTACCGCTTGAATACCAGCTTCAATCACACCTACTACTTCAAAATTAGCCTCTTTTTTAAGCTCCGGCAAAGCACAACTACTCACGCTATTGCATGCGGTAATTAAAAAGTTAATATCAAAATTCTTTAGAAATTCAAGTGCTTCAAGGGAATAGCGGATAATTGTGGATTCGTTTTTGCTGCCATAAGGCACACGGGCAGTATCGCCAAAATAGATAATTTCATCAAAAAGTCTAGATTGATAGATAGATTTAGCGACAGTTAAACCACCTACTCCACTATCAAAAATTCCAACTCTAGATATCATTCATAGCTGCCAAAAATTCTTTGTTTGATTTAGTTTTTAACATTTTTGAATACAACAATCTCAAAGCTTCCACCTCTTCCATATCGTTAATAATATTACGTAAAGCCCAGATTTTCGCGAGAGTCTCCGCATCCAGCAATAATTCCTCTTTCCTTGTTCCGGATTTGATAATATCAACCGCCGGATAAAGCCTTCTATCTGCAATTTTTCTACTAAGCACAATTTCCATATTACCCGTTCCTTTGAACTCTTCAAAGATCACTTCATCCATTCTACTACCAGTTTCAATAAGTGCCGTAGCTATAATAGTAAGGCTTCCGCTATCTTCCAAATTTCTTGCTGCACCAAAAAATCGTTTGGGTTTATGTAAAGCATTCGCATCCACACCACCACTTAGCACCTTACCGCTACTTGGGGTGGCTGTATTATAAGCCCTTGCAAGTCTTGTGATACTATCTAGTAAAATCACTACATCTTTACCCATCTCAGCAGCTCTTTTAGCTTTTTCTATTACAATTTCCGCTACTTTGATGTGATTGCTTGCTGGTTCATCAAACGTAGATGAATACACCTCCCCTTTTACACTTCGCTCCATATCCGTCACTTCTTCTGGTCGTTCATCAATTAATAAAACAATCAATTCAACTTCTGGATGATTATGTGTAATACCATGAGCAATCTCTTTTAGAAATTCCGTCTTACCGCTTCGCGGAGGTGCGACGATGAGCCCTCTTTGACCCTTTCCAATCGGTGCAAAGAGATCTATCACTCTCCCAGTTAGTTTGGTTGGTGCATACTCAAGCTTGATTTGTTCTTGAGGGTATAGAGGAATAAGGTTATCAAACAATGGTCGTTTTTTGCTCTCTTCAGGTGGCAGATAGTTAATCGCTTCGATTTTTAATAACGCATAATATTTCTCCGCATCTTTTGGCGGTCTTACTTGTCCTGTAACAATATCCCCGGTTCTTAAGGCAAATTTTTTGATTTGTGTTTGTGAGACATAAGTATCGTTTTGCGAGTCACTAAAGTTTTTACCCAAGCTTCTCAAAAATCCGTAACCATCTGGCATAATTTCCAATATACCAGTAAATAAAATATATCCGCCCTGGCTTACTTGATTTTTGAGTATCTCAAACATCAAATCTTTTCTTTTAAACTCTTGCGGATTTTCGATGCCTAATTCTTTGGCGATAGTTGTTAATTCTTCAATTGTTTTTTGTTGCAAATCTTCTATTGTATATCCTTCTACTGGGATATGTGTTCGTTTTTTGTTCTGTTGAGCCATTATTGCAATTCCTTGTAGTTGAATTTGTAGTTCATTTTAGCTAAGCACAAGTAGTGCATTCCAAAGTAGTTATGAAATTTTAAGCTAAAAAAATAAATTTGTCAAGAGTTTTGGGGATTATTCTCCACAAAGGAGGCTAATCCCTACTCTTTCTTAAATAAGTAGGAATATCGATATCCTCCCCACTTAGTTCTAAATCATACATTTCGCTTCCAACCGCCATTTTTTTCGTGAGATTTGGGATACTGTCCGCAGATGTGGTTTTGGGAGCGGCAGTTGGGTTGTTGATAGCTTTTTTCTCATCAAAACCAGTCGCGATAATAGTCACAATAATCTCATCATCAGCCAATTCATTGTTGGTTGTTTGTCCTTCGATAATATCTACATTTTCAGATTCCATCAAATCACCCAAAATAGATTCCATCGCTTCATCGATTTCCACCAATGGATAATTATCACTAATTGTAAAGTGGATAAGTAACCCATTCGCATCCGCGATATTCATATCATCAAGTAGCGGCGATTCGATTGCTTGACTAAGAGCGTCAGTTGCAGAGTTTTCACCACTCTTATGACCGATTCCCATCAGAGCCATTCCTCTATGCGACATCACTCTTTTCAAGTCGGCAAAGTCTACGTTAACGTCATTTTCTCCATGCATGATAATAGTATTACTAATTCCGGTTACGGCTTGATATAAAATATCATCAACCATTTTGTAAGCTTCTCTAATACCAGCTCTTCTGTCGATAATAGAGAGGAGTTTTTGGTTTAGGATAGTTACTATTGAATCACACTCTTTTTTTAATTCATTAAATCCAATTTCCGCAAGTTTTGCTCTCTTAGCTCCCTCTCTTTTGAATGGTTTGGTAATTACTCCTATTGTCAAAGCACCGAGCTCTTTGGCTATTCTTGCTATTACCGGTGCAGCTCCCGTACCTGTTCCACCCCCCATTCCAGCAGAAATAAATACAAGATTCGCACCCTCTAATACCTCTTTAATTTCCTCTTCACTCTCTTGAGCAGCCCCTTTTCCTACTTCCGGATCCATACCAGCACCCAATCCTTTGGTTAGTTCTTTTCCTAGCTGGATTTTGATTGGTGCTTTATTAGTGCGTAGTGCTTGAGCATCGGTATTAGCACAAATGAGCTCGATATCTTTTACACCTTTTTCAATCATATGGTTGAGCATATTACCGCCACCACCTCCAACTCCAACAACTTTTATAACCGGATCTTCTAAAAATTCATTCTCTGTAATAATATTAAATGCTTCTGACATTACCGCTCCTTTAAAATAAATTCTTTAACCACATCGCAAATTTTTTGGTTGTTGATACTTTTTTGTCTTCTTCGTCTAAAATAGTCATTATTTCCTCTTTTTCAGTTGCCACCTCTTCTTGAGTCATATCTACTTGTGGAGGTTTTGGTGGTGGTGTTTCATCAATTGTATATTTTGATCTAAATTTCCTATTTGAATCAATCTCATATGATGAATGTCTACCCAACGAATACAATACCAATCCCACAACCGCGGAAAACTCCGGAGATTTGAGATTGTCAAACAATCCATTTACCTCTTTTGGCCTAGCGATCCTCACAGACATATTACCAAACAAGGCAATAGCGGTATCACGCAAATTATCAAGATTTGCAAACCCACCGGTTAGCACAATTCCGGTAAGTTTATCCTTCATCCCACTATCTTCTATCAATTTATTCAAAATCATCAACGTCTCGTTGATTCTAGCATACATAATTTCCTTAATCGTAATCACGCTTACCGATTGGCTAGATTCTTCATCACCAATTAACGGCACTTCTATCGTATCATCATCGGTGTAGCTAGAAACACTTAATTTAATTTCCTCAGCTTTAGATATAGCCGTATGCAACGCCATAGCCAAATCATTGGTAATATGATGGCTACCAACTCCCACAAAATCAGTCCATCTAACCGCGTTTTCTTTAAATATAATCAAATCACTAGTCGTAGCACCAATATCGATCAATGCCACTCCTTGTTCTAGCTCATCTTCATTCAAAGTAGCAATCGCAGAGGCAAAAGAACTAAGCACGATATTCTCCACAGTAATCCCAGCGATTTTTAATACTTTCTTGAGATTTTCGATCGCAGATTTTTGAGCTATGATAATATGAATAGATACCTCTAGTCTACTTCCACTCATCCCTTCTGGATCTTCAATATCACTAACATCATCGACTTTAAAAGAGTAAGGAATAGCTTGCAATACCACATAATCGTTCGGAATTGTCGCATTGTATAGTGCCGTTTGGATAGCTCTGTTGATCTCCGTAATAGTAATTTCATTGCTCGGTATATTGACAATACCGTAACTTTTTGTGCTTTTGGTGTAAGTAGTAGAGATAGATACAATTGCTGAATTGACATTTGTTCCAGCAATTCGCTTCGCATCAGTTACAGCTTGCTTTATAGAACTTGCAACCTGATCTATATTTGTAATAGTCCCCTTTCTTACACCTTTGCTTCTGGCTATACCAACACCGGTAATAGTAGGCTCTTCGTTTGCAATATCAGCAATAATAGCAACCGTTTTTGATGAACCGATATCTATCCCTAGAATACTTTTCAATATTTATCCTTTAAATTTTCATAAAAATTTTGATTTGAGTTTGATATAGATTTTGTAATGCTTTGATTAAATCCGTATTCAACGCATTTCCCTTGAGGGTATCCGCGTTTTTGATCACAATATTTTTGTGTTTTGTAAATTTATCTTTATCAAGCAATTTTTGTTCCGTTATGTGATATAAAACTGCTTTTGATGGATTCATTGCCGGTAATAATACAAATCCTTTTGGGGTTTGGTGATTGAATACACTTTGCAAAAACGCCACTGCTTCGTCAATTGATAGTGATTTTATCTTGTTTACATCATCTCTACCTACATACCCAAGCTCTATACCGTCTTTGAAATCAAGATTTTGTTTTGCTAATGCTTTAAGAGCGTTGATTCGTTTTACTACAAGTAACTGTGCTTTTACTAATGCTTCGGCTTTGTCATACGGCAAAACAGTAGGTAAATTTACTTTGATAAGCTTAGCAATTAACCATCCTTTTGGGGTTAATGTCGGCTTTAGGAATTTGGTCTGGATAAGTTTTTGCATTAATGGCACTTCAATGTATGTATTGTTCATACCGACATGTTGTGCTATGTTAAATTTCATCTGACCTTTTTTTAACTTTTTCATTGTGATAATAGCTTCTCTTTTGGTTTTTTTAGCAAGCAAATCAAACTTTACTTTATCCTTTGCTTGTGCAAATGGCAATATCTTTCCATTCTCATCAGTATACTTCGTGTCATGAGCTTGGTAGTAAGCTTGCATTTCCTCCTCATTTACTTTAGCATTTAACGGCACATAATAGTACCCTATATCGTAATCTTTTTTAGATTTATACTGCTCTTTGTGAAGTTGATAATATTTCTGTAATTCCTCTGGCGTTACAGATATTTTTGGGGCTTGAATAGTTTTGATGGTGAGCTTATCCTCCATAAACATCAAACTACCAATCGTATCGATTAACATAGGGGTCGCTGGCAACGAGATGGCTTTGAGAATCTTTTGGACTAACATATCTTTTTTAAGGTTGTTTTCAAATTCTTCTGGTGTTAGATGTGCATTTGCTAAAAACATCTTATACATTTTTTTACTAAACTTTCCGTTACGTTGAAATGCCGGTATAGACAATAACTCTTGTGCTAGTTGTTCATCCGTCACATACAGCCCATTGTCTTTTGCAAATTGGATCAACATTGCTCTTTTGAGAGCTTCGTTAAATGCCGCTTTTTTGAGACCAAACTGCTCAGCAGTAGCCTCATCCAACTTTCCACCCATCATTTGATTGAGTTGATTAAACATATTAGAATATATAGTTTGGATATCTTTTACCCTAATTGAAGTATCCTTTACTCTGGCTACTTCGTCTTGTTTTTTACCGTAGCTATAAGCACCCCATCCCACGAATCCGGCACCTATAAATGCAATCGTAGCTATCCAAATAGTGATAATTAACCATTTTTTATGTGTTTGCATCCATGTAATCATAGAAAAACCTTTTTGAACTTTCTTAAACCGTATTATAGTAAAAAAAATACATTATTCAAAGCAAAAGTGATGGAAATTCAAAAAAATAAAGAAAAAGGAGCAAAAGCTAAGATTAGCTTTTGTATTGTTGTAGGATATTATTTAGCTCATTTACCATTTGATTTAGTCTATCAATTGCCGAGCTAATCTCCTCTACACTTCTTGTATTTGAAGATGACGCTTCATAGATATCGTTTAGTTTGTTTGAGATATCTTCTATCGTTGTAGCAACTTCAGCGAATTTTTTTACTAATACATCCACTTTTTGTGTAGAGTTGGTCATTTTACTCATACTAATATCGATTTCCTCTTTAGCATGATTTGCTTCATCTACAAGCTCTAATACGACTTTTGAATTTTGCATCATAGTCTCACTCGCATCAAACACACCACTTGTAATCAATCCGATAGTAGCATCAATCTCACCTAAGCTTTTTTGAGTTCTCTCTGCTAGTTTTCTCACCTCATCTGCAACCACGGCAAATCCTCTACCATGCTCCCCTGCTCTTGCTGCTTCAATCGCTGCATTTAGGGCTAGAAGGTTGGTTTGTTCTGCAATTTCTTTGATGACATCAAGCACATTTTTTACATCGTTTGTGTTATCACTCAAGCTATTGATTTTATTAGCAAGTTCATTTTCCGAATTCGATACTTCCAAGATTTTATTGGCTAAAGTATTGATTTCGCTCGTTGCTTTTTTGAGTTCTTCTTGTGTTTCATTAATCTCTTGTTGGGTTTGAAGTGCTAGAGATTGTGAATTTTGCATGTCAGATTTGATATTTGCAATATTAGAATGAGTCACTTTAATAATCTGACTCTCATGTTTAACTTTCTCTCCTATATTCTGTGTAGTCAACGATACTTCCTCAGCTGTTGAGGCATTTTCACTACTGATTTCTTTGGCTTTGTTGATGGTTTGACGAATCTTGTTTACAAACGAATTGAAGCTCTTAGCCACTTGTGCGATTTCATCATTTCCTTGAATATGCAATTCTCTAGTCAAGTCACCCTCACCTCTATTTAATTGCTCTGTTGATTCTTGAAGGAATTTTACAAATGTTTCAAGTCTTGCAATAATAGTGCTTTGAACTATGTATACTGTGATAAATACCAAAATCAATACGATTATAGCACTCATTATGATAATGGTGTATATTAATTTGTGAGCTGGGGCTAATGCTTCTGCTTTGTCTATCTCAGCAATAATCGCCCATTTCTTTCCATATACATCAATTGGTGCATACGCACTCAATACCGGCACTCCTCTATAATCATCGATTATCCAAGCTCCAGTCTCTCCATTTAATGCCGCACGCACAGATTTGGTATCTACTTTAAAAATCCCTATCGTAGTATGTAGCTTTTGAACCCATTTATTTGGTATATCTTTTACAAATCTACTATCATTTCTAAATT
>JAADDX010000002.1 GCA_013153685.1 Campylobacterota bacterium | reverse complement strand
ATCAACAAACAACTACACAAATTAGAACACGTAATATTTGCCGGTTTTACGCACAAAGGTGCTATCAAATTGAGCAAAAGACTGTGTAAACTTACGAAATTAGATAAAGTATTTTATGCTGATAACGGTAGTAGTGCCGTGGAAATAGCTCTGAAGATGTCTTATCATTATTACCTCAACAAATCGCAAAGAAGACATCTGTTTTTTTCATTAAAAAACTCATACCATGGTGAGACATTGGGTGCACTAAGCGTGGGTGATGTAGAATTATACAAACAAACATACGAACCATTACTTATCAAATCTATCCAACTCCCAATCCCAAAAGACAATTCCAAAATAGAAGCATTGCAAGCATTAAAAGAGTGTAAATTGTATTTTGAGAGATATCATTATGATGTAAGCAGTCTAATAATGGAACCTTTAGTACAATGTGCGGGATATATGAAGATGCATCACCCCGTATTTATCAAAGGGTTAAAAGCGTTATGCGAGGAATTTGACGTTAAGTTGATATTGGATGAAATTGCAGTGGGATTTGGAAGAAGCGGTGCAATGTTTGCACATCAAAAAGCCGGAATCAAACCGGATTTCTTGTGTCTTAGCAAAGGGTTAAGCGGAGGGTATATGCCACTTAGCTGTGTGATAACTACCGATGAGATATATAAAGAGTTTTATTGTGATTACGACAAACAAAAAGCATTCTTACATTCCCACTCATATACAGCCAATCCACTAGCTATCGCAGCTGCAAATGCTACATTGGACATATTCAAAAAACAAAACGTCATCAAAAACATCCAACCAAAAATTTCCTACATAGCCAAAAGACTCAAAATGTTTAAAAACCTCAAAAATGTCAAGGAAATCCGACAAACCGGTATGATTGCCGCTATCGAACTTATCGATTATCCACTAGAGCAAAGAGCTGGTCTTAGTGTGTATAAGTATGGTTTGGAACATGGGGTGTTGTTGCGTCCTTTGGGAAATGTGATCTACTTTATGCCGCCATTAATCATCACTTACAAGCAAATTGATAAAATCATCAAAGTAGCCTACAACGGTATCAAAGCAATTGAGAAAGAGTAGACAATGTTTAGAAGGCAAATTGAAATCTTGCATGAGAGACAAGATGAGCTTTTTGATAAATCTATTGTTATTGTTGGAGCTGGTGGACTTGGGTGCGTAGCTATGAGTCAGTTGAATTGTATAGGTTTGAAGAAAATCTTTGTGTTTGATGATGATATTATAGAATTACACAACATTCACAGACAATTTTATTTTAGCAAAGAAGATATAGGGCAACACAAAGCAACCATACTAGCCAAAAAAGCAAGCAGATGCCAAACACAAATCATCCCTATTAATACCAAATTTGAGCAGTTGGATGAAGAGGTGGATTTGATACTAGATTGTAGTGACAACTTATCCGCTAGACTAACTATCGATAGTATCGCCAAACAACACAATATCGCGTGGGTATATGCTGCGGTAGAACAATGGCAAGGGCAAGTATGTTTGTTTGAGAATAAAAGTTTTGATATATTTAATCATGCTGACCATTCCCCAAAAGGGGTAATGCCATCTATGGTAGGTCTCATAGGAAGTATACAAACTACTTTGGCTGTAAAATATTTGACCAAACAAGACGTAAAAAGCGATTATTTGTATTATGTAGAATTTCCTCAAGAGATGAGAGTAATGCAATTTACTCTATAATCTCATCTTTTTGTCCCCTTTTTCTAGCGGTCAAAATAATAGGACTACCAGTGAAATCAAACTTACTTCTTAGATAATTAATCAAATATCTTTTATAACTAAAATGTAAATGCACCCTATTCATCACCAAAGCAATTGTTGGGGGCTTGGTTTTGTATTGTGTAGCAAAGAGGATTTTTACCGGCTTGGTCTTATCTGTAGGCAGATAATGTCTAGTAGTAGCTTCTTTGATAACGTCATTGAGGGTAGCTGTAGGAATCCTTTGGGAATAATTCTTAAATACATACAAAATCATCTCTTTTAATTTCTCGATATTTCTACCGCTTTTGGCACTAACTGCGATAATAGGTGCAAAATACAAAAACTTAAATCTCAATCGCACCTCATCGACGAATTTTTGATATTCTTTTTGATTCTCATCCCATTTATTCATCACAATAATAGCACCAGTTTGATACTTATCAATCAATCCAGCAATTCTCTCATCAAGCTCGGCAATACCATTTTTGGCATCAATTACAAGCAGTGCGATATCGGTATTTTCTAGATTTTTTTGTGTTCTTAAAAGTGCATATTTCTCGATATCTTTGATTTTGCTACGTCGTCGAATTCCGGCTGTATCTACAAACGTGATGAGTTTGTCTTTGTATACCAAACGTTCATCAATAGGATCAATAGTAGTCCCATCCACATCACTTACAATACTTCTCTCTTCTTGGATAAGTGCATTTAGAAGCGATGATTTACCGACATTCACTTTACCTATGATAGAAACCTTAATTTCCTTTGGTTCTTGATACTCTTCCTCATCGCTTAAAAATTCCTCCAAGGACATATCCTCATCACCTGTTAATATCGGTGCGTTAGGAGTGGGTGGGACGAGATTTGAAATCGCTTTTAATAATTTAGACACCCCTCTATTGTGCGTTACGCTAAGTGGAAATATTTTGGTAGCTCCTAGTTGATAATACTCATAAACCATCTCGTTTAGTTTATCGTTATCGATTTTATTGACCACCAACCATATCTCTTTGTTCATTTTGAGTAAATTTCGAAAATATGTAATCTCCTCATCATCTGGGTATTTTTGTCCATCGACCATAAAAAGCACCAAATCCGCTTCTTTTGCGATTTGTAAAGCTTTCTCTTTGACTTTGGCAAAAAGAGATGAGCGTTGTTCTAATCCACCAGTATCGATCAATGTAATCTCCCGTCCCTCTTCAAGGACAGTATCTCTGATTTTGACATCTCTAGTAGTACCAGCTTGAGATGAGGTAATAGCGTCTTGTTGTTTGATTATTCTATTAAATAAACTACTCTTTCCAACATTAGGTTTACCCACAATTGCAACTTTAAACATCCACTATCCTAATTGCATTCGATTTTTCTACCGTCTCTAAATTCAATCATATAAGGTTTGAATTTGACTTTGATTTGGCTTTTTTTCATATCTTTGAGATATTCCGCCATCGAATCGTTATCGATAATATATCTTGTTTGTACTGAAGCTGATGCGTGTGGTGCGATAAATACTCTTTTGTTGATATAATCTTGTGCCAATTTCGTATCGTCTTTATCCATAAACGTCACTCCCGCATAAACACGTTTGATTGGTTGTTTGTAGTTATTTTGGAGGATGTAAGTAAAGATGTAATTGTTGATTAATGCACCATAGTGATATTTCAAAGAAAAATCTTTTAATTTTAATTTGTCACATCTTAATATAACACCTTGTTGGATTTGTTTGTTGAGTTGTTGTTGTGATTGGTTGACTACTTTTAGTTTACTTTGTAGAGTTTGTTGGGATTTGTTAACCATATTCAATTTCTGTTGTAGTTGTGCTACTTGTTGTTCTAGTATGCTTACTCTTTGTTCTAGTGACATACCAAACAAGCTACCTGCTACTAGTGCTAGTGAAATAATTTTTTTCATCGTTGCTCCTTTGTAAATTTGCGAATTATATCAAATTTCCACATGAAATTACTAGACCAAAGCAAAAATAAACCATAAATGCAAATGATTTAGATAAAAACACTACTATCCCCCTGCAAAAATGCTCTTACGATTTGATTGGATGTATTTTGAAACTCGCTAGATGAAGCAAATTCAATAATCTCTCCCCTATACAGCATCCCCACATAATCCGCTATTTTAAAACTCTCTTTTAAATCGTGACTAATCACAATAGAAGTTACTCCAAGTTCTTGTTGTAATTTCATGATCATTCTAGAGATTAAATCACTAATAATCGGATCGAGTCCACTTGTAGGTTCATCATATAAAATAATTTTAGGTTCTAAGATAATCGCACGTGCAGTAGCGGCTCTTTTTCTCATCCCTCCACTTAATTCATGAGGATACAACTTAGCTACTCTATCTGTATCAAATCCCACCATATCAAGCTTCTCATATACTCTTTGACGGATTTCTCTCTCGTCTAGATTGGTATGTTCTCTAAGTGGGAAAGCCACATTATCATATACAGTCATACTATCAAACATCGCACCTTCTTGAAACAAAAAGCCAATCTTCTTACGCACTTGATACAACTCTTCTCTAGAGCAGCTGCTCACATCTATACCATCTACAATCACTTCTCCACTATCTGGCTTTAATAAGCCTACAATATGCTTGATAATAGTAGACTTACCTTCTCCAGATAATCCCAAAATAACAGTCGTGCTTCCATCTGGAATTTCTAAATTAACATCTTTTAAGACTTGTTTGCTACCAAAAGATTTCTGCAGATGTCTAATCTGTATCACACTAGATCCTTGTTGATTTTTTGTAATTATACCATCTTATGATATAATTACGCAAAAAGGATATGCTATGATAACCAAATGTTTATTTCCCGCAGCCGGATATGGAACCCGTTTTTTACCTGCTACAAAATCTATCCCCAAAGAGATGTTACCTATTGTAAATAAACCTCTTATTCATTATGGAATCGATGAAGCTAGAAAAGCTGGAATTAACGAATTTGGATTTGTTACTGGTCGTTCTAAGCGTGCGATTGAGGATTATTTGGATTATAATCCTGAGATAGAGAGTTCAATCAAAGGTTCTAGTAAAGAAAAATTATTAGAAGATACTACAAAGATGATTAGCGAATCAACTTTTACATACGTTAGACAAAAACAGATGAAAGGGCTTGGTCATGCAATACTTACGGGAGAAGCTTTGATTGGAAAGAATCCGTTTGCCGTGATTTTGGCTGATGATTTGTGTGAAGGGGATGTGCTAAGCCAAATGGTAAAATTATATAACAAATTTAAATGTTCTATCGTAGCAATAGAAGAAGTACCAAAAGAAGATACTTCTAAATATGGTGTAATAGCTGGGAAAGAGATAGAAAACGGTGTATTTATGATCCACGATATGGTGGAAAAACCAGAGCCCAAAAACGCACCTAGTAATTTGGCTATTATAGGTAGATATATTCTAACGCCAGATATCTTTGATATCCTAAGAGATACTAAACCCGGTAAAGGTGGGGAGATACAGATTACCGATGCACTCTTACATCAAGCAAAAAAAGGGATGGTATTGGGATACAAATTCAAAGGTAAGAGATTTGATTGTGGGAGTGTGGATGGATTTGTAGAAGCGACGAATTATTTTTATAAGAAGTTTTACTTATAATCCCGCTTCTTTTAGGGCTTCACCTTGGTAGTGAGCTATTAGTGGGTCTATAATTTCATCAAAAAGCCCCTCATTCATTATCACATCAAGCCTATATAAAGTAAGTCCGATTCTATGGTCCGTAATCCTATTTTGCGGATAATTATAAGTCCGAATCCTCTCACTCCTATCTCCGCTTCCTACTTGACTCTTTCTTGCTTCACCGATTTTAGCAAGTCTTTCAGACTCGTATTTTTCATACACTCTAGCTTTTAAAATCTGCAAAGCTTTTTCTTTGTTTCTTTGCTGGCTTCTCTCATCTTGCATAGATACAACTATCCCCGTAGGAATGTGAGTCATCCTAACGGCACTCTCTGTTTTATTCACATGCTGTCCTCCAGCCCCTCCGGCTCTCATTACATCGATCTTAATCTCACTTGCGGGGATATCTATCTCAGTCTCACTAACTTCTGGCATGATTGCTACTGTAACTGCTGATGTATGCACCCTACCTTGACTCTCAGTAGTCGGGATTCTTTGGACTCTGTGTGTTCCTCCTTCGTATTTGAGCTTAGAATATACACTCTCCCCTTTTACAAGTAAAATAATTTCCTTATATCCACCCACATCGCTTTGACTCGCACTAATAAGCTCTGTCTTCCATCCCTTTTTGTCTGCATATCTTGTGTATGCTCTAAACAAATCTCCTACAAACAAGCTAGCTTCATCTCCCCCTGTTCCGGCTCTAATTTCAAGATAAATATTTTTATCATCATTTGGATCTTTTGGTAAAAGTAAAAGCTTGATTTCCTCCTCAAGTATCGGGACTTTCGGCTCAAGCTCTTTAAGTTCTTCTTTGGCAAGCTCGCCAAGTTCGTTATCGCTTAATAACTCTTTATTCTCCTCAATCGCTTCTAATGTCTGAATATATTCATTAGCTTTATCTACGATTTTTTGTAAGTCCGATTGTTCTTTTGAGAGAGTGGTGAGTTTTTTGATATCTTGGGTAATATTCTCATCTGAGAGCAACTTTGATATCTCGTCGTATCTATCAAGAAAAGGTTGTAATTTATCTCTTAGCATCCAAAATCCTTCTGCTATTTTTGTGGAATTATAACATAAAGTTATTCTAAGACAAACTTTTTGCGGATTTTTGAAATTCGTTGCAAATCAATTTGTGTGCGAACCACGTCACTGCGTATCTCCTCATCCCAAAATATCACCCCTCCTACGTGATTTACCCCATCAGCTACTACCACATAACTTTGTAGACTTAAAGATAAAGCATTTGATAACGTAACAAGGTGATGCTTGCGTGGTTGACCCCATTGGGCGGGCACAAAGACGATATCCACCCCTTGTAATTCCAGCCAATATTTAATAAATCGAATCTCAAAACATATCAATATAGCACATTTTAGTCCATCAATGTAAAAAATATGGGGCTTAGTTCCTTGATGGAAATATTTCTTCTCGTATCCAAAGAGATTGTATTTGGCTCTTTTGTGGATGATTTGATGATTTTTAATAGCATAGGCGATGTTTTGATTATCTTGTATCATACTCCAAATAATAAGCTTATCTTTACTCACAGATAAAAGTCTATTTAAAATCACTTCGCTAAAGGCATTTGCTTTTTGCCAATTTTGATAATCAAAGCCGGTTGCAAACACCTCTGGGGCTATGATAATATCTTGGGAGTTGATTATAAAATCTACAAATTTATCTAAGTTTTGTTCATACGAACCGTGGAAAGATTGTATTACGTTTACAAACATTTCTTGGCTTTTTGGATAAACTGAGCTACTTTTAGCAAGTCTTTTTTGCCTTTTTGCTGCTCTACTCCACTACTCACATCAACTCCATAAAATCCCAAATTCACAACCTCATCAATATTATCCACATTCAATCCACCCGCTAAAATAATCTTGCTTTTGTCTATACATTCAAACCATCTCAAATCTATCCTTTTGCCACTACCACCGTATTGATGAGTAAAAGCATCGATAATTCTCACTTCATTTGGATATTTCCAAATATCATCTTGTGATGCAGCTCTGATTACTTTGATGTGTTTGGTTTTGAGATTGTCATATAGCTCCTTAGTCGCATCAAAATGGATTTGGGCATAATCTGCTTGTATAAAATCACAAATCTCATCAATTTGTTGAGCTGTTTGATTGACAAATAAAGCAACTTTGGTGATAAACGGAGGCAAAGCAGCAATAATTTCCTTAGCAGATTGCGGTGTAATGTATCTAGGGGATTTGGGATAAAACACAAATCCGAGTGCATCGGCTCCTTGATTGGATGCGTAAATAGCGTCTTGATAATTGGTAATTCCACAAATCTTCACTCTCATGCTTCCTCCTCAAAACTAATCAACATTCGAATCTCATCCGCCCAGATATCCGGATCGATAGTCTCCAAAATCAACGGAATATTATCTATTCTAGAATCTTGCATAATAAATCTAAACGCGTCAATACCTATAAATCCTTTACCCAAAGAATGGTGTCTATCTACTCGCGAACCCAACGGGGCTTTTGAGTCATTAAGATGCATCCCTTTTAGGTATCTAAAACCGATCTTTTCGTCAAATTCTTGCATGGTTTTATGGTAAGCTTCTTTGGTTGTTATATCATATCCAGCTGCAAAAATATGTGCGGTATCTATACACACTCCTATTCTAGATTTATCTTCTACTTGAGAGATAATATATGCGATTTGCTCAAAACTATACCCCAAATTCGTCCCTTGTCCGGCTGTGGTCTCAATTACGGCGATGGCACTATTGGTCTTTTTGAGGGCGAAATTGAGATTGTGGGAAATTTTATCTAAACACTCGTGGATTGAGAGTTTGTTAAGGTGGCTTCCTGGGTGGAAATTGAGATATTTTAGTCCTAATTGCTCTACTCTTTGTAATTCATCGATAAAAGCTTCGATAGATTTCTTCTCTTTTTCTTCATCGGGGCTGCCCAAATTGATAAGATATCCATCATGTGGCAACACCATATCCGCCGTATAACCGTAGTGTTGCATGTTTTCTTTGAATTTATGAATCGTTTTTTCATCAAGTGGTTTTGCTTGCCAGCGTTTTTGGTTTTTGGTAAACAAGGCAAAACCTCTTGCTCCTATAGCATGGGCATTGGTTACTGCATTAAACACTCCTTTGCTACTACTGACGTGAGCACCTACATATTTCACTGTATATCCTTTTTTTGATTTTAAGTCGTTTTTTTGGTATAATTGTTATAGAATTTTACCAAATTTTAAGGAATAAGCAATGATTTTACACAATCCAATAGATATGCATTTGCATATTCGTCAAGGAACAATGCTACAAAAGGTGTTGCCTTGGAGTGCTGATTATTTCTCGAGTGCTGTAATTATGCCCAATATTACGCCACCAGTGACATCATTACAAAGAGTGCAAGAGTATAAACAAGAAATCTTAGCATGTAAGGACAATTTCACCCCGCTGTTGGATGTATTTTTACAAAAATTTACAAAAGAGGAAATTGAACAATTAAAACCTCATATTTTTGCAATGAAATTTTATCCCGATGGGATTACTACAAATAGTAATAGCGGGATTAACGGTATTGAGGAAATTTATCCTACGTTGGAATTATTAGCACAATACAACATCCCTTTATCAATACACGGTGAAACGAACGCTAGCGTGCTAGAGCGTGAGAGAGAGTTTGCTAAAGTATATGAGAAATTGGCACAAGACTTTCCAAACCTCACTATCATTATGGAACATATTTCCACCAAAGAACTTGCAAATCTAGCTACTAAATACGATAATCTACTAGCCACTGTGACGTTGCACCATTTATTGTTATCGATAGATGATTTGTGTGGTGGTGCTCTTAATGTGCATTATTTTTGTAAGCCGACAGTTAAGTTAGCAAGCGATAAAGAGGCTTTGGGTGAGCTAGTAAAAAGCGGGCATAAAAACGTCATGTTTGGAAGTGATAGTGCCCCTCACCCTCTCAAAAACAAATTCAAAGGTGCTGCTGGTATCTTCTCGGCACCGGTTATTTTACCGAAATTAGCAGAATTCTTCGATGGAGATTGGGATACGTTCCAAAAGTTCATCAGCACCAATGCAATAGAGAATTTTAATCTTGAATTTACACCAAAGAAAGTGGAAATTGTAGAAGATGAATGGGTGGTGCCTCGCATGATAGGAGAAGTAGTGCCGATATTTGCTGGAGAGAGATTACCATTTAGCGTAAAGGTAGTAGATGAGATTGATTAGTTTGATTTTGTTAAGTATTAGCTTGTTTGCTAATACGTTTGATGAAGACTATTTGAAATTACCGATATCTCAACAAAAAAAAGAGTTTAAAAAGATCTTATTGCCTTTGATTAAAAACGCCAATCGCAAAATTTTGCAAGAGAGGGCAATAGTGATACAGATATTCAAACAGCCGTTTTTTTTGCAAAATCCGAGAAATTTGTATATCTTAGCTACGTTGGCTAGGAAATATCATGTTAATGATTTATACAATAAACAAGAATTTCTCAAACGAATAGATACCATCCCGCCAAACCTCATCCTAGCCCAAGGTGCTATTGAGAGTGCATGGGGGAGGAGTTATTTTGTACAAAAAGCGAACAATATCTTTGGGCAGTGGACATATAATAATAAAGGCTTAATCCCACGCAACAGAGACAAAAACAAAACCCATACTATTAGAATATTTAGAAGTTTGGAAGAATCACTAGAAGTGTATATGAGAAATCTCAATCGAAATCCAGCATACAAGGAATTTCGAGATTTGCGATATCAATACAAAGAACACAACAAAACATTTAGTGCATTTATAGCCGCAACCACTTTACATAGATATTCACAATTGGGTCAAGAGTATGTTAGGCGATTGCAAAAATTGATCAAGCAATTTCAGTATTAACATTCCAATAACATTAATACGATAAAATAGACAAAAAAAGGATAAAAATGCTAAGCACAAGAGATGTCACACAGCTTTATATAGCTTTGTTTAATAGAGCTCCAGAAGGAAGCGGGCTTGAGTATTGGTATCAACAAGCACTAACTAACAATTGGGATAGTGCTACTTTGGCTACAAATATGTTAAATGCAGTTATGGCCTCTGCACATAACTATCCAATCTTAGAAGAGCTATATCCGCAATATACCGATGCTGATTTGACAAACAAGGATGATATCACACAAATCATCACATCAATTTATGAAATTCTTTTTAATAAAAGCTATGAAGATGACCCTCAAGGGATAGAGTATTGGAGTAATGAAGCTTTAAATACTTCTTTGGGTGATGCTATCTCTTCGATTGTGACAGCTGCAAATCAGATTGCAAATAAAGAAATAGCGGTGGATGAGGCTACATACAAAGCAGCACTAGCATTTGAAAATAAAACCACCCTATCGATAGATATCGCACAAAAATTCCATGATATTCAAATCAATGATATTCCCCAATTTCAAGACTATATCAAAAATGTAACAGACCAACCAGATACTATTGCAACAGTACTCAATCAGATCAATACCCCAAGCTATGATAGTTTGTCTGTGGAAGTCAAATCACTGCTTTTACAAGCAAAAATTGATAAAGATGTGATTACGTATAGCTTTAATAAAACTATACCTGATGAATATTTACAAAATAGTAGTTATACCGATAATTGGCATGCTTTGGATGATAGTGATATACAAAGAGTGCAAGATGCGTTTGCACAATTAGGCAAAATGCTTAACGTAGAGTTTGTAGAAGTGGATGATGGGGGTGATATTAGATTCAACAAAGTAGATACGGCTCAAGATATAGGTGGGTTTACGGTGCAAATGACGGCGGATAATAACCCAGATGAGCTCATTACCGATGGGGTTGGGAGTGATGTGTTTTTATCTAATCAATACAACCAATACAATACCGGGGAGGATGTAATTTTGCATGAAATTGGGCATGCACTAGGATTAAAACACCCATTTGAGGGTGATATCACAATGCCTACTAGCGAGGATAGCACACTGACTACTATCATGTCATACACACAAGAAGAGACATTTTTGCCAAAAGTTGATGTCACACAAACATCATATAACTATCAATACTCTATTTCGCTAGAAGGGATAGGAAGAGATAGTTATGGGATGTATGATGTGGATGCTTTACAATATTTGTATGGTCAAAATGTGGATAATATGGATGATACTGTATATAACTTATCTAATCTCTCAAAGGATTATTTATTTTACAACATAGATGATGCAGGTGGGGTAGATACAATTGATTTGAGCAATACAACGCTCAATAATCAAATTAATCTCAATCCAGATACACTCTCAAGTGTAGAGTCTCACTTTCCAGTAGAAATAATCAAAGATCAATTAACCCAACAAATCGGTGCTGATAATGAGCACTTTGATGAGATTCTAGATAGCATTGTGCAATCTATCTTGTCTAATGCAGATTATATGAAGAATATCTATCAAGGAAATGGAAATTTATCAATTTCTAAAAACAGCATTATTGAAAATTATATCGGAGGAAGCGGTAGTGATAGTGTCATTGATAATCAATACGATAACATTATCCAAACAAATGCTGGAGACGATATGATTACTTATACTGGTGGTAACGATATTATTGATGGTGGTGCGGGAGATGATATATTGATTATAGACGATAATAGTGCTAATTACACTACTTATAGTAATTATATTCGCAGTGAAAAAGGGGTAATTGGGCTTTATAACATGGAATATGTCAAATTCAATGACCAAACAATTGCTCTAACTAGTTTAGAGCCAAATGAAGATATGATAGATAATGATATTGAAGGAGATATTTTAAGTTGAAAAAGTCATTTACACTCATAGAGGCTGTTATTACTATCACTGTAACTGGTTTGCTATCTTTGGTGTTTTTTGGGACGCTAGAGCGTGTGTATGAAGGGTATTTGTATTCTGTAAAGATGAATAGTTTAAATACAAGATTAGATAGTGCTATGAATATCATCGCAAGCAGACTGCAAGATAGGATCAAAAACACAGTTATAGCCTCAGATGGAAATCATTTCGAACCGATCTCAAGAAAAACCAAAGGGGATAATTATCACAACCTAGAATGGCTTGGGATAGATTATGAAGCAAAACACGGACAATGGGATGTCAATCATTTGCGTATCCAGCCTGGGTGGAGCGGCTTTTGTGATGTGGCACAGAGTTATTATCATACCACAACCAACCAAGGCTCTATCGTATCGCAAAATAGTAATTTTGATATGGTAGAGGATATTGATTATGATATTCTTAATAGTTATGGAGAACACCTAAGCAGTAAGGCTGACGTATTTGGACGGAAATATGTGGTGCTTATCTTTAGTGGAAATGACTTGGGAGGAGAGATTACAAATACTATTGAAGATAGTTATGGATGGTATCATAATTACAGCAAATCTATATATAGTTTACAAGAAGGCAATGATGAGACTACGTTACACATAGCTCAAATAACTCCACGCGATAACGATACCCCTTCTTATATATTTGAGAGATATTATCTAGTAAGAAGTGCTAACGGTATAGTTCCAGAACAAAACGCCCAGGGGGATTATAATTTGACATTTGTTTATAATTATAGACCATGGCTTGCAGAGAAGCTGAGTGATGGAAATAGGACATTAATAGCAACTAACGTTAAGCAATTTCAATTCTGGAAAGATACTAATTCGGATGCGATTTGGATACGTCTATGTATCCATGATACAGCAAATACAGAGGATATAAACCTATGCAAAACAAAAGAAATTTACTAAAAAAATCATTTGTAATGGTATTTGCCATTCTTACGATAGTGGTATTGGGAACAATAGCGATGTGGTCGATGTATATCTCATCTACCTCACAAGAGGAGGCTGCAAGTAAGTATCTGCAATTGCAAGCAAACTTATACGCAAAAAGTGCGACCGAATTTGCTATTGAAGCATTGCAAAGTAGAGATTTTCAGCATGATGGATGTATTCGTAGAATCAATCTTACTAATCTACCTGGCTCATTTCAAGCTACTGTAACGTTTTTTTATTTTTTGGATGATTGTAATGTGGTAGGATGTAATGCTAATAACTGTGCTACCATCCAAACACCAGAGTCAAACGGTACAGTCTTGGTAAATACCGCTGTTACAAACACGCAATACCATATTCGATATTTCCGCCAAACTTTACAAAAGCCGTGACGGCTTATGTTTGATACCTTCAAAATGCTAAAAGGCTCTCCTGTTTTGCACAAAAAGGCACATAAAATCAAGTCAGATGTTAAGATAATTTTGAAGACTTTTATAACACTTCTATTTTTTTAAACTAACAATTTGAGTTATTTTATTATCTCAATCACCTTATCTTGATTATCAAATATAGTTTTTACCATTTCTTGAAATCTTTTTGGAAATGTTTGTTTGTCTTCTAATGTGGCATTTTCTCCAATAGCACTCATTAAGATTTTCATAGGATTTACTATTTTTTTTGGAGTGTAATTTACACAAACACTTTTATTTGTATCAAGTCTTGTAAATTTTACATCACATTCAATATTGGATAGAGGGCTTTTAATCCGTGCAAAGCTATCAAATATCCACCAGCTACCGTAGCACAACTATGTCCTGATGTTTTAACTACATCGATATAACCATATTCTACTATTCCATCATCATTTACGCCTAAAAATTTCATTAATTCATCTTGCATTACGATTTTTTC
>JAADDX010000020.1 GCA_013153685.1 Campylobacterota bacterium | reverse complement strand
GTTAAGTGATAAAAATCAAATTTTTTTAATATCATAGGAGACAACCACCTTACCAATAGGATTGCAAAAAAAAGATTATTTTGAAGCTTATCAATTAAATAAAAAAATGAATATTATTAGAACGAATTATATTAGTGCTAGCTTTAGTCATTTAATTTGGTCTGTTTTAATTATTGTTCTGAGTTTTAGTTTTAATTTCTAAATTGTTTTAAGATTTAATGTATAATTTATATTAACAGCAAAAATATATTATGGCAAAAAATGAAAAAATATGATAGTATAATAAAAATAGTAAGGATTAAAAGGATTAATATGAGGTTATTATTTATGATATTTTTAATGGTGTATTTAGTATATGGATATCAAATAAATGAATCAATGGGGTTTGTTAGAGATAAATATATGTCTTATATTACATCGCAATATAGAGTATATGAATATGAAGATGGCAAAATTGGTCCTGAAAGTTATAGAAGTTATTTATGCATTCAAGCAGCTGGTGCGATGGCTGTTGGTATAAGAATTGGTAAAAAAATTTCTGTTTCTTCAGTTGAAAAATATTTTTATAAATTTAGAGGAAATAGGGCACCAAGCATGCAAGATTGGATAAATGCTTCAAATCGTTATCATATTCAAGATTTGAATGTTAAAGTAAAAACATTTAATAATATGAATAGATTTTTTAAAATAGTTAAAAAAGCTATTGATAATGATTATCCTGTAACCGTTTTATTGAAAAAATATAATGCATTAGTACATGATTTCAATGCTTTCAATTTATTAAATTATGACAATGTTGTTGATTTGATTAATATTCTTTATTATAGTAGATGTGTACGATATAATGGTTATAAATTTTTAAATTGTTACTTTAGCAAAACACTCTATAGTCTAATTAATCCTTCATTTAATGATTTAAATATTGCTTTACTTCATACTATGTTTGGTCAAGTGGGTCATAGTGTTGTTATTGTAGGATATATAGTTAATAATGGGACTATTTATTATGCAGTAAGAGATCCTTATAAGGAATACTGTGATACAAGCTTAAATGATTTTTGTTTCTTTTTTGATTATTTGATTAATGAAAAAGATTTAGAAGAAAATATAGAAAAAGGTAATACTATTTTGATATTTAAAACAAATCCTAATGTTGATTTACCAAATTGGTAGAATTTTTATAGGACTGGGAGCAAAAACTCATTGACTTTTTTGAAATCACAGAAGAAGAGGCTCTCAAAGTCATCAAATACCGCAAAGAAAAACTCGCCCTTGCTCTTAATACCCAAGATAAAATATACGAAGAGCTGAAAAAAGTGGAACTTATAAGACCGAAATAAAAACTCAAGCTTGCAAAGCTTTACTTCTCAAACGATACGACTCTGTTTCGTCCGCTTGTTTTGGCTTGATACATGGCTTCATCGGCTCTTTTGATGACGTCATCTATCCTCTCTCCTCTCTCAAACTGGCTAATCCCCAGACTAATAGTCACCTTTAATCCATCAAAATCGGTCTCTTCTACTACTTTGCGAAGTTTCTCGGCTACTTTGAGCCCTTTGGTGAGATCTTGGTCGGGTAGGATGATGATAAATTCTTCTCCACCCCATCTACCGAATATATCATTTTCTCTGATGTGATGTTTGATAACATCGGCGAGTTTTTTGAGTACCAAGTCCCCCTTGTCATGCCCGTATGTGTCGTTGATCTGCTTGAAGTGATCAATATCAAAAAATACAATACTCCCGCTATGATGTTTGATTAATTTCCTAAATAACACCTCCAAAGCCCCTCTGTTGTAAATATGCGTAAGGGCGTCTTTTTGCGAGATTTGTTTGTATTCGTGGGCTTTATACCACACTATCATCAGTATCAATACAAATACGATGATTGCTAGATAGATGAGTTTGGAATAGTATGAGTTGGTAAGATATCCTTCTCCTAGGTATTTGATAATGATTTTGTTTTTTTCAAAGACGTTGAGATTGTCTATGGCTATATCGATTTTGTCTTTGAGTGGCGTCATATCTTTCCTCATCATCACTTGTAGCTTGAATTGAAACGGTGTCTTAAACATCAGCTTAAGGCTACCGGCATGCCCTTGATTCATCACCCACACCACAATCGGTAGCATATCGACTACGCATTGTGCTTGTTTGTGTTCTACTAGTTTAAATGCATCTAATACACTCTTTGCGGGGATGAAGTGCATGTGTGGGTAGTGTAGCTTCATAATCTTGTGGGCTGTGTAGTTGTATCCTACCGCTAGAGATTTGATGTCGGTGATTTTGCGGATATTGAGCCCTTCTTGACATGCGATACCAAATGGAAATGTGAAATACGGCTTAGAAAAAATAGCATATTTGGCTCTATCGGGGGTTTTGGAAGTCCCTGGGATGATGTCGTATTTGTGTGTTTTGATCCCTTTGAGCACTTCTTGCCAAATCGGCTCGATGATAAATTCATAATCAATCGAAGCCTTTTTAGCTATCAATTTCCACATATCCACCACAATCCCTTGCAATTTCCCATCTACCAACACATTAAAAGGAGGCCAATAAGGCGTCACTACGACTTTGTAACTATCGGTGATAAATTTCCTAAAATACACTCTATACGCATGAGATAAATTCACCTTTTTGTGTAGATAGAGTGCGGTAAGGATAGGCGAGATATTAAACTTGCTCTTACCAAAAAACGTAATTAGTGCGTTGATCTCTTTTTGGTGGTGTTGGACGTAGTTGGGTGTGGCTACGATGTAGTATTTGTTGAATTTGATACCAAGGAGGTTGAGATCGTATACGTATGTGTGCTTGATAGAGAGATATTTGTCGCTTATGATGGCGTCTACTTTGTGGTGTTGGAAATCTCTAAGAGTGGCGTAATGATCGGTAATAGGCTGTTTGATGGCATCAAAGAATATTTTGGCTGGTAGGGTGAGATTGCCTACAGTGTGGATCTGATCAAGGGGTTTGTGCGATATGATGTATGTTTTGGTAGTCTTAATCCCTTTGATGATGTATAGCCCATCTTGGATAGCTTGATCTAGGGTGTTGTATGTGATGATACCTACGAAATCTTTGGTTTTTTTGCTGTAATCTCTAATAGAGTAGATTTTGGGCACTTCGATTTTGATACTATCTTGGATGTAAATATTTTTGGCAAAAATAAATTGAAATAATAACATCAATATCAATACTCTCATCTAAATATCCTTATTTGGTTTGTCGCATTATACCATAAATCGGTGGAAATTGCCACTTATGAAGGCTTTGGGTGGTGTGTGAGATGCCAGATATAGACATCAAACGGCTTGTGTTTGTGGATGGTGTAGATGGGTTGGTGTGCGGTGAGATGGAAATGAGGATGAGTGAAGCTATCTTGATCAAATCCCAGATGAAACACACCATCATTTCCATGATCATGAAACGAACCATCCTCCTTAGCCAAATCGCAAATAAAGAGCTTTCCACCATCTACAAGCTTGCTAGAGAGAGTAGATAGCGTAGCATGGATATCGGCGATATGGTGAAATACCATGTTGGCTATGATGATATCAAAAGTTTGTGTGATATTGCTAATATCTGTGCAGATGGCTCGAGCTTGCGGGCAATGGCGGGCTTTGTGGTTGTATACCTTTACCATCTCGCAGCTTAGATCCACTCCTAATATTTGTGCTTGTGTATCGCACAGCCCAAAGCTCACAAGCCCACTTCCACATCCAAAATCCAGCACCGTGCTTTGTGGGGTGATGTGGTCTTTGGCGTAGTTGGCTACTCTAGTAGCTAGTTCGATACGACGCGGTTTAGTATCCCACAACAAAGCCTCTTTGTCAAATCGTGTATTATCTTGCAAAGTTAATCACCTCCAATGGATTAATCGGTAATGTTTTGTATGTGATCTCAAACTCTAGTTCGTTATTAACTTTGGCTATGACCTCCCCTTTTTTGACTCTGTAGCCTTTTTTGATAAATGGTGAGAGTCTTGAGAGTTTGGCGTAGATTGAGTGGAGTTTGTTTCTGTGCTTGATGACTATCATCGCACCATCGTTGGTTTTGCCTACATACACGACCACTCCATCAAAAATCGCTCTAACTTTGGAATTGGGTTTGGTTTTGATGGTGATGGAGTCGTTGTATAGGGAAATTTTGTAAATAGGATCTTTGTATGCTCCAAATTTCTTGATAATCACACCTTTGACAGGTGGGATTGTTTTGAGCCCTCTGTATGAGGCGGTTTTGGTCGCCATGTAGATATTTCCGTATTTTTTGACTTTGACTTTGTCTATGTTGTTGGCTTGGAGTTCTTTGTTGGCTAGCTCTCTTTGGCGTTTGAGCTCTTTGGATTTGATGATGTTTAGTTTGGCTAGTTGGCTTTGGAGTTTGTTTTGTGAATTGATGATGTGCTCAAGAGCGTTTTTGTATCTAGCCTTCATAGCTTGGAGGGCTTTGAGGTTTTGTTGCTGTTTGTGTTTGAGGAGGGCGAGTTCTTGGATCCGCTTTTGGAGGATGAGCTTGGTGTTTTTGATATCGGCGATGGTTTGGGTGATTTGGGTGATTTTGTGATTGATATCAGAGTATATTTGCGTGATTTTGTCCATTTTTTTGGCGGTTTGTTTGGTGACTGCTTCTAGGATTTCTTGATTAATCATATCTTCTTGGCTTGTGGCGTTTTGGGTTTGGATGTAGTAGTTGTTGGCAATAAAATCTATCACTTGTTGTTCTAGTAAACCTTTTTTCTTGATAAGTTCTGCTTGGCTTTTTTCGAGTAATGCTAGTTTGGAATTGTTTTTTTGAAGGGATTGTTTGAGGGTGTTGATTTTTTGGTTGAGGGTGTTGATTTGTTGGTTGATGTTGTGTAGGTATATTTCTGCTTGTTTGATTTGTTTGACTATCTTATCAAGAGTGCTATTCATGTGAGATATTTTGGTTTTGGTGGCATTGAGGGTTTGTTTGGTAGTCTGAATTTTGGTATCGATACTACTTGCAAATAGCCACACTGCTACAAAAACTATAACAAATCTCATAGCACCTCATCTTTTTTGGACATGATGACAATAAAAGTAGATAATAAAGAAATGCTAAGTGATATCCCAAAAAACATCGCCAAATTCGCCCATATATTGACTTCTATGTTGATTTGTAATTGTGAGAGCAGGTCTTGATACATGCGGGAATTGATGATATATTCGATAATGAAAAATATCAACACTATCGACAATATCGAATCCACAATCGCTAGCTTTAGCAAAATAGCACTCCTAAACCAAAACGGTGCCCCAAATAGCTCCATGATATACATCCTCTCGCTATGTTCAAATCTCCATACTTCTAGTTGTTTGGTGATGAGTAAAAAGGCGATAAATAAGATAATCACCATAAAAATAGTCGCGATAAGCTTGGTCATCAGCAGGAGATTGTATGTCTGGTGCTGGCTGATTCTAAAGCTTTCGATCCTCTTGATGTTGGGGTTTTTCATCAGTGTTCGCTCTAAGCGATTGAGCTCTTTTGGCGATGGAAAGCTTTTGAAGTGGAGTTTGTAGAAATACGGTAATTGGGCTTTGAGCTTGTTGATATCAAACCCTTTGAGTTGTTTTTGGATATTGGCAAGTGAGTTTTGGATATTGATAGGGGTGATTTTGTCTATATAGGGGAAATTGATTTGTTTGATTGGTGTTTTGCTCACTACGATTACGGTGTAGTTTTTGACAATTTTTTGTTCGTATGAAGAGACTATTTTGTTGAATATGAGATAAGTCTCTATGCTAAATAGTATAGAAACCAGAGCAAAAATCAAAAATAAATGACTTTTTAGGTATTTCATTTATACTCACTTTTTTTGGGTAATTATATCAAATTTTTGGTAATTATCGACAAAAACGGAGATTTTTTGATATAATTACATTTCCACTTCGTAAAGTGGTGAAAATACCAATCAGGAGGCAATTATGGCTTTAGATCAGGCGAAAAAAAAGGAAATTATTTCTAAATTTGCAAGCAAAGAAAACGACACAGGTTCTCCAGCGGTGCAAATCGCACTTTTGACAGAGAGAATCAACACTCTAACAGACCATCTCAAACAACACAAAAAAGACCATTCATCAAGACTTGGACTTTTGAAACTAGTAGGTCAAAGAAGAAGACTTATGAGATATCTAAGAAAAAAAGATTTTGCAAAATACAGCGAAGTAATTTCAGCTCTTGGACTAAGAGACAAAGTATAAGCAAGAGGCTAAAGCTTCTATGCTTTGCTTAACAAATCTTCTAGACTTTGTTTGATATCCTTGCCATTTAGGATGTGATACACTTCATTGGCAATTGGCGTATAGATACCAAATTTCCTAGACATATTGTAGATAGCTTCTGCAGTGAAGACACCTTCTGCTACTTCACCTAATTCATCTAAGATCGTATTTAGTTGTTCGTTGTTGGCTAGCTTGAGGCCAACTCTATAATTTCTACTTAGCGTAGAATTCGCACTCAAAAACAGATCCCCAGCCCCAGCAAGTCCCAAAAACGTCTCATCCCGTCCACCAAAAGCTTTGGCAAATCTATTCATTTCTATCAATCCACGAGCCAAAAGCGAGGCTTTGGCATTTTGTCCTAGTTGCAACCCTTCGCAAATCCCGCTAGCAATGGCGATGACGTTTTTGTATGCTCCGGCGATTTCCACTCCCACTACGTCGTTGTCGATGTATGTTTTGATAAATTCTGGGAAGAATTTGCTAAATTCTTTGGCAAGAGAGAGATTGTGGCTTGCGATCACTAAGGCTGTGGGTTTGTTGTGTAAGACTTCTTTGGCAAATGAAGGTCCTCCGATGTAGGCGAGATTGTCTTTGGGGGTGAATTGTTCGTATATTTCGTTGATAAATTTGAAATGTGTTTTATCTATCCCTTTGGAAGCGACTAGGATTTTTTTGTCGGTGATATCGATAGTAGATAGGAATTGATGTAAACTTTGTGTGGAAATCGCAATAAGCAGATATTCACACTTTAATACCTCATCAAGTGAGACGAAGTGGGGAATGTCTCGTTTGTGACGAGATGTGATATATGCGGTGTGTTGGAGGCTAAATGCCTTAAACAACGCATATCCCCAGCTACCAGCACCAATTACGCCAATTTCCATTTTGTCGACTCCTCCATATCCATTTTCAATCTCTCTATCTCAAACAAATCCCCAATTACCACCAAAATATCCTCCGCATCTAGTTTATTATCGCTAATCATCTCAAGATGTTCGCTTCTTTCCTTATCGACAATCCCGATTACGATAATGTTGTAGTTTTTGTTTAGATCCAAATCATCAATATACTTACCATCTAAAAACGAGTCTTTGATGATCTCGATTTGTGCAAACGAGAGATTGTTATCCTCAAAGACGATATTGTGGATAAATTCTAGTGTGATTGGTTTTTTGAGGATAGATTCTATCCTATTGGCTGTAATTTCGTAAGGATTGATAATCTGATTTACACCGGCTAGTTCGTATCTGTGGGTGTAGTCTTTGTCTCCGGATTTGGCGATGATTTTGATCTGGGCGTTGAGATTTCTGATACTCAAAGCCAAAAACATATTGCTTGCTTCGTTTTCTAGCATACATATAGCAACGTTTGTATCGCGTATCCCCATCTCTATCAGATCACTATCTAGGATTTTGTCATCAAAGAGCTCTACATTCACAAATCCGTCATGTTTGGCGTCGTTTTGTTCGTTGGTATCGTATACGACGATTTTGAAATCTTTTTTGGTGAGGTATTTGGCTACCGATTTGCCGTTTTTACCATATCCAAATAGGATAATATTGTTGTTTTTCATAGGCTACTCTTTTGTAGTTTGTATTTGAGATAATTAATATTTCTTACATCCCCAATCACAAGCAACACATCGCTCTCCTCGATCAAAATTTCCGCATCTGGATTGAAATAAAAATATCTATCCATGAAGTAGATTGAATGTCTGTAGAGTTTGGCTGGTTTGAATTTGAGAATACCGATTAGGATGAGGTTGTCGTTTTGTTTGAAATCGTATTCACCAATTAGCTTGTTTTGTAGAAAACTACCTTTTAATATCTCAATTTCATCTACGCGTGTTTTGCTCTCGTTGGAAAAAATCGCCGTAATAATCTCAAATGAGACTGGATTACCGATATATTCGCTAGCAAATAGTGCTGAGATTTTGGTAGGGTTGATGACATATTTCGCACCTGCTTTTTGAATCTTGTTCTCATTTCTCTCATCATTGGCAATAGCGATGATATCAATTAGCGGTGCGTAGGAATTAAGAGAGAGCGTGATGAAGGTGTTGATAATATCATCGTTGGTGAGGATAAATATTTTTTTGACGTTTTGGAAATTGAATAGTTGTAATGTTTCTTTTTTGGTAATGTCCGCTTTGAGTGCTAAGAATCCGTGATTTGAAGCACTCTCGATATGTTCTTCATCTATATCTACTATGATAAATTTTTCATTGTCTCTTTGGAGGGTTTTGGCGATTGTTTCTGTGATTTTGGAATATCCGCATATTAGATAAAAGCTGCTTAGTTTGTGTGCTTCATTTTCGATTCTTTGTGATTTGATCTCTTGTAATTTTTCGCTAAATGCCGATGCGATGATTGATGTAGAAAATGAGATAAATGCAATACCAGCTAGGATAAGGAACATCGTAAGGATTCGACCTTGTTCGGTCACGGGAGAGATATCACCGTATCCGACGGTTGAGATGGTAATCAAACTCCAATATAGTGCGTCAAAAAAACTATGAATATTTGGGTTGGTATGATATTCAAACACATAAATCACCGCCCCACCGATAAATGTGATAAAACTCACCAACATCAATAATGTGATAAGCTCGAATTTCTTGGTCTTGATGATGGTTAAGAAACTATTGATACTTTTGGTGTATCTGAGAATCTTGAATAACCTAAATAACATAAAAATTCTTAAGATTCTCAAAGGGCGATATGCCGGTAAAATCGCTAAAAGGTCAATGATAGCAAATGGAGAAGTAACATACTCTAGCTTTTTTAAAAAGATGGCCTTTAGCACCTTTTTGGTATCAAACTCTCTTTTTAAAAAGGCCGCTTCTTCCGCTTCTTGTAAGATAATTTCCCTACAATCGTTGTATATCCAAAAACGGATGAGATACTCAGTAACAAACACGGTAGTTACTACATAAATATCATAAATGTACAATGCCTGTCCAATGGTGTTTTGAATATCATAAAGCAATATAAAAACGCTACTTAATACCATAAGAATCATAAATATATCAAAGTAGCGTTTGTATTTGTAATCATCATTCTCAAGAAGGTTTCTAAAGAATGTTTTGACTTTATTATACCTTTTTGAGACGTTTAAAAACGTGGCGATGTATATGAGAAGTTTGGCTATCACGATAACTTCTCTTTGAGTAATTGATTAACTTTTTGTGGATTTGCACTCCCTTTGCTAGCCTTCATAACTTGCCCTACGAAAAATCCGAATAATTTTTCCTTTCCACCCTTGTATTCTTCTACTTTGTCACTATTTTTGCTCAAGACATCATCGATAATCGCAAGAATTGCCGAATCATCGCTTACTTGCTTGATACCGAGTTTCTCAATAGCTTCATCTACGTCAATATCTTCATTCATAAGTAAATCAAGCAAATCTTTAGCTCCTCTACCAGATATTGTGCTATCTTCTACCCTTTTGATTACTATTCCTAATGTTTGTGCTTTGATAGGTGATTGGGTGATATCGAAGATACTTGCTTTTTTGAGTCTTCCTAGAAGTTCGCTTGTGAGGTAATTGGCAGCATTTTTACCGCTTACGCCGCATGCTACTACCTCTTCGAAATAATTTGCCATTTCCAAATCCGCCGTAATTACGAGTGCGTCGTATTCTTTGATGCCGTATTCAGAGATGAATCTCTCTTTTTTTTCATCCGGAAGCTCAGGTATATCTACTTGCATAGTCTCGTTATCTACTTCTAATACCAAAAGATCTGGATCCGGAAAGTATCTATAATCAGCCGCATCTTCTTTACCTCTCATAGACTTGGTAATCCCTTTTTGCGTATCAAAAAGTCTCGTCTCTAGATACACTTCATCTTCATACACACCATCCTCTATCGCTTCGATGTGTCTTTGCACTTCGTATTCGATAGCTTTTTGGATAAATCTAAATGAGTTGAGGTTTTTGATCTCCACTCTTGTACCGAATTCTTCTTGCCCTTTTGGTCTTACTGAGACATTCACATCTACTCTAAAACTACCTTCTTGCATATTAGCATCACTAATACCAAGGTATCTTACGATCGAATGGAGTTTTTTTAGATACAATATCGCTTCTTCGCTACTTCTCATATCTGGCTCACTTACGATCTCAAGCAAAGGCGTCCCGGCTCTATTTAGATCCACTTTGCTATATGCTCCATCATGCATATTTTTACCGGCATCCATCTCAAGATGAGCTCTTGTGATACCGATAGTTTTGTGAGAGCCATCTTCAAAGTCGATTACTAGCTCTCCTTTGCCAACGATAGGAATTTCGAATTGAGAGATTTGATAACCCGTTGGTAAATCCGGATAAAAATAATTTTTTCTTGCGAAGATTGATTTTTGGTTGATTTGTGCATTTACCGCTTTGGCAAACATCACTGCCTTTTTTACCGCTTCTTTGTTGACAACTGGCAAAGCCCCTGGTAGAGCAAGGCACATCGGACACGTATGGGTATTGGCTTCATCCCCGAAACTTGTAGCACATTCGCAAAATAGCTTTGATTTCGTATTCAATTGGACATGCACTTCAAGACCTATAACTGTTTCATAACTACTCAAAATATACTCCTTTTATAATGTATGTCGTAATTATAACAAAATAATCAGACTGTTTTTGAAAAAGCTTTTTGGTTTTTCATTTTTTTGAAATATTCATCAAACGGTAATACAATGTTTCGAATAAGCATGGTTCCCGTTTTGCTTACTTTGATTTTCTTTGGAGTAATTTCCACTAGCCCATCATCTATAAATTCTTGCATTTCTTTGATTTCCTCTGCGAATTTATCAAAAAAGTTTATTCCTGTTTCTCGCTCAAATCTCTCAATATCCAATGAAAAGTTCGCCATCATTTCCATTATGATTCTTTTTCTGATTTTATCCTCTTTGGTCAAAATCACACCTCTAAATACCGGTAATTTTCCTTCATCAATAGCTTTTTCGTAGTTTTTTAAGTCTTTATAGTTTTGGATATAAGCATCATCAGTCTCGCCAATACTCGTAACTCCTATTCCGATAAGATCTGCTCCACCTTTTGTGGTATATCCTTGGAAATTTCTATGAAGCTCTCCATTTTCAAGTGCTTTAAAAAGCTCATCTTCTGGTTTAGCAAAATGATCCATTCCTACCATTTTGTATCCATTATTTTCCCAAAAGTCTATTGTGTATTTTAAGATTTTGAGCTTTTCGCTTGGGTGTGGAAGAGTAGTTTCATCAATCTTTCTCATCCCTTTTTTCATCCATGGCACATGAGCGTAATTAAATACTGCAAGTCTGTCTGGATTGAGTGTTTTAACCTCATCTAATGTCTTTTTGAATGTTTCAAATGTCTGATAAGGAAGTCCGTAAATAAGGTCTATATTTATTGATTTAATCCCAAATTCTCTTGCCATATCTACCGCATTTTTGGTCATTTCATAACTTTGAAGTCTATTTACTGCTTTTTGTGTCTCGTAGTTGAAATCCTGCACTCCAAAGCTAATCCTATTTATCCCACCATTTACCAATACTTCTAATTGCTCTTTTGTAAGAAATCTTGGGTCTATTTCGATAGAATTTTCACTTGTCTTGCTAAAATTTGGAAAATATGAATGGATAATATCCAAAATTTCCTTTAACTGCTCGGCACTAAAAAATGTAGGTGTTCCTCCACCAAAGTGAAGCTGGATTACTTCTCTATTTGTGTCTAAATGTTTTTTTAAAATATCAAGTTCTTTTTTGAGATATTCGATATATTTGAGCTTCTTATCCTCTTTGCTTGTATAAATTACATTACATCCACAAAAATAACAAGCTGATTTACAAAATGGTAAGTGGAAATAAAGACTTAGAGGTTTTTTGCTATTTTTGTAAAACGGCAATACGTCGCTCTCTTGCAGTTCCTTAAATTCCACTGCTGTCGGATATGAAGTATATCTTGGTGCTGGACGCGAATATTTGGCAAATTTATCAAAATCGATCATTGTCATTCCTTAATTGTTCTATTTCTTGTTATCTAAATTGGTTATCATAGCGATTGTTTGATTGTCTAATCCACTATTTATAGATTTTTTAGCAATCTCAATTTGAATCTCTTTTTCAAATCCTTTTCTTAATGCAGTATCCAAAGTCTGTATACTTAGCTTGGATGCACATTTATTTGAACTCCTCTGCAAATTTAATACCCAAATTTTCAAATTCATCAGATACTATCTCTTTTCTAAGTAGTGTATCTCCTTTTAGTAATACCGCTTTTACTCTGATATTTCCATCATCCAAGAATTTTGCTTTGATGCCTACTGGTGCGTGACATCCTAGATTGAGTTCTTTGACAAACTCCCTCTCAATTGTTGTGCAAATTCTAGTCTCTTTGTGATCAAGCTTTGCTACAAGTTTCATAATTTCCGGATCTTTGTTAGTCTCGATTCCTAAAGCCCCTTGCCCCATTGCTGGAATCATCAAATCAGTATCTATTGCTGTAGAGTATTTTACGCTATTTAATAATCCAAGTCTCTTAAGTCCAGCTCTAGCTAAAATAATAGCGTCATATTGTCCGTCTTTGAGCTTTCTAATCCTAGTATCCACATTTCCTCTTAGATCTTTGATAGTTAAATCCGGTCTAATGTCTTTTAGCTG
The DNA here is from genome assembly GCA_013153685.1 of Campylobacterota bacterium. GTDB lineage: Bacteria > Campylobacterota > Campylobacteria > Campylobacterales > JAADDX01 > JAADDX01. Next base: position 1,248 of record JAADDX010000020.1, on the reverse strand, counting down.
CATAACTCTTCTAATACTGCTAGTTCCTACGACTGCACCTTCTGGCAAGTCGGCTAATGTTTCGTATTTTTGTGAGAGAAATGTATCTCTTACGTCTTCTCTTTTGGTGATTGCTGTGAGATCAAAATGCTCCGTATCATACTCAACTGCAAAGTCTTTTAGCGAATGCACAGCAATTTGTGCATTTCCATTGAGCAATTCATCCTCTACTTCTTTGATAAACAACCCCTTTCCACCAATATTCGCTAGTGGTTTATCAAGGATCTTATCTCCTGTTGTAACTACTATCTTAAGATGGATATCTAAATTAGGATCGATTTTTAATAATTCTGACTTGATGTATTCACTCTGCCATAATGCTAATTTACTACCTCTTGTTGCTATTACTATTTTTTTCATGGTTGTCCTTGGAATTTTTTGTGATATTTTATCATAAATTCTGTGTTTTTGATGTGAGCCTTAGTGTTTTTAGTCTATCTAAGTTGAAATGTGTGAAAAATAGCAACTGTATGATGTATACAAATATTCCCAATATAGGCACAAAAAATAAAAGAGCACTGATAAAAGTCACCACAAACGTATCGAATTTGTCGTGATTTTGAAGATATTCAAACTCCTCTTTAGTCGCAAATGACGCTAGCGAATCATAAAACATGGGCTTACGAATCAATATCATCCATAACGCAATATTCACCATGAGATTGAGTGCTGGTATGAAAAGGCTTGGTAAAGAGAGGATAAAAAGGATAATAAAGATGAGATTTTGTTTGAGGGAAATTAGGATAGATGTTAGAGTATCGCCAAAGCCCTTTTTTTCTAGTAGGTAATGTTTGTTATTTACTTCTTGGATGATTTTATCTGCTACTAATCCTACTAATGTGACTGAAGTGAGTATTACTAGTTGATAATATAAAATACCTCCTACAAAGAGTTCTATGCCTTGTGCAAACCATGTATCGTGTGGGAGGAATGGGATGTGGAGGAGGAGTTGGGTGATGAGGGTTTGGAGTTGGGGGTGAAATATCCAAAAGATTATACCCCAAGCTATGCTAGAGATAAGTACTGGAATTAGAGCGATGGAAATAATGCGTTTGTCAAAAATGTCTCGTATTGCATTGAGTAAAACGTGGATCATTGTCTCTCCTAATCTAAGTTGTTTATTATAAGCTAATATTCCTCTCATTCAAGATAGGTTTACTTTTTTAACGCTTCAAATATCTTAAAATTACAAATGGCAAAGCCACCCTT
>JAADDX010000083.1 GCA_013153685.1 Campylobacterota bacterium | reverse complement strand
TTTTATTAGTTTATAATTGCTTATTCCGTATGGTATTTTTTTCATTTACTATCCTTTTAAACTGTATAATCCATCAAACTTTGAAGCTTGTTAAATATATCAACCAAAATATATTTATTTCTTAATACTATTGATGTATTCGGCATATTTTTGTCGTAATTCTTGGTTGGTTTGGATGTCTATATCGTGCTGTTTGAGTGCATCTTCTAGTGTTTTGATGCGTTCAAATAGATATACGAACAATTCTTTATCGATATCCGGTAATTTGTTGTGACTAAGAGGTTCGTTATCTTTCCTATGGATGATTTTACCGGGTATGCCTACTACTGTTGAATGAGGTGGCACATCTTTTACCACTACTGAATTTGCTCCTATTTTACTTTTGGCACCGATGGTAATATTTCCCAAAATTTTAGCACCGGCTCCTATTGTGACGTTATTTTCGATAGTGGGGTGTCTTTTGGTAGCATGAAGGCTTACACCTCCTAGCGTAACTCCTTGGTAGATAGTCACATCATCTCCAACGATTGCCGTTTGCCCTATCACTACACCTACACCATGATCAATAAACACTCTTCGACCTATTGTTGCTGCTGGGTGAATATCAATGTTTGTAAAGATTTGTGTAATTCCCATAATGCTTCTTGCTAGGATTTTGAAGTTGTTTTTGTATAATTTGTTAGCAATACGATACCAAAATATCGCCCATACCCCTGGATAATTAAAAAACAATTCTATTTTTGATTTAATTGCAGGGTCTTTTTGATATACCACTAAAAAGTCTTCTTTTATAAGATCAAACATCACGACTCCTTTAGCACTAATTATAACATAAATTGCTTGTAAGACTCGGGAGTTTTATTTGAAAAATTTCTTGTTTTTTGGGTTTTTGATGAATACATCCAAGCTATCTTTGGAAGTTTGTTTAGGCAGAGTTGCTGTGAGGTTGATAAAAATTGGATTATCTTGCACAAGTATTTGCATAATACGATCAATATCCACTTTGACAATAGAGCCGAAATTATCTCTACCAAATCCCGCTTCGAATACCAAAATATCGTTTTCCACAAATGCACTACCTAGAGTGTATCCCGCAATTGCAAATATCACGATATCTTTGAATCCAGACATAATTTCATCCGGTAATTGAGGTGAAAACGTAATACCTTCATCCATATTGACAACCACACTAAAGTCAATAGAATGCTTAATAAGATACAAAAGTTGTTGTTTTGATTGTTTGTTGACGAGCGTTCTGTAGTCTTTGTTGTATAAAAAGTTCATATCAAACCCCAAAAGGATTAAGCTGTCGCCAACCCTTTTACAAGTTTGTTTAATCTACTTACTTTTCTTGCTGCCGTATTTTTCTTTAATACACCTTTACTTACATAAGAGTGTAATTTTTTATTTGCCAATTTAAAAGCTTCTTGAGCTTTTTGTAAATCACCAGCTTCTACCGCTTCTTTTACAGCTTTTGTGATATTTTTGATTCTTGTTCTGTAAAATCTATTTCTTTCTGTTCTTTTGATTGTTTGTTTGATTCTTTTTTTAGCCGATTTATGATTAGCCATTATATATTTCCTTTATTGAGATTTATTTTCTAAGTTCTTTGATTCTTGCTGCTTTACCTTTTCTTCCTCTTAGGTAATATAGCTTAGCTCTTCTTACTTTTCCTCTTCTTACTACTTCAATACCCTTGATTGATTCACTGTAAAGTGGAAATATTCTCTCAACACCGATGTTGTTTGCACCGATTTTTCTCACTGTAAAAGTTTTACCGGTTCCTTCTCCTCTAATAGAGATACACACACCTTCAAAATTTTGGATTCTTTTTTTGTCACCTTCTGCGATTTCCACAGCGACTCTTACTGTATCTCCAGCTCTAAATTCCGGTAACTGTTTGTCTGCAATTTGAGAGGCTTCAAAAGCTTCAATGTATCTATTTCTCATACTTTTTCCTTGTTTTGTATTTTTTGAAAATATCAGGACGATGATATTTTGTTTTAGCAATTGCTAATTCAGTTTTAAGAGACGATATTATACCATGATTTCCCTTAAAAAATTCTGAAATAATATGATTATGTGTAAGAGTTTTTGAAGTTTTTTTGGTAAAGGTAGGGGCTTCGAGCAATTCACCCTCAAAGCTTTCCGTCTCTAGGCTTTGTTGGTTGCCAAGCACCATTGGAATATTACGTGCTATGCTATCTGCTATGACCATACTCGCAAGTTCGCCGCCACTTAATATAAAATCCCCTATGCTCAGCACTTCATCTGCAAATTCTTCAATTAATCGTTCATCAAAACCCTCGTATCGCCCGCTTACTAGCACGATTACTTCCTCATGAGAGAGACGTTTGGCATCTTGTTGGTGAAACACTTTGGCTTGAGGGGTAGTAAAGATGATTTTGCTTGATGGGTATTTGTCTTTAAGATGGGTAAGGGCTGTGTGTAATGCATCTACTTCGATTACCATCCCAGCCCCACCGCCTACTGCCGGTGCGTCTATTTTCTTGTGTTTGTTAGTGCTATAATCCCTAAAATTTACAAACTCCACATCAAAAAGCTGCTTATCAATAGCTCTTTTTAGTATTCCATCTTCAAAATACGGTTGAATAAGATGTGGAAATAGGGTGACAAATACAAATTTCATTAGCTTGCTTCTAGGATAGGTAGAGTATCTTTAACTATAATAACTTGATTATCAGTATCTACATCTACGATGTGTCGTTTGAAATCAAATAGATATCTTTTTTGTTTATATCCTAATTGTGGATTTATTTGTACTACGACATAATCGATGTCGTTGATTCTATTAATGTCGATTACTTCTCCTAAGGTTTGGTCATTTTCGATAACCTTTGAGCCGATAATATCGAACCAAAACCACTCATCCGGCTTGAGCTTGATATTTTTTCTTGATTCTTCTTGTGTGGTGTATAGATGTCGATTGGTGAGTTTTTTGGCCATCTCTGGCGTGTCGTAACCTTGGAATTTAATAAGATTGTTTTTGCGATCAATGTTTTGGATAGTGAGTGATATCTTATCGCTTTTGAATGTGCGACCCTCTTTGAGTTGTTGAGGAAAGTCTGTTAGGAGATGAAACTTGTTCCATCCTCTAACACCATGGGCTTTGCCGATTTTGATAATAGGGATTTTATTCATTGGTATGAACTGATATTTTGTATGAAATATTTTCTTTTGCTTTGCAACCACTCAATACTGTTTTGATAGCTTTTATCATGCTACCGTTTTTACCTATGATACGTCCCGCATCTATTTTATTGGCGTAGATGAGAATTTCTATGAAGTCATCCTTCTTCTCACCCACTTTTACACTTACTTCATTAGGATAAAAAGCTAATAATTTAGCATACTTTTCAACAAATTCTATCATTACTTACCTGCAAGTTTTTTTACTTTAGCACTCATTTGTGCACCAACGCTTAACCAATAATTTAATCTATCTTCATCGATTTTAAGCGTTGCTGGCTCAGTCATAGGATTGTAATATCCAATACTTTCGATCCAACCGCTATCTCTTCTTTTTCTGCTGTCTGTTACTACTATTCTATAAAAAGGTCTTTTTTTTCTACCCATTCTTGTTAATCTAATTGTTGTCATTCTTATCCTTTTAATCTATTTTTTTGTATGAAATTCTACAATTTTAATTGAAATAAGTCAAGTAATATTGATAAATTGTAAATTACTTTTTGAAATTTTTATCGATAAACTTGATAGCTTCTATGTAGCTTGTGATTTTGGCTTTGTTTTGGTAGGCGATATCAAATGCTGTGCCGTGATCTACAGATGTTCTTAGAATAGGTAGATTTAGACTCACGTTGATACTTTTATCAAAGTATAGTGTTTTGAGTGGACCAAGTCCTTGGTCGTGATACATAGCAATTAATACGCGATTGGACAAAAACGCCACATCTGCTACCAATGGTCCATAGAAAATATCTTGTTTGAGTATTTGATTGGCTTGATTAATAGCGGGTATGATTTGTGTAATTTCCTCTTGTCCTATTACGCCACAATCTCCGGCATGAGGATTGAGTCCCAACACACCGATTTTATCAAATTTGCTGTCATGATAAAAGTCAAGAAAAAATTTGACTAATTTTTCTTGTTTGATGTTTTGTGCAACTTGACTAATAGGAATATGTTCGGTAAACAAGGCCACATACAACTCCTCACATCCAAGCATCATAATAGCGTGTTGTTGAAATACGTCTCGCAACACTTCCGTATGCCCTTTGTATTTGATATTTGCTTTAGCCCAGCTTTCTTTGTTGATAGGCAAAGTGCATAGTGCTTTGGTAGTCTTAGCGATATTAATAGCATCCATAAACGAATCATAACTATACTGGCCAGCTAACTTATCTACTTTACCAGGCTGTATACAAAGAGTGCCTTTGGTCGGGTATATTTCAAAATCCCTAGGAATTGGGATATTTAGGAGATGTGAGGCTTGTTGGAGGATATGTTCGTTGATACAATAGATAGGCTTTACTAGTTGTGTAATTATAGAATGAGCTTTGAGTGCTATTTCTATCCCTATACCATTGGGATCTCCGATACTAATTGCGACTTCTTGCATATATTTGTGCCTTATTTAGATCTTCAATCGTATCTATTCCAAAAGAATTGGTCTTTACTTCTATCATTTTGATCTTGTAACCGTTGTAAATGACTCGCAATTGTTCTAATTTCTCAATATCCTCAATTGGTGCTGTGAGTTGACAAAATATATCTAAGCTTCTTTTATCAAATCCGTAAATTCCGATATGCCCTTTGTATTGATGAACACTATTATCCCTATTATAAGGGATTTTGCTGCGTGAGAAATATATAGCATCGCTATTTTTATCGAGGATTACTTTTACGAGATTGGCTTCTTCTGCACTTAATTCATCTATTAGTTTATAACAACTTACCATTACAAAATCTCTTTGTCTAATTTCCATCAAACTACGCTTAATATCTAGCAGTATCTGCCCTTCAATAAACGGTTCATCCGCTTGTAGGTTGATAATAAAATCGTCGGCTTTGAGCTGTAAGATATCGCTTGCTTGTTTTATCCTATCAGTTCCGGATTTGTGATGAGGACTAGTCATGACAGCGTCTATTGAATATTTTTTAGCTATTTGCATTACTTCTTGTGAATCAGTAGCGATGACTACATCATCCACATCCTTTGCTATCAAAGCAGTCCTTATTACCATAGGTATACCATCAATTTCCACTAGCACCTTTTTAGGTAATCTACTAGAAGCGAGTCTTGCTGGGATGATAATCATTGCTTGCTCTCTAAATATTCTTCATACGTTCCCATAAAGTCGGTATAACTTCCATCCGGATGTAATTCAATAATCCTATTAGCAAACGAATCGATAAACTCTCTATCGTGCGATACTACAATAGCTTGCCCGTCATAATTATACAAAGCCTCACCCAAAGCGATAATTGCCTCCAAATCCAAATGGTTTGTTGGTTCATCCAAAATCAATACATTAGGACCCAAAAGCATAAGCTTAGAGAGCATCATTCTATGCTTTTCTCCTCCGCTGCAATTTTGGATAGATTTTTCTTGCTCTTCTCCGCTAAAAAGCATTCTACCAAGAGCGTTTCTAATATCGCTAATTTCCGCATCTTTTTTGAAGCTTCTTAGCCAATCATACAATTTTTCATCACCAGTAATGATATCTGTGGTATTTTGCGGGAAATATCCTACATCCGCTTTTGCTCCCCATACTACTTCACCTTTATCCGGTTTGAGATTACCTACTAGAATTTCGCATAATGTCGTTTTACCTACACCATTTGGTCCAATGAGTGCGATTTTATCACCTTTATTCATAGTGAATGTTATACCATTTAATACTTTTTTCTCATCAAAACTTTTGTGAATATCTTTTACAAAAAGGATCTCTTTTCCAATTTCCCTAGCTTGTTTAAAAACAATACTCGGCTCTCTTCTGCTTGATATCTCAATAGGCTTAATATCCAATTTCTCTAGTTGTTTTTGTCTGCTGGTAGCTTGTTTTGCTTTAGATGCGTTAGCACTAAATCTTCTAATAAATTCTTCGAGTTGTTTTTTTTGAGCTTCTTTTTTTTCTCTTTCGGCTTGAGCTTGTTTTTGGAGGATTGTAGATGCCATATACCAATCATCATAATTACCGGTAAATTCTCTAATTTTCTTAAAATCTACATCAAGTATGTGTGTTACTACTGCATTTAGAAAATGTCTATCATGCGAGATTACTACCATTGTCCCTTCATGTCTTTGAAGTTGATTCTCAAGCCATGAAATCGTCTCCATATCGAGGTTATTGGTAGGCTCATCAAGGAATAATACGTCCGGTTTTGGGAATAACACTTGTGCTAGGAGGATTTTGAATTTGTCCGCATTTGGGATTTCACTCATAAGCTTATAATGATCATCTTTGCTAAATCCTAAATCCTCTAAAATTTTCGTGATTCTAACATCATATTCGTAAGTAGGATCCTCTTCTACTTTGATCATCTCAAGTTCACCGATTCTGTTGTTAATCTCATCTGTGAATTCTTCACTCATGTATAGTTTTTCTTGTTCTTTAATAGCATCATATAATCTCTTATTTCCATATAAAACTGCATCAAAAAGTGTAAAATCCTCAAAGGCGTATTGATTTTGCCCCAACACTCCTACCTTTAAGTCACTTGGGATTATTACTTCTCCTTCTGTGGCTTCTTCTTGTTTGGCTAAAATCTTAAGAAATGTCGATTTACCAGCACCGTTAGCCCCAATAAGCCCGTATCTTTTACCTTTATCAAGACTTAAATTTACATCTTCAAATAAAACTTTACTTCCATAAGCTTTTTTTAAATTTTGCACTTTTACCATCGTTACCCTTTGTTGTGATATGCTTGTAAAACTTTTTTAATCTCATAATCGCTTCCAAAAAAGCAAGGTGTCGTATCGTGTAGGAAATCTGGTCTTAATGCCAAGAGGTCATTATGCCCATCGATTGCAAGTCCACCAGCTAGTTTGTATGTATAAGCAAACGGAAATACTTCAAATAACATTCTTAACTTTCCTTTTTGTTTGTCATGTGTAGCTGGATATGCAAACAATCCTCCACCTTTTAGTAAAATCTGGTGAAGATCTGGTACCATTCCTCCGCTATAACGCAATCTATATCCTTCTTTAAATAAGCTCTCAATTAGATTTTTATGATGTGCAAGCCACTCTTTTTGCGTTCCACCTGGTGCTAATACTTTCCCTTTTTCTTTGAGGCGTAGTTCTTTTTGGTATGTGAATTCGCCGGTTTTTTCATCAAGCTTGAATAATTCCACATTATCCCTAGCAATCACCATCTCCACTCTTGGTCCATATACCACATATACGCTTGCTACGATATTTTCGCCATCAAAGCTGTTTTTGTATATACCAAAAATACTTCCTACACTTAGATTTACATCAATCAAACTACTTCCATCTAGCGGATCATATGCTACTAGATACTTTCCAGCTGGATTGATCTTTACAATACTGTCTTTTTCTTCGCTAATAATTTCACAAATACTACTTACTGTTGAAAATTCTTTTTCAATAATCTCATCGCTAATTACATCCAATTTGACTTGTTCATCTCCGCTACTATTTGTAGAGTTGATTTTTGAAGTATCTTCATATTTTATAGCTTCGTTTATTTTTATTGCCGCTTTTTTGATAGCGTTAATAATCTCTGTCATCATATCTCCTTTGCGTTTTTTAATATCCAACTAATTATTTGGTCGATATTATTCAAATCCAAAATGTCTATTGTGCTTGGTATAGTATTTTTATCTATGGTATCATCGATAGCTACAGCTTTGATATAATCAAAATAACTATTATCTATCTCATTTCTAAATACCCCAATACGCGGTAGTGGTAGGTATTTTAATCCTTCTACAAATAGATAATCAAATTCCCCTAGCATATGAATAATTTCATCTAGATTTTTTTGTCTGTGAGAGAAGTATGTCGTTCTTGTGGGAGAAGTGACTACCACCTCGGCACCGGTTTGGTAGAATTTGTAACTATCTTTACCTTCTTTATCGAATTGTGCTTTGTTGGATGGGTCATTTTTAATGATAGCTATTTTGTATGTGGAAATCAATCTAGAGGCTATTTTTTCAATCAAAGTAGTCTTTCCGGAATTGCTCGGACCTGTAAATGCAACAGCTCTTTTCATCTAACACCTTTATATAAAACTTTTGGTAATTATACCAAAAAATTATCAAATCTCTTTTACATATTCTTCTTTTGCACTTTTTGGGATGGTTTTTGTAGTGGGGATTTGTAATACTTGAAATTTTTTGGTAGTTGAGAGATATTCTATCTCGATAACATCGCCTACTTTGACATCTTTTGAGCCTTTAGCAACTTTGGAATTTACTTTTACCACACCACTTTTGCACATATCTTCCGCAATTGAGCGTCGTTTTGTGATGTTTACCGTATTGAGAAATTTATCTACTCTCATCTATTCTCCTAAAATATCTTTTGCTATTTTTTTGATTTGCTGATACACTTCATCAAAATCAGCACTAAATACACGTGTATTTGCAATAGTAGTCATGAAATTCACATCTCTTCTAAATCGTGGGACTACTTGCATATGAATATGTTCTGGGATACCCGCTCCACCATCAAATCCCAAATTAAATCCGATATTAATCCCATCAGCACCCCATTTTTTAAGAATAATTACCGCTTTTTGAGCCATAAGAGATAAGTGGGTTATTTGTGCTTGGGTTAAGTCTTCTAGATTGGGGGTATGTGTATTGGGGATTATCATGAAGTGTCCTGGATTGTATGGAAATTTGTTCATGACAAAAAAGCAGATCTCATCCTTGTAAAAGACATAATTTTCATCATCATTTGCACTTTGAGCGATATCACAAAACACACAACCCGTGCGTTTTGTCAAATGATATTCGCGTCTCCATGGTGCATATAATCTATCCATTATGCTTTGAATTCTTTAATTTTCTCTTCAAGAGTCGTCATGGTTGATGTAAGTTCATTGATATTGTTGATAATCAAGTCTACTTTTTGTTCGTTATTTTTAGATTGATTATCTAGTTTGTCCATGATTTCGTTTAATTGATTGATTTTTTCTATATTTGTTTGTGCTTGTTGTGTCACTTCTACGATAGTAGTTACGCTATCTTGCATTGTTTGATTGATGTTATCAATCTCCATCTCAACCTCTTTTGAGATGTCAATTAAATGTTTTGATTCGTTAGCTGTCTTACCGATTTCCTCATTTGACGTATTGATCTCTTGCACAACGATATTTACTGTTGAATTAATTTCATTGAGTGATTTTTGTGTTTTTTCCGCAAGCTGTCTTACCTCATCTGCAACTACAGCAAATCCTCTACCGTGCTCACCCGCTCTTGCTGCTTCAATGGCTGCGTTGAGTGCAAGTAGGTTGGTTTGATCTGCGATATCGTTGATGATGTTTAAGATATTTTTGATATCTGTGATGTTGTTGGTTAGTTCATTCATTTTGGTTGCTATTTCTATCTCTTTTGATACACTCTCTTCAATTACATGATTGAGATTATCGATTTTTTCTTTGATGCTTGCTAGAGAGTCTGTTGTTTGTTGGATTTGTGTTGATGATTGAGATGTTTTGTCTATGGTGTTAACGATCTCTTTTTTTACTACCGAGTAGTTGTCTTTTACTTCTACGATATAGTGTTTTTCATCATCAAAAGATTTTTTAAGCTCTCTTGAAGCTTCATTTACTTTTGAGGTATTTTGGTAATTAATCTCTACTATCTTAGATGTATCTTTTAATAGCTCATCTGCCGTATCTATTAGAGTATTTACGCTATTTGCAATTTCGCCAATTTCATCATTTTGGTGAATATCCACTCTGCTTGAGAAATCTTTTGTTTTTACGATTTTTGAGATTGTTTGTTCTAGTTGTTTAATAGGGGCTACGATAGATTTTTGAATTACCATCATAGTTACAATCAACACTAAAGCTAGGATAATGAGAGATACTATGATATCATATACGATAATTTTAGTGATTTTAGTTGATATTTTTTGTGACATCATATCCATTTTTTTCTGGATACCATCAATGTATGTTCCAGTTACTACTACCCAGTTTAATCCAGGGATTAGCTTAGCATAAGCAAGTTTTGGTTCTATAGTTCCTGTTGATGGTTTTTTGTAATGATATGATACAAATCCACCACCGGCTTTACCTGCTTCGATTAGTTTAGCTCTAAATACTTTCCCTTTTACGTCTGGTTTGAAAATGTTTGTTTTTTTGTTGTTAAGTCTGCTTTTTACTCCATGGAATGCAAAATAATAATTCCCTTTTTTATCCCATTTATACGCAAAGAAATATCCGTTTTTATTTGTTCCATATCTCATAGAACTCAATGTTTGGATTACTTTATCTTCTACTAATTTATGAATATCAGATGCGTAAATTCCGGTTCCTATGATCCAATTAAATGGTTTAAATACGGTAACGTATGTGGTTTTCTCTTCTAGTTTACCCGTTCTTGGATTAGTCCACATATAATGCACAAAGCCAGAACCTTTTTGTTTGCACACTTGAATCATGTCATAAAATAGCTTATTACCTTTTTTATCTGTGAAATTAATAAGGTTTTTACCGTTTAGTTGTGGTTTTAGCGGGTGCATTATGATATTTCCTTTGAAGTCCAATACAAAGAAATAACCGTTTGCTTTGTTGCTTGTAGGAATGATTTTGTATCTGAAATTTTGGATAATAGCTTTGATATTTTGTGCTAATTGTTCTTGTGATAATTTGTTTTTGTTTTGGTTGTAGTAATTATTCAAAAGAAACATTAGAGTTTGAGTATTTGATTTGAGAATTTCCTTTGCACTCATAGCTTGTTTAATAATACTTTGTGCTGCACTTACGGCTAAATTCACATTACTCATAATATGATTCTTAACTTGCGACATCATCTCTTGTTTGGCATCTGCTATTAAGTCGTCTTCTAATTTATTTAAGTTTATGGTTAGAACCAAACTCATAAAAAATACTGTTACGACAACACTAGCTGTGATGATAGATAGTAATTTGGTTTTGATACTCATCTTTACCCCTTCTAATAATTTTGGAAATAAAATTATAACACAAAATCACGAAGAAGAAGTCAAATAGAGCTGAAAAATGTAGATTATGTTACGATTTTACATACCCGCCAAAACCTTGGCGGATGCTTAAGAAAAGGTCATTCTTACTTTGTTTTTGTTGATATTCCAGTGTGATTTGTCGCTGCTTAGTCCACATGCAACATTAATAATTTGAATAAGTTGGAGGACCGGTTCATTTTCTCCTACTGCATCCATGGTTTTGTGGCACAATGGGCAAGGAGTTACCAATACATCTGCTCCAGCATCATGTGCACCATCAAGCGGTTTATTTGCTAGTTTTTTTCTAACTTCTGGATTGGTATATTCACTATGGTGCCCACAACAAGTCAGCTCATCTTGATATCCCTCAATAATTTCCACCCCACAAGGTTCTAATATTTCCTTAAGCAATGTAGGATTTTCTGGATCATCAAGACTAATTTCATCCGGAGATAATACATGGCATCCGTAGTATGGAGCTACTTTCAATCCTTCTAGTTTTCTAGTAAGTTTACTTTTGTAATTATCAAGCCCGATTAAATCTTCTATCAAATTTAGTGTATGATATATCTTTGCTTCACCTTTGTATTCAAGCCCTTCTTCAGCTAAAATTTTATTTACTTTCTCTTTCATTTCCGGATTGTTATCAAGTGCAATTTTACTTTTTGCAATCACCATATAGCAAGTATTACAAGGTGTATACAAATCCACACCCGCTTGTTCGGCAAATGCTATATTTCTTGCGTTTAATGCGTAAGTGACGATTTTGTTGGTCTCATCAATTACTCCACCACCACAACATGCGGCTCTATCAAGCAAAATCCCTTCTACTTCCATTTTATCTAAAAAGTCTATTATCAAATCATAATTATGCTCATCAGCACCTTGAAAACAACATCCCGGATAAATTCCTACTTTTTTGTCGTATGCCATATTATTTTACCTCCTCTTCTACTTTTCTGATGAATTTTCTAAATTCATCAATTTTCTCGAACGGTTGCGGTGCGAATTTGTCCGGTGAGATACCTCTATTTGCGAACTCTTTTGCTAACTCTTCTCTTTTTGCTATATCGCCTTTTGCGTTTACTGGTAAGTTGTATTTATCAATTTGTCCGGTTGCAAATACGTCCCTAAACCACGTAACAGCTCTCTTAGCACCTGTGCTCTCATCTCCACAAGCAATAGCGTATCTTCTTAGCTCTTGGATATCATCAGCTGAAGTTAGTCCTTTTGGACATGCCGCTAGACACATTTGGCATTGCACACAATCCCACAATCCATTATCCAAACACAATTCGATTCTCTCATCTATATCCACACCATCTCTACTATCTTTGATAAATCTTAATGCTTTGGTAAATTGAAACGGACCTGCATAATTATCACTTACACTCTTAGCACTACAACTACCATAACAAGCCATACATAAAATACAATCAGTAAGCTTATCGTATTGTGCAAATTCTTGAGGTAATACCAAACTCTCACTTTTAGTGCTATCTGGCACTTTTTTAGGATCTTCTTCAAGCCATGGTTTGAGTTGTTTGAGTTTATCAAGTGCTTCATCCACATCTACTGCCAAGTCTCTTATAATTTTTGCATTTTCAAGAGGTTTGATGACAACTTTGCCGTTTTTTACATGAAAAAGAATCTGTTCTTTACACGCAAGCTTAGCACGGTTGTTGATTTTCATAGCACAACTACCACAAATAGCACTTCTACAAAATGCTCTATACGTTAAGGTAGGGTCTAATTTGTCTTTGATATACGCTAATGCATCAAAGATAGTCATACCTGTTAATATATCTTTGCTAACTTCATAATCCTGCATATACGGTTTATCATCAGTTTCTGGATTAAATCTTTGAATTTGTATTAAAATATTTGCCATATTCTACCCCTTAATATTTTCTCTCAGCCGGTTCATATAAACTAATATCAACCTCGCTTTTTGTTAATTTTAGTTCACCTTTTTCTTGCACTATCATTGAGTGATATAAATAATTCGCATCGTCTCTTGTTGGATAATCATCTCTACTAAAGCTTCCTCTACTTTCTTTTCTATCAAGAGATGCTACGATTAAAACTTCGGCAAGTTCCATGATATTGTGAAATTCGAGTAAAGAGATTAGATCCGTATTAAATATTTTTGATTTGTCCGTTACTCCCAAATCTTTCGCTCTGGCTTTGAGCTCTAAAAATTTCTCATAACCTTTTGTCATCCCTTCTTCATCTTTAAATACACCAAAGTAGTTATACATAATGTGCCCTAATTCATCTCTAATATCGGCTAAGCTTTCTTTGTTGTCTTTTTCAAATAGATTTGCTAAATATGCGTTATCTTCCGCAAGCTGTGCTTCACCACCGCTTACAAATTCATTTTCTCTTGCGTATTTAATCGCTTCTTCACCGGCAACTCTACCAAATACTACAATATCAAGTAAACTATTTCCACCAAGTCTATTAGCACCATGCACACTCACACATTGTGCTTCACCTGCTGCATAAAGACCTTTGATTACGGTTTCACATTTTACGTTGGTATCTATCCCACCCATCGCGTAGTGTGCTGTTGGTTTGATAGGGATTGGTTCTTTAATTGGGTCAATTCCCTCAAAATCGATTGCCAATTCTCTAATTTGTGGTAATTTTTCTTTGATTTTTTTCTCACCAAGGTGTGTTAAGTCTAAATGAACATATCCTCTACCTTCACTATCAACCCAACCTCTACCTTCTCTAATTTCAGTGATAATACTTCTACTTACCAAATCTCTTGGTCCAAGTTCCATCTTACTAGGAGCATATTTGCTCATAAATCTCTCACCTTTGTTATTTAAGAGATATCCACCTTCTCCTCTTGCACCTTCTGTTACTAACACACCGCTTCTTCTAAGTCCTGTTGGGTGAAATTGTAAAAACTCCATATCTTTTAGAGGTACTCCAGCTCTTAATGCCGCAGCGGTTCCATCACCCGTACAACCAAGAGCGTTTGACGTATAACCCCAGTAAATTCTAGCATGTCCACCTGTAGCTAAGATCACGCTTTTTGCCCCGATAAACTCTGTTTTACCGGTTTTGATATCATAAGCGGTTACACCTTGCATTTTTTCACCGTTATGCACTAAATTTAGCATAAACCATTCGTTTAAAAACTCCACATCATATCTTAGGCATTGTTCAAACAAAGTATGAAGCATTACATGCCCCATTTTATCCGCACTAAAACAAGTCCTATCGTGACTTGCTCCACCAAAAGGTCTTTGAGCAATCTTTCCGTTATTAAGTCTTGAAAATGGCGTTCCCATGTGTTCAAGCTCTCTGATAATTTCTGGAGCTTTTTGGCATAGAAATTCACTTGCTTTTTGGTCTGCTAAATAATCACTCCCTTTGATTGTATCAAAAGCATGAGCCTCTGGTGTATCCATCGGATCAATATTTGCAAGTGCCGCATTGATTCCACCTTGTGCCGCACCGGTATGACTTCTTGTAGGATATACTTTGGTTAGCACTCCTACTTTTAAATCTTTTGCGTTTTTTGCCGCTTCAAGTGCCGCATAAAGCCCAGCTCCACCGGCACCTACTATTAAAACATCAAATTTCATTTATACTCCTTTTGTTTCAGCTAAAAGCCAAAGGTAGTAAGCTAAAAGCTATTTTTAGGGTATTATAACAAATAATTATCATCTATTTGGGAATTTGTATGAAAAAAAGGTTAAAATTATCGATAGATGTTACATTTTGGAATCCAATTTACCAAAACACATGGAAATATGATTATTAAACTTATGATTGGCAAGCCAAAAGGCTTAGAAGGTTTATTTAAGGTGTAATTTAGCGGCTTTGATAGTATTTTTGAGCAACATAGCAATAGTCATAGGTCCTACACCTCCTGGTACTGGTGTAATAAAGCTTGCTTTTTTGCTTACGTTTTTGAAATCTACATCACCTACAAGCTTACCGTCTTTTGTTTTGTTGATACCTATATCTACTACAATTGCACCGTCTTTTACCATATCTGCCGTAATTAGATTGATTTTACCGACTCCTACTATAACAATATCCGCTCTTTTGGTGTGTTCTGCTAAGTTTTTAGTGTAGATATGGCAGATATCAACAGTCGCAAATTCATTCAATAACAACGCTTGCATCGGCTTTCCTACGATGTTGCTAGCACCTACTACGCATGCGTCTTGCCCTTTGACATCGATACCGTATTCTTTGAATAATTCCATCACTCCAAGAGGCGTACAAGGAGCAAAGCTATCAAGTCCGGCTACTAACCTTCCTACATTGTATGGATGAAATCCGTCTACGTCTTTGCTAGGGTCTATGGCTTGTAATATTTCTGTGGTATTGATGTGCGGAGGTAGAGGTAATTGCACTAATAATCCATCAATAGTATCGTCGTTGTTGATTTGATTAATTGTATTTAGAAGCTCATCTTGAGAGATGGTTTGTGGAAATTTGTATACTTTACTGTAAATACCGCTTGCTTGACATGCTTTTTCTTTCATCCCTACATAAACTTTACTCGCTTCATCTTCACCCACTAAAATTACGGCTAATCCAGGGGTGATGCCTTGTTGTTTGAGAAGCTGCGTTTCATGTTTGATTTGAGTTTTGATTTTATCGGACAATTTCTTACCATCAAGTATAGTCATTAATATTCCTTTGAAATTTTTTTGTATTATAGCAAATTTATTTGCTTTTGCATGTGCCTTGCATCATAACGCGAGGAAGTTGGTTGTTTAGTAACTTTTCTATGCTTTGTTTTACGTTAGTGCTTTGTTGGTCTACAAATACCGGCAAATTAGCTTTGTAAAATCCCATAGCCGGATTGGGTCCTATACCTACTACAATAAGCACATCCGGTTGTAAAGATAAGATATTAGCAACAGCATTTGAACATCCGCCACTATGCCCTTTGTTTTCTACGCTTTGGATATCTGATATAGTATCATCTTGCACATCTACGATAGTATAATAATTGGCTTTTCCAAAATGAGCACCCATTTTCGAATCCAAACCGTTGTTATCGTGAGTAGGGATTACGATTCTCATTTGTTTCTCCTTTTTTGATAGAATTATACTCTATTTGTAAAGATAACTCAAATCCTAAAGGCTAGTTTGTTGAGTTATTTGTTGATTTTGGATATAATTACACTAAAAAAGGCGATATGGTGTGGATTGCATTTGGTATTATATGTATGTTTGTTGGTTTAATTGCATATAAAAAGTTCAATAGAAGTTTTTGGATTTGGTCATTTGCGGCTTTTTTCTTTTCACCTTTGTTTACATTGCTGTTTTTGTTGTTGTTAGAATACGTGATAAATACCACACCTGAGAGCTTTTCGAGAAAAATGTTGGATTTGCATAAGCTATATAAAAATGGTATGATTTCACAAGAGGAGTATGAATATCAAAAAAACGTCTTAATAGCCAAGATCAGAACTCCACATAAGGAGGAATTTTTAGCCAAAATCACTCCGTTGGTGCAAAATGGCGTATTAAATCAAGATGATGTTGAAAATATAAAAAGGAGTCTTTATGGATTACATTAAGATACACAGTCCATCTTTGAGTGATGAAGAGGTTAAGTATGTGCAGATGTTTATGAAGGATAATAAACTAAAAGCGATTTTTAATCTATATGGATTTTTGTTTGGATGGTTTTATTTATTGTATAAAAAGGCATATTTAGAAAGCCTAGCGGTGATTATTATTTCCTTGTTGCTAGTGCAAATCGGGTTTATTTTGCATAGTTATCTGTTTTTGTTGTTGGGATTAATTACCCCAAATTTATTAGTTGGATTTTATTTTTACTTTATGTTAGCCAATAAGATTGATAGAGATATAGAACACTGCAACCAACCAATAGATAAACAATGCTTAGCTAAAAGGGGTGGAAATAGTATAGCGGCTGCTTTGTTTGGTGTATTTATGGTGATATTTTTGTTTTGGCCTGTGATATATGCCAAAATAACTCATCAAGATGTGACTACCAAACAAGATCAATATATCAATAAAGTAGAAAAAGCTTTACACTAATGGATTTTACTCCGTTTGTTGTTTCTTTTAAGTTGTCTTTTTTAACTACTGTAATTTTGCTTGTTATATCAGTGCCTTTGGCATTTGTGATGGCAAATTATCAAGGAAAGTTTAAGACGATTATAGAGAGTGTTTTTTCATTGCCGATTGTATTGCCTCCGACGGTACTTGGGTATTATTTGTTAATTACGCTTGGATGGGCGAATTTGGCGTTTAGTTTTGTTGGGATTTTGATAGCATCTGTTATTTATTCATTTCCATTTATGTTTAATCCAATTTTGGCGGCCATTGAGCATTTTGATAGAAGTTTGATAGAGGCAAGCTATAGTCTTA
Source organism: Campylobacterota bacterium (assembly GCA_013153685.1). Taxonomy (GTDB): domain Bacteria; phylum Campylobacterota; class Campylobacteria; order Campylobacterales; family JAADDX01; genus JAADDX01. Next base: position 28,084 of record JAADDX010000083.1, on the reverse strand, counting down.
AAAAAACCAAAATTCAAACATTAATTAGAGTAATTATCCCAAATATCAAGCCGGTTTTGTTTAGTGCGAGTGTGATTGCTTTTGGTCATACTATGGGCGAATTTGGAGTGGTGTTGATGGTGGGTGGAAATATTGATGGCGTGACGAAAGTAGCTAGTATAGCGATTTATGAGTGTACGGAGACGCTGGATTATCATTTGGCAAATGTTTATAGTATCATAATGTTGATTTTTAGTTTTATCATTTTATTGAGTGTCAACCTCATAAACAAACGTTTAAGCAAGGATATGAGATGAATGTGTTAATTGGAGTAAGCGGTAGTATCGCTATTTATAAAACGTTGGAATTGATTAGATTGTTTATCAAAAACGGTGATGAGGTGAGGGTGGTGATGAGCGAGGCTGCGAGTCGTTTTATTACGCCCTTGACTTTTGAATCTCTCACACATAATAAAGTCCTCACTTCACAAAGCGAGAGTTGGGCGGATGAGTACAATCACATAGATATCGCAAAATGGGCGGATATTTTTATTATCGCACCGGCTACGGCTAATACCGTAAATAAGCTTTATTGTGGAATTGCGGATAATTTATTATTGCAGGTATATCTAGCGTGTAATAAACCAGTATTAATAGCCCCAGCTGCAAATACCAATATGTATCTACATCCCACTACCCAAAAGGCATTGCAACATCTACCAAACGTGATTCATGCTCAAGAGGGCTTGCTGGCATGCCAAGATGAGGGGGTTGGTAAGATGGCGGATGTAAAGGATATTTTCTACAAAGCTTTGCGTCTTACATCAGCGGGATTATATAAAGGGGTGAATGTTATTGTTACTGGAGGAGGAAGTATAGAAAAGATTGATGATGTAAGATATATCTCTAACTTCTCTACTGGTAAAATGGCTAATGCTCTGGCTTTGGCTTTGTATATACAAGGTGCTAATGTTATTTTAGTTACCTCTAAAGATACATCTTTGCCAAAGGATATCGAGGTTGTAAAATACACATCCGCAGCTTCACTTAAGGCAATTTTAGATGAGCTTGTGAGTCGATGTGAGTATTTGTTTATGGCTGCTGCTGTGAGTGATTATGCACCACAATATGTTCGCGGAAAGATTAAAAAGACAAATCAGCCTCTAACACTTCATTTGACTCAAAATCCAGATATTTTAGCAAGCATACATGGAATTAAGAAAATAGGATTTAAGGCTGAGAGGGATGAAGAGAATGCCCTTATGTATGCCAAAAAAGCTTTAGTCCAAAAACAATGTGATGCTATTTGTTTGAATTTGCTAACTAAAAATGACTTTGGGAGTGATACGAATGAAGTGATTTTTATTAGCAAAGATAAAGAGGTGATATTATCACAAAACGACAAATTTACTATCGCCAATCAGATTATCAAAGAGAGTTTGGATGTTTGATATCTCGCAAGTAGGTAAGATTCTAAAAGCAGCCAATCGCTTGAATATGCCAGCGGAGTTTAATGCTACTTTACCTCTTAATATCACGGTTAAAAAACAGCTCAATCCTATCAGATATTTGCTTAAGCTTGGAAATAAAGAGCTAGAGACACGTTCATATACACCACTTGAAGTAGGTAGACAATACAAAGCTATAGTAACGCAACACGGAGATAAGATAGAGATTAAAAATTTGCATAAAATCCCAAATATTTTTATGAAATTTCCCGATAGTATCACTTATAGTGTGGATGATCTATTAGAAGATGACCCATTACAAAGCAACGAAAAATACAAACAATTTCTAATGCATCACCTAGCAAATGCTAACAATAAAGAGGAGTTTTTGTTTTATTCGCAATTGTTCTTGGCATTTAATCAAAACATCAAACATCTGTTTATCAAAGATAAAACAAAAGCTATCATTCAAATGAAGCCTACTAAAAAACAAAAATTGTCATTTTGGGGGTATTTTGAACATCTAGGTGCAATAGGAGGGGAGATTTATTTGGCTGATGAATTGTATTTGACTTTGATAGTGGAGTTTTTAAATTCGTTAAATTTCCTCCAAAAACACATTGAGCAATTGCATATGAATGTAACTCTCAAGCAAGATACTCCTCCACCATTATTTGAAGTCACACAGACAAATTCATTACTCAATCTAAAGGTATAACAATGCATGTAGCAATTATTATGGATGGAAATGGTCGTTGGGCACAAAAACAAAACAAACCACGAATCGAAGGACACAAAAAAGGTGCTGATGTAGTCAAACAAATCACTACATATGCCGCTAATCATCCAGATATTCAATATTTAACTTTGTATGCTTTTTCGACAGAAAATTGGAAAAGACCGAAGATGGAAGTGGAATTTTTGATGAAGTTGTTGGATAATTGGCTCAAAAAAGAACTTGAGACATATATCAAAAACGAAGTAAAATTCGATGTTATAGGCGATATTTCCAAATTTAGCCCCAAACTCCAAAAACGGATCCAAACAACCAAAGAAAAGACTAAGCACTTTACTAAATTAACTCAAATTTTAGCCCTAAATTACGGCTCACAAGATGAGATTTTGCGTGCTATTAAGAAACTGTGTCGTTTGGGATTGGAGGTGAGTGAGGAGAATTTCGTGCAGTGTTTGGATACTGCAAATATACCGGATGTAGATTTGCTAATTCGCACTAGTGGAGAAGTGCGAGTTAGTAATTTCCTCTTATGGCAAATAGCATATGCCGAGATGCATTTTACATCTACTTTGTGGCCCGATTTTACTCCAGAGGAGTTGGAGGATATCATCAACCAATACAAAAAAAGAGAACGAAGGTTTGGAGGTATTTGATGGGTTTTTTGGTTTTTTTATTTGGTGCGATAATCGGGAGTTTTTTGAATGTAGTGATTATTAGATATCCACAAGGTAAGAGTGTCGTATATCCAAATAGTCACTGCCCCAAATGCAATACCCCCCTTAAGTGGTATCATAATATCCCTATTTTATCATTTATCTTACTAAGAGGAAAGTGTGCGTATTGTAAAATGCCAATTTCCTACCAATATATTGTAGTTGAGATAATATCCGCCGTTATTACTGTTTGCGTGTATTACAAAGAGGGGATTAGTTGGTATGCTTTGTGCACTCTTTTGAGTTTTTATAGTTTGATTGTGGCAAGTTTTATCGACTTGAGATACAAAGCGATTAGTTATGTGATGAATGTAGTGCCTTTGACGTTTGCATTATTTAGTCATGTTGATGTGATAACTACTATCAAAAATGCTTTATTATTTGCGGGAGGTGCCGTGTTTTTGCGGGATTATTTAAGTGCGATTTTACAAAAAGAGGCGATGGGTGAGGGCGATATTTTGATATTTGCAACATTAGCCGCACTGCTTGGGATACACTCAGCTTTGTATGCTATATTTTTATCTGCTATATTAGCTATTTTGCCCGCAGTTTATTATATCTACAAAAAGAAGGAATATGAATTGCCTTTTATTCCGTTTTTGACACTTGGGGGGATGTTGGTATATATTTGGCAAGGAGGTTATTTACCATATAGTTGAATCACTCTGCTACAAAGTGCCATTCCAAAGCTAGCAGTAACCCCTATAAAGCTTCCCATCTCTTTGCAACGCGGTATTTCTGATGAGAAGACGACTTGTAATTTTTTGTAATTTTTGAGTTTTTGTCTGATTACTTTTGCAAAAGGGTCATTATAAGTTTTATTAAGTGTGGTAATTTCGATTTTGGTAGGATCAATCCTTTTTGCCGCTCCCATCGATGAGATTATATTGGGATATGCTTTTTTAATAAGAGCGATTTTAGCTGGAATATCATCAATTGCATCAATTACTATATCAAACTGTCCTATATCAAATTCCTCTAGCCATTGTGGAGTGATTTTGACATCTATGGTGTGTATATTTGGGTATAGCTTTTGAAATACGGCAGTCTTCTTCTCATGCACGTATTCACTACCGATTTGTCTGTTTTGATTGTGTATCTCAAATATATCATAATCAATAGCGGTAATATTGCAAATACCACTTTTATATAGGCAATCTAGTGCATATCCTCCAACTCCACCAAGACCGCATATTAGGATTTGTAATTGCTGTAGTTCATCAAAGTTGTCAAATAGTCTTTTGCATCTATCAAACCTCATAAGCAATCTTTATAAAAATCTTTTGATGAAGTTTAGATCCTCCAAAGCATCCCGCTTTTTGGATGGATTTCGCAATAAATAACTAGGGTGAAATGTGGGGATGACTTTGATTCCCATAAAACTATACACCTTTCCTCTAGCCTTTGTAATAGGTGTCGTATCATTTAAAAGTGCACTAAACGCAACTCTTCCTAGGGTAACTATGAGTTTGGGTTGGATAATTTCTATTTGTTTGATAAGATAATGTTTGCAATTTTCAATTTCCTCCATATTTGGATCTCGATTAAATGGTGGTCTGCATTTGATAATATTTGCGATATACACCTCACTTCTATCCAATGCCAAGACATTTTTGAGCATTTTAGTAAGCATCTCTCCGCTTCGCCCTACAAACGGTCTACCTTGCAAATCTTCCTCTCTACCAGGAGCTTCTCCTATTAGCATAAGTTGAGCTTTGAGATTGCCTTCTCCAAATACGACGTTAGTGCGTTGATGTGATAGAGGACATAGGCGGCAATTTGAGACGAGTTGTTTTAATTCTTCATAATCATTTGGGATTTGTATCTCGTTTTGTATCTCAAACCCTTCGAAGTATTCCTCATTAAGAAATTTAAGGTTGTATAAATGTTTTAGTTTGAGAAGGTTGTTCATCTTTGACCTTGATATCGATGGTATTGTATGCGATTTTGATATTTTTCTCGTTTCTAAATGCTTCTAATATTTCCGCACTAATTTTACTGCGTAGATTGAGTGTGGCGTAGTTGTTTAGATACCAACAACTAATCACAATCCCATACTCCCCTATGAAGGTGTAGATTCGTGGTTCTACTTGGGTATTTTTGATATTGTAGACATTTCTTAATTTGTTGAGCTGTTTTCTAGTAATGTCTGTATATCCTTTGGAATATTTTTTGGTAATTTCCCTAGCTAGATATTCCGCTCTTTTGTAATCAGAGTCGAATGTGATTGTAATATCGATTCCATCCCACACAGCTTTTAGACCATTGTGGGTGTAGTTGAAGATTGGATTGGTGAAAATGACATTGTTTGGTACGAATATGATTCTACCAGCTCTTCTATTTTTGATAAATGTTGTAAGCGTGACATCTTCGTGGATAACTATCCTTGATGCGGTAATATCTATAATATCTCCTATCACTTCTACTTGCCCATTTTGTAGTATGATTTTGATTCTATCTCCTACTTTGAAATTTCCGGTAATTAATATTACAAACCAACCAAAAATATTCATAAACCAATCTTTCATTGCAATTGCAATCCCTGCTGATGCAAACCCCAAGATAGTGATCAAATAAGTAGCGTTATCGATATAAAAAAACGCCACAATCAACACAATTACGGAGAAATTGAGGAAATTTATCACTTTGTTGATAAGATAGATATTTTCTAGATTGTTAGCATATTTCCTAAAAGCCATCTTTACCAATGTAAATACAAACACCGAAATAAAAATGGTGATAATTAATGTGATAAGCTTTTGTATTTGTGCTTTTTCTTCATTTTTCATCGTTTGGATATACAGCTTGGCTTCTGTTTTGAGCTGCATAAGCTTTGAGTAATAGATACTCTTAGCGAGAGTAAAATCTTGGATAGTTTGGTAGATATCGGCGTAATTTTTATGTAGGCTTTTGTATAAAGCCATTTTTTGATTTAGTAGTTCGATAATCGTATCTAGTTCTTTGTATTTTTCTTCGTATTTTTTGATAGTTTCGTGGATGTTTTTGATATAGGTAATAGCACTGAAAATCGCAAATGGATTGGTTATACTAAACGGTTTTGGTAGTGGTGAGATGGAAATTAGTGCGTCAAATAAATTGTCTTTACCGCCACTCATTATCTCGAGTTGCTTTTTGTAAGCGATTTGTTTGAGTTTGAGAGTGTCGAGTTGTTTTTTGATTTTGTATGTTTGTCTGTGTCTTTTGAGCTTGATAATCTCTTTTTGGATAAGCTCCAAGGCTTGTTGTAATTGAAGTAATTTTTGGTAATTTTCATACTTTACATAAAAATCCATCTCATAGAGTTTTTTATCGATTGATTGTAGGTTGTGTGTTAGTTGTTCAATTGTGGTGTTATTATCTGCACCAAATAAAAATACCACCCACATCAATAACCACAATACTCTCACACGAATCCTTTAGATTTTAAACGAAATCAAACAAAACGTATCATCAATCTTTCTAATAAAGATATTCAACAACATCTCTTTGTTTTCGTAATAGATTGTGATGCTTTGGCTTTGTTTGGTATAGTCAATATGGAAATATTCATTCAAATCTTCTATCGTTTTTACATCGCTAAATAATTTGCTAAAAGCTTGATTTGCAAGCTTGATTTGTTGATTTTGTAATAAAATCATCGGTGTTGGTTGTGTATCAAAAATCTCTTGAAGGAGTGTTAAGAGTTTTTTGGTGTTATGTTTTTGTTCTAATATTTCTGCAAGTTGATTGAGCTTGTCTATGAGTTTATTAAATTCCACCGGCTTGCTAATATATCCCTCAACCCCTAGATTAATCGCTTCTTTGAGGTATTTCATATCATCTAGCACAGTTACAAAAATCACAAAAACAAAAGGATTTTTGGCTTTGATTTGTTTGACCATCTCAATACCGCTGATTTGGGGCATTCTAATATCGGTAATTACGATATCGATATCGTTGGTATATTTCTGGATCCCTTCTTGTCCGTTTGTAGCTACGATTACTTCTTTGAAGTGTTTTTGTAATAGTTTGCTAAAAGAGCCTCTAATCATTTCCTCATCTTCTACATAGAGGCATTTTAGTTGTTTTAAATAAGGGTGTGCATCAGTTCTCATCGTCATCCTTTGGTAATTCTATGATAAATTCCGCTCCATCTTGTGCATTAGAGACTTTAATTGAACCATTCATTCTATTAATAATCTCTCTTACCATATACAATCCCATTCCAGTCCCCTTTCCTTCATCCTTGGTTGTAAAATACGGCTCAAAGATTCTATTTGCTACTTCTGGCTCAATACCGCCTCCATTATCTCTCATGATAATGAGTATTTTATCGTCCTTAGGTTTTGTTTGTATATAGATTTTGCCTTTGAAATTGTTATTAGTTTTGGCTCTATATTCCTCAATAGCGTCTTTTGCATTTGATATTAAGTTGAGTATAACTTGCATAAATTCGTTTTTGAATCCTTTAGTATAACCATCTTGTAAATCGGTTATCACTTCAATGTTGTGATTGCTTAGTTGTGCTCTTTGTAAGTTTATCGTCTTTTCAATCGCTTCTTTTACATTAAATCGCACAGCTTCTTTATCTTTTCTAAAGAAATTTCTAAAATCATCAATCGTATTACTCATAAATTCAATTGTTTGCATATTTTTGTCTATAAAATCATGCAATACTTCAGGAGTGAGTTCGTCATTATCAGCCATATCTTCCAACATTTGGATATTAATAGCTAGTGAATTAAGAGGTTGTCTCCATTGATGAGCAATAGCACCTATCATCTCTCCCATGGCTGCCATTTTTGATTGTTGTACTAAGGCTTGGTCTTTTTGTCGTAATTCTTTTACTTTTTCTTCTACTATCTTTTGTAGGTTTTTGTTTACTTCTTGGAGTTGTTTTGTCTTTTTCTCCACTTCCTCTTCTAGTTTTTCAGCAAATTTTTCTAGTTCTTTTTTACTCTCTTCTATCGCACTTAACATCACATCAAACGAATGTGCCAATTCTCCGATTTCATCATTGGTGTTAATATCGATATTGTAGTGTTCTGCACCTTTGTTTCTGGCTATTTTATTGGCAATAGCGGTCAATTTCCTAATAGGACTTGTAAGTATTCTTACCAAAATAGTCGTAATTAGCGTAATAATAAGCGTAATTAGTATGATGGAGATGATGAGGTTTTTGGTATAGGCTTTGGCTTTGTTTTGGAATACTGATGAAGTCGTTGTTTTTAACACTACTATAAATCTATCCGGATAGATAAATACTTTCCTTGCTTCTAGGATTTTGTCGTTTTTGTAACAAATATAAGAAAACGTGGTGTCTTTTGAGGTGAAAAATTCTTTTAATTCTGGATATCGCGAGAAGATTTTGTATTCTCTACCAAATTCAAACCCAAATTCTCTCTCTGGATGAATCGGATTGAATAGATAATACCCCTCCTCATTGGCGATAAAAGTCGTAGAATCATTGGCTTTAATCAATTTATCAAAATCAAACAATTTCTTGATATCCGCGTTAATTACTGCAATTCCGGCTTTTTTGCCGTTGGCATAGATTACTTTTGCTATCCTAATAGTTGGCTTGATTGGGTATTCTATAGTGTGAAATTCTTTGTTGAGATTAATATGTGATATATAACAACCTTTACGTTTTTTTAGTGTTTGTTGCACATAATTTCTATTCCATTTGTTTTGTAGGAGATGAGGTTTGGCGATTTGGATTTGATTGTTGTTTCTAATTAGCTTAACAATTTCCTCTCCATTTGTCGCATCAATAATTCTCATCTGAAAATATGCTGGATTTTGTTTCATTGTAAATAGCATCATAGCGATGATATCTTTTTTGTATTGACTAAATGTTTTGTTTGTTTTTTCGTCATATTTGTATTTGTTAAAATAACTTCTCATAAAACCTTTTACCGATGGATTGTATGAGAAAATTGTGATATTGTATCTTAGTTTCTGGATATTTTCCCGTATAAAATTGGTATATTGATCGATATTTTTAGCCAAGATTTGGGCTGTATGATCCGTAAAGATTTTTTTGGATTGGTCATACGAGATATACGCCAATGTCGCAATCCCAAAAAACGATACTATCATTACTAACAATGCAATTTTGATTGATAGAGATATTTTTTTAATCTTCATAATCACTCTCTTGATATAATAATCCTAACAACTCTCTTAGCTTAGTTACGTTTTTGTATACGTCACTTGGTGTCTTATCTTTTGGCAATACCATAGGATATATGATATCAGATTCATCAATATCTTTGTAAATAAGGATTTCGTTGATACTAGCATTAATGATTCGCAATGCGTTATATACGGTATTTGGCGTAATGATTCTCTCTTTTGGGATGATGATACTTGTCTCACTCATATTCATTCTTTTTTGGATATGTTTGATTTGGTGATATAATCTAAGGGTGAGATTAAATACATCTTTTGGTGTTTTGGATTCGGTTAGGATGATATTTTTGTGTAAAATCTCATCAATAGCACTTTTTTTGATTTTCATTTTGTGCAATAAAGATAAAATTTTGATTTTGATTCTATTTGAGATAGCGAATGTTTCATTTGGTGTGTATTCGCTTGCGAGTAATACGTCTAGGTTGTTTGAGATATACCACAAATTATGATACACATCGCTTGGTGTTTTTGATGATGGGATTTCTTTGTTTGGTTTGTAGATGTATTCTTCTGTTTTGTGGTATCCGGCTTTGTGTAGTAAAATCGTAATAATTCCATCTAGCCTAATTACCATTTCATATACTTCATTTGGTGTAATTTCCCTTAGCGGTTCTGTTGGTACTTCCGAAGGGTAAAATCCCATTTGCACTTTTAATCTAATCGCTTTTTCGGTGGCTTCTATCGCTTTTTGGAAAGCATGGATTGGTCTGAGTCCCGCTATATATGGAGGATTTTTGGCTTTTTGTGCTATCCCTTTGATGTTTTTGAGAATATCGATTTTTTTGAGTATTTCCTCTGTTACGGCATATACGTTGTTAGGAGTTTTTTGTAGTGATGAGATAGGATATTGGATTAATTCCTTATCAAAAGAAAAAATCGGCATTAGTCTTCTTGCGTATTTGATATTTTGCACTACATCACTTGGAGTCTTACTCCCTTTTACCGGTTTGAGCTTGAAGTATCGCTCCACACCGAGTCTGTATTTGATCCTTTGTAATTCTGCAATGTTGTATTGGAGTGAATCATATACGTCTGTTGGTGTGATCACTCTATGTGGTTTTTTAGGCACTTCCGTAGGATCTATCCACAAGTGTTTCTCACTAGTTCTTACTTTGCTGAGGAAATCATAGCTTGCGTATAAGGCATGATTTGGGTGAAGATTTGGGATTTTTTTGGGTTTTGATGGCATGTTATACATATTTTGTGTCTCTCTGATGAATTTTACCGTCTCTACTAGTTTTTGTGAGAGAGCATATACGTCTGTTGGTGTATAACCATGAATACCGAGTAAGCTATCAAATGCCAAAGAGATAGACCACAATAGCTGATATACGTCGTTTGGGGTTTTGTTGTGATATTTTACAAGAGTTAAGTGTTCTAGAAATTGTCTATCTTTAATAAATGGCGTCACTTCCGCATCTAGTCGTTTTACCATCTCGTATACGTCACTTGGCGTAATTTCCCGTGCCGGATACGGAGGGATAAAAATAGCTCCATACCCTTTAGAGATTCTATATAAGTTGATTTTGCTTAAAATCTCTAGTGCCTTTTGGATTACGTGTCGTGGATATTTGTTGTGTTGTGGCGGAACTTTAGGGAATGGAGAAGTGATATGTGATTGTGCTCTGAGGTATTCTACCTTTTTTTTCAAGAGCATTGCGTATGAAAATACATCGCTTGGTGTTTTTACCTTGTAAGCAAATAAAATATTTAAGCTAATTAAAAGTATTAATAATCTTCGCATATCTCCCCTTTCAAATCTACTATCAAATTATAATGAATTTCATCTTAAAAATCAATATCATTTTGTCGGTATCATGAATTGATTGTATTTATCAAGTAGTAGTTGGATATTGGTGTTGTTTGGTAACAAGTATGAGAGTAATTTGTTTTTTGGGATTTTGTTGTTAAATGGCATAAAAAAGCAAACATTATGCATTTTTTGAATCTCAAAATACGGATTGCTGTTTTTGACTATGAATTCTACGTTTTTGTAATAGTACATTTTTGAGATATTTTCGTAGTAGATGGTGATATCTTTTTTGGTGAGTTTGACATTTTCTGGATCGATGTCTAAAAATTTGATTTTATATTCTAGTTGGCTTGAGATATCAAATACCAACGGCGATATTTCCGTAATAGCATCACTATCTTCCAAAATCAAAGCACTTTGAGTGCATTTTTTGATACTCTCTTCATCTCCGATTTTGAGAAATGGTTTTTTGAGTTTGAGGAGGAAATTTATGTTTTTGTAATAAAATTTGTTATCGATAATAAACATACCGATGCTGAATTTGAGTATATCTTGCATAATGACTTCATACATATCAGTAGCGTGATAATCCACATATACCTCAATACCCTCTATATTGTCTAGTTTTTTGAATCGATGGAGATTTGGATTGATAATTTTGATGATAAGTTTTTTGGATTTTAATTTTCTATGTAAATAAATTGCGGATTTTAGAAGCTTACTTACTTGCAATCTATTCATGGTTTTTCTATCAATTAGCAAGTAGATATTATTTCCATAAGGGGCTGGAAATAATCCAACGTCTTTTTTGATACTTTTGTAGACGTCTTTGAGGATATTGGCTTGCCCGATGATTACTAATTTATCGTAATGATGAATAGTAGTCATTTTGTTGGGTAAAATCAATTTATCATTTCTATAAATAGCTACTATTCGCCATTTTTGTTTGTTTTCATTGTTTAAAAGTTCTACATTCCTATATACAAACACACTACTTGCTGGCACCTCTACTTCCATAATTTCCTCTTTACCAAGCCCTATATTTCTGGCAAACACCGGCACGTTTGGCAAAAGATCAATGAGTGTAGAATTGATAATATTCGGGATTGTGATGACGTTGATATTTTTGCTTTGGATTTCGATATCCCAAAACTTCACCAGCTCAATGAGTATATTTTTGCTGATAAAAAACTCTACAGCTTTTAGTGCATTTAGTGCGAAAAATTTGTTTTTGATTACGATGATAACCTTGGAATAATCTTTATCTTTGAAGTATGATAACTTGGTAAAATCACTAAATGGAATTTTATAAAAGCTAATACCATCAACTTTGAAATCCTCTTTGATATCGTCGTCGTTTTGATATACGATATCAAACTCCGCTACATTTATATAATCTTTGATAATGCTTTGAATGAAGCGTTTTGCTTCATTCCCTTGAATTAATAATAAAACTTTTTTCAATACAAATCCTTAATTTACTATTGAGTATTTGGCTTGCGGGTCTTTTTGTAAGATTTTTAGTAAATTTCCTTTTTTAAACATATCGCACACAATAATAGGTAGATTGTTGTCTTTAGCAAGGGCAATAGCGGTATCATCCATTACTTTGATGTTATCTTCTAATGCTCTATCGTAGCTAATGTTGGTTAATAATTTGGCATCATCGTATTTGTTAGGATCTTTATCGTATATTCCATCTACTTTTGTAGCTTTGATAATACAACTTGCCCCGATTTCACTAGCTCTTAAAACTCCAGCAGTATCAGTAGTAAAAAACGGATTTCCTGTTCCGGCTGCGAAGATAACTACTCTATCTTTTTCTAGATGTCTAATCGCTTTTCTTACCACAAACGACTCCGCAATTTGTTCCATCTTAATAGCAGTTTGTACTCTTGCACTAATTCCATCATATTCAAGTGCTTCTTGCATAGCTACTGCATTGATCACAGTAGCTAACATCCCCATATAATCACCACTTGTTCTTCTAATTACACCGTCTTTAGCAGCACTTACCCCTCTGATGAAATTTCCACCACCAAGCACAATTGCTACTTGGTAATTATGTTCTCTTAATAATTTAATCTCATCTGCTAAATATTTTAATACTTGCGTATCGATTCCAAAACCATCTTCATTTGCAAGTGCCTCTCCCGAAAATTTTATTAATACTCTATTATCTACCTTCATTCGCAATCCTTTAACATATTATTATACTTTTGATTTCCGTCATCTCTTCTAGAGCATATTTTGCCCCTTCTTTCCCAATTCCGCTTAGTTTGTATCCTCCATATGGTTGGATATCAAATCTCAATGTTGGAATATCGTTAATCACCACTCCACCACACTCAAACTCATCAATACTTCGTTTAGCCAAGTCCAATCTATTGGTAAAAATACTAAATTGCAATCCGTAAGGTGAATCGTTCATCTTTTTGATAGCTTCATCAAAACTATCTACTTTTACTAAGCTCACAATCGGTGCAAACACCTCTTGGCATACTACATTCATATCATCAGTTACGTCAGCTAGGATTGTGGGAGTAAAGATGTTGTTTGGTTTGATTACTCCACCGGCAATAATTCTCGCCCCTTGGCTTACCGCACTATCCACCCATTCTTTGGCTCTTTTAGTGCTATCTTCGTTGATTAGAGGTCCCATAAATGTCTCTTCCTTAAATGGATCGCCAACTACTAGTTTTTTGCTCTCATTTGCTAATTTTTGGGCGAATTCTTCGTAGATTCTTCCATCTACATAAATCCTTTGCAAACTTATACATACCTGCCCCGAGTTTGCAAATGCACCCACTGCACATCTTTGTGCCGCTTTATCCAAATCGGCACTTGCTTCTATGAAAGTAGCAGCATTTCCACCAAGCTCAAGTGCTACTTTTTTGATTCCTGCATTTTGCATGATAATCTTACCAACTGCTACACTTCCGGTAAATGAGATGATTCTGGCTGTAGGATTTGATACCAATTCTCCCCCTACTTGTGCATCACCGTATACCACGCTAAGTGCGTCTTTGATTGCATATTCACTCTCTATAAAAAGTTTTGCAAACGCATATGCGGTATATGGAGCTTCTGGAGTTGGTTTTAATACCACGCTATTTCCTGCTCCCAATGCTGGAGCGATTTTATGTGCTACTAAATTTAGAGGAAAGTTAAAGGGAGTGATAGCTACTACGACACCTGCTGGGACTCTTTTGTAGAAACTCTCCGTTTTAAATCCGCTTGGCGTAGCGTCTGTTGGTATGGTTTCTCCATGAAGATTGATAAGTTCTTTGGCACAGATTTGTAGATTTTCGATACATCTTTGTACTTCGATTTTTGATTGTGAGATTGGTTTGGCAACCTCTTTGGTGATTAATAAAGCAAAGTATTCTTTGTTTGCTTCTAGTTTGTTTGCTACATCCTCTATCCACGCTATTCTTTGAGATAGGGGAGATTTTTTGGTGTATGTAAACGCTCTTTTAGCTGTTTTAAGTGCTTCTTTGGCATCTTGTATATCACATTTTGCATATCCCGTTACGGGTTGTTTGGTGTATGGAGATATCACATATTCTACCTGAGCGTCAATTTCCCTTGAGCCTATTAATTTTTTTGCAATGTATTCCATTATTAATCCTTAATTGCCTCTACTTCCTGGTTTGATAGCTTGGCTACCTTCTTTACACATAGGGCATTTATCTGCTTCGTATGTCTCAAAAATAAAATCATCAAGTGCAAAAAACGGTACGTCACTTGGTAATTTACACTCCGATTTTGCTTCAAGATCACTTCCTACTCTTTTACAAAGTCCTCTATTTGCAATAGCCGCAAATCCTACTATTTTAGCACCAAATTTCTCGACCTCTTTTGCCGCTTCAAGTGCACTTTTACCTGTGGTGATGATATCTTCGCAAATCAAGACTCTCTCACCCTCTCTTACTTCAAATCCTCTACGCAAAGTCATCACTCCATTAACTCTCTCAGTAAAGATAAATCTCACCCCAAGAGCTCTTGCTAGTTCATATCCAGCCAAAAGTCCACCGATTGCTGGTGAGCATACCACATCGACTTTTAGTCCATACTCTTGGATTTGTTTAGCTAAAGCGGATAATAGCTCTTGTGCTACTTTTGGATTTTCTAAGACTCTTGCACTTTGGAGATAATTGGGACTATGCTTTCCGCTACTTAATTTGAAATGCCCTGTCAATAGGGCATTGTTTTCTTCGTAAATTTTTTTTAAATTCATTTTATACCTTCATAATCTCGTCTGTTTTTTTAGCAACTATCTCATCTACTTTGGCTACGTAGTTGTCGGTGATTTTTTGGATTTCGTCGAGTGCACTTTTAGATTCATCTTCTGTAATTTCTTTATCTTTTAGTAGTTTTTTTACCTTGTCGTTACTATCTCTTCTTACGTTTCTAATAGCGATTTTTGCTTTTTCAGCGAATTCTTTGGCTTTTTTTGATTGTTTTTTTCTCTCTTCTTCTGTCATAGGAGGGAAAAATAGTTTGATTGAATCACCATCATTGTTCGGGTTTACTCCGATATTTGCTTCTTGGATTACTTTTTCGATATCTTTGAGTAAATTTTTCTCCCATGGATTGATTTGGATAGTTGTAGCATCGATTGCTAATACCGATCCTACTTGATTTAGAGGTGTTGGTGTCCCGTAATAATCTACTTTGATATTTTCAATAATAGCAGTCGATACTTTCCCAGTCCTTAGAGTATTTAAATCGTGTTTTAATACTTCGATAGATTTATCCATGTGTTTTTTGGTATTTTCATAGATTTCATTTAACATCACATTCTCCTTGAAAATTTTTGTGTATTATACCATAAAAAGTTTAAATACCCCTTTAACGTGTTTCGTTGAAATTTCGTTATTTAAATATGGTATAATTGCAAAAAACTCTTTTGAAGGATATGTGTTGGGACAATATTACAAAATTACCTATATCTCAAAAGGTAAAAAACATACCGTTATCAAAGAATTAAGCGATAGCAAAAATATTTTTAGATTTATAGATGGTAAGATTATTAGCGTAGTTGAGATTGATGCTCCATTGGAGATTAAAATTGCACGGCTAAAAAACATGGTTTTGTCGTTTTTTCAAAAGTCATTTGATGTTGATGAGTTTGTAAGTGCTATTAAGCAACTAGCTACTCTTATACAAGCACAAATTCCTATCAAAGAAGCGATAGAAAATATTGCTGAGAATAGTGCTGATCCTTTGATTAGTGAGTTTTTTAAGGATGCTCTAAACGCGATAGATAGTGGGCTTAATCTCTCAAGCACATTTGAGAAATACAAATCTCAAGTAGGGATTTTGGCTATTGCGATGGTAAAACTTGGAGAGAAGACTGGTAGGCTTGGTGAGAGCTTGGAGACGCTGGCGGAAATTTATGAAGAGATTGAAGAAAATAAACGTAGATTCAAAAAAGCGATGCGTTATCCTATGATGACAATGACAGCTCTTGCGGTTGCATTTACGATATTAATCTATTTTGTAGTGCCGCAATTTGAATCCGTATTTAAAAGATTTGGGGCGAATTTACCTTTGCCAACTCAGATATTGCTCGGATTGGAGAGTATATTAAAATCATTTGGGATTTTTATACTGCTTGCAATAGTTGTGCTTTTTTTCTTGCATAGATATTATTATGATCATAGCTATAAATACCGCTATAAAGTGGATAAGATATTATTGCAAATGCCTATTTTTAGCGATATTATTTTGCAATCGTCTTTTTATAAATTTTTGCTTGTGCTAAAAGAGCTAACGGCTGCTGGAATTTCACTTGTAGATTCGCTAGATATAGCCCAAGAAATATTAGAAAATGAAGTATTAAAAGAAAAAGTAGAGCAAGTTAAGATAAATATCTCCAAAGGAAAGGCTTTTTCAACGTCTCTAAAAGAGGTCGGATTGTTGGATAATATCGCACTTCAGATGATTATGGCGGGTGAAGAATCGGGGAGTTTGGATGTGATGTTGGAGAATGCTAGTGGGTATTATAAGAGTTTGTTTGATAGAGTAATTGATGGATTATCGGCTAAAATAGAGCCTATTATGGTAGTGGTAATTGGTGGATTTGTGTTGCTTTTGGCTCTTGGGATCTTTTTGCCTATGTGGAATCTAGCTTCAGCGGTAAAAATATAATGAGATTGGCAATTGGGGGATTTGATGGTGTGCATTTGGCTCACCAAGAGTTGTTAAAATATTCGGATGAGGTGATTATTATCCAAAAGCACCCAACCCTCACTCCTTGTAAAGAGATGTGCGAATATATCGATAAGCCGTGCCATTTTTATCTGCTTGATGAGATTAAACACCTCACGGCTTTGCAGTTTGTACATATACTAAAAAATTATAATCCTTCGTTGATTGTTGTTGGGTATGATTTTAGATTCGGTAAAGATAGAGCAGGTGATATAGCATTGTTGAGGAAATTTTTCAATGTCAAGGTAATAGATGAAATTAAGCTAGATGGTATAAGTATTCATGCAAATGTGATCCGGCAATTTATTAAAGATGCCAATATAACCATGGCTAATAAGCTTCTAAATCATCCTTATCGCATTAAAGGTAGGCAGATTGTAGGGCAAGGGCTTGGTGCACAATTGCTCCCTACTATTAATCTTAAGCTTGAGTGTGATTATACTTTGCCAAAAGATGGAGTGTATATCACTCGTACTGACAATCAACCATCAATCACATTCATAGGCACAAGATCTACAGACGCTAAGTTTGCTATTGAGACGCACATATTGCAATATCGCTCTCACAATGAAACAATAACAATAGAGTTTTTCGAATTTCTAAGAGAAAATAGGAAATTTAATAGTTTAAATGAGTTAAAACAAGCTATAATTTCAGACAAAAAAAGAGCTATTGAGTATTGGAGGAGATGATGTTAGAGGAAATTATACAAAGAATCGAAAAAGCAAGATTGTCTGTTAATGAACATCTAATAGTAAAATTGATAGCAGTTAGCAAATATGTGGATGCGAGTGCTATTGAGCAACTATACAATCAAGGACAAAGAGCATTTGGTGAGAACAAAGTCCAAGATATGTACAGTAAAGCACAACAATTAAGTGATTTGCCTATTGAATGGCATTTTATAGGAAATTTACAAAAAAATAAAATCAACAAATTATTAAGCCTAGAGCCTTTTATGATACAATCTATCAATTCTGTAGACCTTGCCAAAGCAATCGATAAAAGAACTACTAAGCCTATGAGATGTCTATTAGAGATTAATTCCGCAAACGAAGTAAGCAAGCATGGCGTTATGGCACAAGAGGCGGTAGATGTATATCATCAAATACTACAAGAATGTCCAAATATCCGTCTACAAGGGGTAATGACTATCGGTGCTCATACTGATAATCAAAAAGAAATTATCAAATCATTTGAGCTTACTTATAAGATTTTTGAACAATTACGCCCTCATGGTGCTAAGGTGTGTTCTATGGGGATGAGTAATGATTTTGAATTAGCTATTAAGTGTGGTAGTAATATGGTGCGTATAGGGAGTGCACTTTTTCGATAGTGAAAATTTGTAACACTTTGTAAAAAATTATTTGAAATTTTATATTTTTTTGGATTTGGGGAAATTGTTTCGTGATATAATTCTCTAAATCAAATTAAGGGGCGTAAATATGAACGTGTATAAAATCGTTAGTGGATTTTTTTTCATTTTGGCTATGACGTTGAATTTTGGATTTTTTTATGGAGATTTGACCAATATCCAACAGCATAGCCAATATGAATTGTTTGCTGCAATTATTGTCAATTTAATCGCGACTTCTTTGAAGCTCGGTGATAAGACTCAGCTAGGAGCAGTGTTATTATCTACAAGTTTGGTAGCTGATTTGCAACTTTTAAGTGCGGCTGTGGTATGGGGAGTTGCTTTGTATGGTGTGAGTGATTTTAATGTCACAACTGCGGCTACTATTATTTCCTTATCTGGTGGAGCATTGCTTGCGAATATGGTATCTGTGATCTTGTTTATAGCTGATACTATCAAATCAAAAAGATAAGCAATGAATGACCAATTAGTCTGGATTGTTCTAAAAAAACTTCGGGTTCCGTTTTTAGTAATACTCATCACCTTTTCAATCTCTATCATAGGGATGATTATGGTCCCTGGGGTTGATAATCATGGACATGTATATCATTTGAATTTTTTTGATGCGTTTTATTTTGTTAGTTATATGGCTACTACTATTGGATTTGGTGAGACTCCTTATACATTTACTTATGCTCAAAGATTATGGGTGAGTGTGGCTATTTATTTGTCTGTTGTAGGATGGTTTTATGCTATTGGGGCTATTATATCTCTAATCCAAGATGAAGCGTTACAAAAAGCAATCAAAATCAACCGTTTTAGAAAACAAGTAAAAAATCTCAAAGAGGACTTTTATATCATACTTGAATATACAAAAGTAACCAAAAATATTATCGAAGAAGCCAATGGGTATAGTAGATTTGTAGTAATAGATGAAAATCCATTGCATATAGAAGAGCTCAATCTAGAAGATTTCTACCCTTATGTGCCATCTATAGTAGGAAATCCTACTAGTGAGAATATACTAACGTTAGCGGGGATTGATTTGCCAAATTGTAAAGGGATTATTTCATTATTTGACAAAGATGCGAAAAACATGCAAGCTATCACCGTAGCTAGATTGTTAAATCACGATATAGACATTATAGTAAAAGCTACATCAAAAAATCACATCAATTATTACAACTCAATTGGGATTGAACATATTCTCAACCCATTTACAATCGTAGCAAGTCAAATATACAACAACATCGTCACACCTTATGTATATATACTAGAGAGATGGGTGTATGGGCAAAGTTTGTTTTTTGATGATCATGATTTCTTGCCAAAAGGGAAATATTTAATTTGCGGTCATGGAAGAATGGGAAGTGCTATTGCTGATGCTTTAGCAAAAGCGAATATTGAGTATGAGATATATAATATCGACCCTAAGGATTATTTAGAAGAGAAGGGTAGTATGGTATTTGGTGATGAAGAAGATCAGAAAATATTGCAACAGTTCCAGCTAGAGACTTTTGAAGCTATTATTGCTGCTACAAGTGATGATATGCTAAATCTAACTTTGCTAAATAAAGCCAAAGAGATTAATCCAAATATTTATGCTATCGCAAGAGAAAATTCACTAGATGATGCGGCGATTTTTGAAGCGGCACATATGGATAGGATCTATATTTTAGAGAAAGTATTGTCTGATTATACTATCAATATCATATCAAGACCGGTGGTAAATGATTTCTTAAATACTGTAAAAGATAGAAGAAATGACCATTTAGGACAAGTTATCGTAGCTAAGTTGCTAACAATTATCGGTGATAATCCACTATATTATGAGACAACGATAGATAAAAATCATGCGTATGCGTTGCATAGAAGATTGCAAAGTGGTGAGAGTATTACGCTAGGTGAATTAAAACGCTCAAGAGCCAACAGAAAAGATACGCTCAAAATAGTATACTTGTTGTTAGAGAGAGATAGAAATAAAGTATTGATTCCATCTAATGATACGGAAATTCAAATTGGCGATAGATTGTTGATCGCGGCTAACACAGAGGAGATCGAGGACTTTGAATACATCCTTAATAACATCTATGAATTAGAATACGTATTAGATAGACCGGAAATTACATCTTTGCCAAAACCGCAACCGGCATAAGCTTGTTGCTATGTTTTGCGGTTATGTTTTGATTTTCATTGAGAAGTCTAGGAACACCGCTTGATGGATGATACTACCGCTACTAATTGCATCGATTCCTAGTGATATGTATTTTTGGATGTTTTCTAATGTAATATTTCCGCTTACTTCTATTAGTGTTTGTGGGTAGTGTTCGTTTCTATATTTGACAACTTTTTTGATTTCTTTATGTGTCATATTATCACACATCACTATCTCCACACCACACTTCATAGCTTCTTTTGCCATCTCAAACGTTTCACATTCGACTTCGATTTTGGTAGTCCATGGGATTTCTGCTCTTGCATGTGCGATGGCTTGTGATATACTCTTAAAGAGTGCTAAGTGAGTATCTTTTAGCATCAGACAATCATCAAGCCCCAATCTATGGTTGGTGATACCTCCGACTTTTGCGGAATATTTCTCAAATGTCCTAAGTAGCGGTCGTGTTTTGCGTGTATCTAGGATGTGGATTTTGCCTTTTGCTAGTTTGGCGAATTTGTGTGCGTTAGTCGCAATACCGCTTGAGTGTTGTAAGATATTTAATATCACTCTCTCACAACTCAACAAATCCTTACTATTTCCGCTAATGCTACAGATTATGTCTTGATTTGAGATTTTATCTCTATCTTGTTTGAACCACTCTATCTTAAGCTCAGCTAGTTCATCGATATATCTTAGATATTCTACACCGCTTAAAATACCGTTATCTTTGGCTATAATGTGTGCTGTAGCTTTGGTTGATGGTAATACATCTCTTGCTAAATCACCTCGTCCTATATCCTCTTTTAATGCTTGTTTTAAGAATTCAATTTTTTGAAATTTCATTGTTTTCCTTTTTGGTATATTGTATTTTGTATTTTTGCAAGTATTATAGATATACCCAAGACTCCTATAAACACTCCTGCAAAAAACAATATTTTATTGTGCGTAAAGTAAGATACCACATAAAATACAAAAAAATGCGATATGAAAATAGGGTATGACAAGCTTCCTAGTAATTTATCGTATTTGAAATTCATATCTTTTATTACAAGTATCAATGGTAAAAATAGCAATGCTAATAAAATTTCCTTCACATAAGCGTGATTGGTAAAATAAAATCCAACAAACATAAAATATACAACAATACAAACATATACAAACTTGATAAACTTAGAGTGCCTATCATGCCCAAACAAAAATCCAAACATAAAAATCCACAATACCCCAAAGATATATCTATATCCAAATATATCGGAATTAAATGTAGGTTTTGTATATGCAAACGCAACAAACTCAAAAATCATAGAACCTAAAAAGATAACATAAAACAGTCTAGATCTGCTCTGTAGCAACCCAAACAAAAACGGCACCAAAATATAAAAATGAATCTCAGTAGATAACGACCATGTAGGAGGGATTAGTGGATGAGGCAATAACGTATGTATCGTAAATGGTGCAAATACGTAATTGTTAAATACTAAGAGGTAATTTAGTATAAGCTTAGTAATATCTAGGTGTTGATTAAGAAGAGGTATGGTAGGATTGTGCCATAAGGTTATTGCCAATATGGTAAGTGTTAATACGATAAAATACACAGGATACAAACGAAAAAATCTTTTTTTGTAGAATTTAAGGATAGATTTGGCACTATTGAAACTATGATACATTAAAAATCCACTAATAAAATAAAACATCACCACCCCGCTAACTGCGGGATTGAATGCTTTGCTAAAAGGAGCAAATGGCAGATGTGATAGCATCACTATCCATGCCAATAAGAATCTAAAACTGCCAAGCATCTATTTTCTCTTGTGGTTTTTATCCATTAGTCCTTTTGCTTCCATGCTTTTGTTTATGATGTATTGTTGGATGAAAGATAAGATGTTGTTTACAGTCCAATACAACACAAGTCCAGCTGAGAACGTTGCCATGAAAAATGTGAAAATCACCGGTAAGAATTTGAATATTTTCTCTTGCATAGGGTCTGTAAAGTTGTTTGGTGTAATCATCTGATGAGCATACATAGTCACACCCATCAAAACAGGTAAGATAAAATAAGGATCCATGCTACTTAGGTCATGAATCCATAAAAACGATGCTCCCTTAAGCTCGATCGCATTTACCAATACCCTATAAATAGAGAAGAAGATAGGGATTTGGATTAGCAACGGCAAGCATCCACCAAGTGGATTGACATTTTCTCGTCTGTAAAGTTCCATTGTTTTGATTTGGAATTTTTTAGGATCTTTGGCATATTTGACTTTGAGCTCTTGTAGTTTTGGAGCGATGAGTTTCATCTTATACATACTCACCATTCCTCTGTATGTTAATGGAAATAACAAGATTCTCACAAGCACAACAAATAAAATAATCGCCACACCCCAATTGCCAGTCATCTCATAAAATCTATTTAATACATAAAACATTGGCTTAGCCATAAATGTCATGATACCATATTCTACTACTTTGGTTAAGGTAGGATTGATATTTTCTAGTACTTTTACGTATTTTGGACCTATATATCCGTGTAGGTCTAGGTTTTGGTCTCCTTGTATGAATAATAAAGGATTTTGATTTTTGAGATTATCTATGGTTTCATATACTGTCATTTTGTTTTTGAGGTTGTATAAAAACGTAGTATAATATTGATCTACGTTTGCGGCTATTTTGATGTTGGTAAATGTTTTTACTTCACCTTCTCCATCATCTATCATCTCCAAGCTATCATCGTCATTTACAAGTAGTGCACCATGAAAAGCATACATGTTAACATTGGCATTTACTCTCCCTACTGCGAGGAAATATTTAGCCGGTTTTGATAAGTTGAGTTTGAGATCGTAGTGCCCGTCTGGGTAAAATGTGATTACTTTGGTGATAGTTAGGGTTTTTAGATGTTGGGTAAGTGTGAGAGTTTGTGGTTTGTCTTTGATGATGATTGACGTTTTATCAGCACTTACTGGCGTATTAAACGCTTCTTTATTTAGAGCTTCGTTTTTGAATCTAATCTCTAGAACTTTTGGTAATTCTTTGCTTAAGATATGTAGTTTTTTACCCTTAGAATCGTTAAAGATGTTTTTTTCTAAAATGTAATCTGATATTCTACCTAAATTATCTATTTGTATCTTAAACGCATCCGATTCTATCGTGGTTATGACTTTATTTTGCAATGAATCAACACTTTTTATATCGGTAGTTTGAGATGTCGTATCGGTGGTAGTTTGTTTGGTATGGATGGTGGTATTTGTGGATGCTTGTTTGGCTAGTTGTGGTTGGACTACTAAATAATCATATGCCATAAATACCAAAAATGATATAAACGTAGCAATAAAAATCCTTCTACTCATCTGTGTGTCTTGCATTGTTGTCCTTTTGTGTGAGGTTGTGAATCAAAAGTAGCATTATATCAAAAATTATCCAAAAATAGTAGTTATTTTATAATCCCGTCCAATTTGTCTTTGATTAAGTAAGTCTTGGTAATTCCAGCGTTTTTGGCGGCTTGTATATCGCTTTGTTTATCCCCAATCAAGATAGATTGGCTCAAGTTGATATCATATTTCCTTGCCAGATCCAAAATCATCTTGGGATTTGGTTTGCGACATTCGCATGTGGATGTAAACTCGGGATGACATGGGCAAAACGCTATATCATCTATTGTAATACCTTCTTTGCTAAATTTATCTTTTACCCACTCCATAAGTTCCCAAAAATCCTCAGTAGTATAATAGCCTCGTGCTATGCCTGATTGATTGGTGATAATAAAGAGTTTATAACCTTGGCTTTGGAAATGTCGAAGCAATTCAAAAATCCCCTCTTTAAATACGAAGTCTTCTTTTTTATACACATATCCGAAATCTTCGTTAATTACTCCATCCCTATCTAAAAAGACAGCTTTATTCATGCCTTTAGATCCAATACGCTCCCATCCATCTCATCTTGTGTTTTAATAGCAACTGTTTGTGCTTCAAATCCGTCTTCTATTACGATTTGATTAGGAATCTCTTTAGTAAGTGATGTTGGATTGTTGGTATTAGTACTTGATACTTCTAAATTATCGTTTATATTTCCTTGACTAGCGTTAAAATCTTGAGTATTAACATTGGCGATGTTGTTGGCGTTAATGTTCATTAATGTTTGATGTGCTTGCATAGAATTTATATTAGTAGTCATCATACGACACTCCTTTAGTGTTTTGTAAGTTATATTATATATCATTTTTAACTCTTTTGCAAGTTTTATATCTTGCTAATCTAAGAACTGCACAAGCTTTACTATGTCCTAATTGATTTTGGTAAAGTTTAATTACTCTTTTTTAGGCCGTATGGTTTGATATCTTTTTATTTTGGTTTTTATTTGCTAAAAATTTAATATTTTGATATCATTCTAGTTGGTTAAGATACACAACAAAAAGGATACAACATGAACAATGTATATAGCGTGGAATACACCGTAAAAAATAAAGATGGAGAAGTTTTAGATAGTAATGTAGGACAAGCTCCTTTGGAATTTATCAGCAATAAAGAACAGATGATTCCAGCTTTTGAAAAAGCGGTAGAAGAGATGGAAGTAGGTGAAGAAAAGACAGTAGAAGTAGCAAGCAAAGATGCTTATGGGGAATATAGAGAAGATTTATTACAAACATTACCTATTGAACAATTCGAAGGAATTGAATTGCAAAAAGGGATGACTCTTTATGGTCAAGGACCAGATGGTCAGACAATTGCAGTAACGGTAAAAGACTTTAACGATAAAGAAGTTACAATCGATTATAATCATCCATTAGCTGGGGAAGATTTGGTATTTGATATTAAATTACTCAACAAAAGAGAAGCAACAGCTGATGAAGTATTAAGCGGGACTGTTGGCGGTGGATGCAACGACGGTAGCTGCAATAGTTGTGGATGTCATCACTAAAAGGTTCTTTCCTTTTAGGGGTTTGTAGTGAGGATTATAAGTGTTATTTTGGTTTTTGCAATATTTATCACCTTTTATTTGGCACAGCCGGTGCATGTAAGGAGGATCGTATATATTCCAAAGGTCAATCTCACTCAAGTAATTACATCACTTCAACATCAAAACGTGGATATTGTGAATCTAGATAAATATATCCTTTACATACTCGGAAATGTCCAAAGTGGCTGGATAGATCTCAAATCTACCACACTGACAAAATTGGATCTTCTATACAAGCTTACTCACTCAAAAGCCGCTCTTAAAAAAATTACGATTATCCCTGGGGAGACTGATTATTTCATCTACAAAAAGATTGCTAAAACAATGCATTTTAGAGATTTAACGTGTGCTATTCCTACTGGGTTTTTATATGCCGATACGTATTATATCCCGTATGGATTTAGCAAACAAAGATTGTGTAGTTACTTATATAACATCTCTCTTAAAAGACACAAAGCAATCTCCAATAAGATTTTTGGAATGTGGAATTTTGATAAGTATTATCATTATTTAATTATAGCTTCAATTATCCAAAAAGAAGCCAAAAATAAATACGATATGAAGTTGATTAGTAGCGTTATTTACAATAGACTCAAACGCCACATGCGATTGCAGATGGATGGGACGCTTAATTATGGTCAATTTTCACACACCAAAGTCACACCTTATATGATTAAGCACGATACGTCACATTTTAATACTTATAAATATTTTGGCTTACCTCCAAAGCCTATTTGCGTTGCGAGTTTGGATGCTATTTTGGCAGCTATATTTCCAGCTAAAACCAATTATTTATACTTCGTAAAAGTAGGTAATAAACATGTATTTAGCACTACTTACAAACAACATCTAAAAAATGTGAAAAAATGAAACATTTTTAATTAATTTTTTGCTGTTTTTGCCAAATAAAAACCAAAAAAATAAATTAATTGTTACAATTCGGTGACAAAAAATTATAATAAAGGACATGAACGATGAGTAAAGCAACTATCGTATGGACAAAAATTGACGAAGCTCCAGCTTTAGCTACATATTCATTATTACCTATTGTGCAAAAATTTGCAGATAAAGTAGGTGTGAATGTAGAGGAGAGAGATATTTCATTATCAGGAAGAGTTATCGCAGCTTTTAGCGACATGTTACCAGAAGAATTAAGAATAGCGGATGAATTAGCTTATCTTGGTGAATTAGTTAAAAAACCAGAAGGTAATATCATCAAATTACCAAATATTTCAGCATCAGTTCCACAGCTTAAAGAGACTATCGCAGAATTACAATCAAAAGGATATCCATTACCAGATTATCCAGAAGAGCCAAAAACAGACGAAGAAAAAGAGATCGCAGCAAGATATGCTACTTGCCTAGGAAGTGCGGTTAATCCAGTATTAAGAGAAGGAAACTCTGATAGAAGAGCTGCAGACGTAGTAAAAAAATACGCACAAAAAAATCCTCATAGATTAAAACCATTCGATGAAAATTGCCAAGCAAAAGTTGCTTATATGGATGAGGGTGATTTCTATGAAAACGAACAATCAGTAATTATTGAAAAACCAACAAAACTTACTATTGAGCTTAATGGGAAAGTATTAAAAGAACTTACTGATGTTGAAGCAGGTGAAGTTGTATCATCATCATTTATGAGTGCAAAAAAATTAGCAAGCTTTTTAGCAAAAACTATCGAAGAAGCAAAAGAAAAAGGGCTTTTATGGTCAATCCACTTAAAAGCTACTATGATGAAAGTATCAGATCCTATCATGTTTGGTATTGCCGTAAAAGAATTCTTTAAAGAATTATTTGAAAAATATGCTGATGAATTTGAAAAAATTGGAGTTAATCCGGATTTAGGAATTGGTGATTTACTTAAAAAAATCGAAAAATCAGATAAAAAAGATGAAATCAAAGCTGATATCGAAAGAATTATCAAAGCAGGTAATCCAGATATCGCAATGGTAGATAGCGATAATCTAATTACAAACCTACACTTCTCAAACGATATCATCATCGATGCTTCTATGCCACCGGTTATTAGAGAAGGTGGAAAAATGTGGAATAAAGATGGAGAGTTACAAGAAACTCTTGCAGTAATTCCAGATAGAAGTTATGCTCTAATGTATAATGAAATCCTTGAAGATGCAAAAAGAAATGGGCAATTTGATGTAGCAACTATGGGACATGTATCAAATGTGGGATTAATGGCTAAAAAAGCAGAAGAATATGGTTCTCATCCAACTACTTTTAGAGTAAGTGAAGATGGGTTAATGGAAGTAAAAGATGAAGATGGAAAAGTTTTAATGAGCCATAAAGTTGAAAAAGGTGATATTTGGAGACTTTATAGAGCAAAAGATGTAGCTATTAAAGATTGGATTAGATTAGCTCACGAGAGAGGAAGTATTACTGGTGATCCTATCGTATTTTGGCTTGATAGCAATAGAGCTCACGATGCTAATATGATCAAAAAAGTAGTAACTTACTTACCAGAATATTTAGCTAAAAAAGAGATCGAATACCACATCATGGCACCAAAATTAGCTATGAGATATACTCTAAAAAGAACAAGAAGAGGATTAAATACAATTTCAGTTACAGGAAATGTATTAAGAGATT
>JAADDX010000057.1 GCA_013153685.1 Campylobacterota bacterium | reverse complement strand
TTTCTATTTTCTTCTCATCTATATCTACACAAATTACATTATTTCCCATTTCACTAAAACATGTTCCTGTTACAAGTCCTACATAACCTGTTCCAATTACTGATATTCTCATTTTTTATCCTTTATAGTATTTTGTATCGTTTCTAGTATAATCTCATCATCCTTGGCTGCTGCTTTGAGTAGCTGTTTATCTCCATTGTGATATAGTATCGTGATATTTTCCGCATAATTTGAGATTGATTGAATATTTTGTTTGGTTGCTAGTATTCTGATTTTGATTTTTGTGAAGAAATTGTTAGTAGGTGTATTAATCGCTCCATATCTATCAATTACTTCTTTTTGTATCTCATAAACTTCCTCTAGTGAAGTTGCCTTTGATAAACGTTTGTATATCTCTATGCGTGCTCTATCATCCGCAATCACACTAGGACAGAGGTAAGCGTTGATATTTAGCTTGACTTCTGTTTTGTTTGGTGTGTGTTCGTTATTTAGAGTCCTAAGAGCATCTTCAAGCATTTTTACATACAAGCTATAACCAACATTTTTAATTTGCCCTGATTGAGCGGTCCCGATAATATTTCCACCACCTCTAATTTCCAAATCATGCATCGCAAGCACAGCCCCACTACCTAAAAATGAGTTTTCTTCTAAGGCCAATAATCTTTTGGTTGCTTCTTTACTGATCTCTTGTTTATCTTTGACAATAAAATACGCATACCCTTCCTTATCACCTCGTGCTACTCTTCCTCTGATTTGGTGTAAATCAGCTATCCCAAATCTATCGGCATTTTCGACAATTACAGTATTTACATTTGGGATATGAATACCACTCTCTACGATTGTAGTAGAGAGAAGCAAATCATATTTTTGATGGATAAAATCATACATTGCCTTTTCTATTTTAGCCGGTGTTAGCTTGGCATGGAGGGTGAGTATTCGCAAATTTGGCATTAATTTGCTTAATTCCTCTTTTTTGTGTTCGATGTAATTGATGTTGTTAAAAATATAAAAAACTTGACCACCTCTTTTAATCTCTCGCAATACTACTTCTTTAATAAGTTCTGGGGAATATTCTTTGATAAATGTTCTAGTTTCTTGCTTGTCTTTTGGTGCGACATTCAAAGCCGATAAATCTTTGATTTTAGATAAAGCCAGATTCAAGCTTCGCGGTATAGGAGTGGCACTCATGCTGAGTAGATGGGTATTTTGAGTGATAGTTTTGAGTTTCTCTTTTTGAGTAACGCCAAATTTATGCTCTTCATCAATCACCACAAGCCCCAAGTTTTTGTATGTGAGATTAAATGCACTGTGTGTGGCTATAATAATATCAATTTCCCCATTTTCAAGTTGGGCTTGAATAAGCTTTTTATCTTTGGTTGATGTAAACCTATCTAGCTTGGCTATTTTGATATCGTAATCTTGAAATCTTTTGATGAATGTATCGTAGTGTTGGGATACTAGGATTGTGGTGGGTGCGATCACAGCGGTTTGGTAGCGATTCTGTGCCATGATGAATGCGGCTACCATTGCTATTTCCGTCTTACCAAAGCCCACATCTCCACTTAATAATCTATCCATAATTTTAGTTTGCAAATCGTTGATGATGGCTTGGATGGCTGATTTTTGATCTTTGGTATATTCAAATCCAGCTTTGTTAATAAATTCCTCCACACCATCAAAAGACAAACTAAAAGGTTTGAGGCTTTCTCTTTGGGCTGCGGTTTTGATGATATCTGCGGCAATGGCGAATATTTTTTCTTGTATCTTTTGTTTGGTTTTGCTAAATGATGCTTTACCCATTTTATCCAAAGTAGGTAGACTACCACCTGGAGCGATATAACGATCAATTAAGTCCAAATTTTCAATCGGTAATAACAACTTATCGTCATTTGCGTATGTTATCTGTGCAAATTCCCCTTTTTTGCCAAGCACTTCTATTTGTTGTAAGCCATCAAATCTTCCTATTCCATGTGTTTGATGTACAACAAAATCACCTTTTTTAATATCATCTAGGATAATTGCTTTATTTTTTCTTCTTGGCGGTGAGTAGCGGTTTAGGGAGATTATGATCTTATCCTTACACTTAATATTTAAAATAACATCACTTTTGGTAAACGGGTAGTCGATCCCTTTTTCTTGGAGTAATACTTCGTTTTTGGCAAGTAGCTCTATTGGCTGGTTGGAGTTAGCTAGTATGAATTCTTTTATGTTGTTGATGTGTAAATCCACACATTCAGACTCGTTTATAATATCAAATTCGATGGGGATTTTGGTGTGGAAATATTGATATTCTTCTATTTCACTTGTCATATCGTATATTAAGTTTACTTTATCAAACAAAAATTTTCGCTTCAAAAACCAATACCCAAGTGAAGTAAGGTCTTTGTAAAAGACATCAAAATCACGTTGGAGGATTTGGTGATTGATATCATCATATTCTTGTGAGGTGAGGGCGGCTAGGGCTGGGATGATGGTGCAAGTATCTATTTCATTGATACTTTTTTGTGTGTATTCATCAAATTCCCGAATATTTTCTACTTCAGTATCAAATAAACTAATTCGTATTGGATGTGGATGATTGATAGGATATATATCGATAATATCCCCTCGAAAACTCACTTCCCCTTTTTGTTGGACAATGTTTACAACATCATATCCCCATAAAACCAGCGTAGTTTTAAGCCAATTCAAATCAATCGTATCTGCAAATGATATAGTGATGTGCTGGAAATATTGTTTGGTTGGTAATTGTCGTATTATGGTGTTAATTGGCGATATCACCAAACATCGGTTAGAGTAATATGTATTAAGGCTTGTATTTAGATGAAATAATTCATCCTTATAACTTCGCAAGTCATCATACGGATTAGCTCTAAAATCAGGCAACACGACATGAGGGATTTGGAGGTATTTGGCTACCTCGCTAGCAAGCAAAGCTTCTTTGTAGGTTTTGGTGATTATATTTGACGGGTTTGTTTGTAAAAATCCATAAACTTTTGCTTGCATTAGGATACTTTATTCTACGATTTTTGCTACTACTCTTCTATTTGCAGCCCTACCTTCTTTGGTATCGTTTGGTGCTATTGGGTTTGCTGGTCCATAACCTTTATAGCTTAGTCTATTCATGCAAATACCATCTTTGATTAGCTCATCATATACACTTTGAGCTCTTCTTTGAGACAATTTGATATTGTAATCTTTGCTTCCTCTATTGTCTGTATAACCTTCTATTACTACTTTAATATCGGTATGTTGTTTTAGGAAATCAGCAAATTTAGCTACTTTTGCTTGTGCTTGAGGAGTTAGTTTGGCACTATTTGTAGCAAAATGCACATCTAGATTAATCGGTAATGCACATCCGTTATTATCTACTTTTACTCCACTAGGTGTTTTAGGACATTGATCTACACTATCTAACACACCGTCATTATCGCTATCTTTATCTTGTGCTTGTGAGATCAGTGCACATCCATTCTCATCCACTTCCACTCCAGCTGGCGTATTAGGACATTGATCTACACTATCTAACACACCATCATTATCGCTATCTTTAGCATCTCCAAACTTATAATCAAGCCCAACCATAGCCCCAAAATGATTATCGTTATTTGCAAAATCCCTCAATGCTCTAATCTCACCAAAAATGTCCCATTTTGGATTGATGTGATATTTAGCACCGATACCTAAATCCGCTAACATACTACTTTTGTATTCATCTTTTGATTTTTGATATCCAGCCCCTAAAAACGCGTACGGTTGAAGTTGATTGTGTGTAAAGTAATGTTCTATATTCAATAGAGTTCTACTAAGATCGATTCCACTTCCGTTACTTCTTTCTAATTCTAGTCTTAATATGTGGTTTTTTGGCAATTCCTTACCGATTCTAATATTAAAATTTGTTTTTTTATCAAGGAGATTTGATTTGGTAATTTTATCATATCCTACCCCTACACCTATTTCATATCCATATGTCAAACAAGCAACTATACTTGTAGCTAATAATACTTTATTCATCGTTATATCCTTTTTTTGTGAAATTATATATTAAAAACCCCAAATTTGTCAACTCCTCCATAAAAGACTTGCTTTTTAGAGCTTGCAAGTCTTGTGATTGGACTAGAGGTAGGCTATTTGATATCCCATATAATAATTTCCGCCGGTGAAAAACTAATAATTTTATGAGCGTTTATAAAACGTAGTCCATTTAGAGGCATAGTATGCCCTTTGAGGATTGTGAGTAGTTTGTTGTGTAAATCATATACAGATATATTATTGTGTTCATCATACAAACATGCAAATTTTTGTCCATATAGTGCTGCCCCGTATGGGAGAAATTTGGTTTTGAGTTGCGTGATGAGCTCTTTAGAATGGATATCGTAAATACCTATGTTTTGGTCACTGCTCGCATTTAAGACCGTATTTTTGTAGATATCTACACTCAAAGTTTTGTCTTTGTTAATACCGTTAATAGTATAGTAGCTCAAATCCTTTAGCGATACGATACTCACACTCCCACTCTCATCACCCAACACAAGTAAAGTTTTATCGCGATTGAGAGTGTAGGTTGAAAATACGTATTCACCCACTTGTTTTTTGATAAGTTTTTTTGTGGAAATATCGTATATACCAATCTCATCACTCAAAAATCCAAATACGAGTTTGTTGTTTGTGAGGAAATTTGCTTTCATAATAGCGTCTTTGGTGGTGAGTAATGTTTGGAGTTTTTTGTTTTGAATATCAAAAAGAAATATTTTTCTTCCCGAATCTTCCCATCCCGCGGTAATTAATAGCTTGTTTTGTAGCAGGTCTAAGCTATAAATTGGCATTGGGATTAATTCATCCATAAAATCATGAATCTGAGGTAATTTGATAGTATATATCGGCTTGTGGGTTTTGTCTTGGATGATTATATGTCCATTTTCAAGTCCAGCAACCAAATAAGAGTTGTTAAATGCTATTTTTGAGATATATCCATCAAATGTAATTACTTCCTTAGCAAATGCGATTATGGCTATACACAAAAGTATGATAATTTTTCTCATTGCTACTCCTTTTTGTGAATTATATCACAAAAAATATACTTTTGAATTTTTTATTTCCACTATTCCTTCTAGTTCCATTTCATATAGTTTATCTTTATAAATACGGTAAGCTTCGTTAAAATCCATAATGTTAGATTGTTGATTGATATTTAGTTCTTTTGCAAATGCGTCTATATCCCAAATTACTTCTGCTAATTGTTGGCTTGCTAGTTTGTTTGTGCCGATGCTGTGTCCTATTTGATGAGGTATGACGTAGACTTTTTTGTTGAGTTGTTGTGCGATTTCAAAGCTCCTTATGCTACCGCTATTTTCAGTAGCATAAGTAATAATCACAAAATCACTAATATCTATAAGCACTTTGTTTCGTTGAATAAAGGTATATTTGTATGGCATAAACCCATCTTCATATTCGGAAATAACTAGATGATTTTGCATCATGTCTTCGATAATAGCTTTGTTTGTCTTTGGATATATTTTATCAAGTCCTGATGGACTTACCATGATAGTGGATTTTGCATTTTGATGTGCGATAGCATCTATTCCCATCGCACCGCCACTGACGATGACATATTTATGAGAGAGGAGTTTTGAGAGTTGGGCTGTGATTGTCTTGGCGTATTGATTTGGTTTGCGTGATCCAACAATCGCTATTTTGGGTTTGGATAGTAGCGATATATCACCTCGGTAGTAGAAATTATAATTTCGATAGCTTGTGGTTTTTGTACAGTTTGTATAATTCATCGATATATATTACCTCTACATTTCTTAATAAATCTTTGCTTTTGGCTAGGGCTTCAAACGTTTTTGGGTGTGGATGGCAAATCGCAATAGCATAACCTCTTTTGTGAGCGATTCGAATAGCTTGCTTTAGCTGATGTCTGATGTATTGGATATTTGGTTTGTTATCCAAAAACACATCTCTACTAAATAGTACCATATGGTATTTGCGTGCTAGTAATCTTGCTTTTGAGTGAGATGTAGTCTTACTATCTACAAATAAGATGTGGTATTGTTGCAATACCTGATATAGCCTATTCATAGCGTCATAGCTGGCTGTAAACTTACTTCCAGTGTGATTATTGATAAAATGTGCTCTTGGAAATTGTGCTTTTAGATTGGCTATTTGAGTGGAAATATAGTGAATATTACTGTTTGTATGGATAGTGTTTACCTCTTCTTTGAAGTTTGGATTGGTTGCTTGCATAGGGAAATGTACCATATAATATTTGAACTCTTTGGCATACTTAGGTGTGTATGGATGTAAGTAGCTTGGTGGGAAAAACGATGGTGTGATGTTGATATGTAAGGCTTTGATTTTGTTTACCTCCGATTTGAAGCTTACATCATCCATAATAATTACAAGTTTTGGTTTGTTTGTGACTAAAATAGGCGTTAGAGGTTCCTTTTCTGTCTCATTGCTGTTTTGTGTATAGTCTATAGCTTCACTGTTGAGTTTGGTAATTTTGGGTGATTTGTTTGTTGGTTGTTGTAAACGTGTAACATCATCGATGGTAATTTTCTTGCTTGGTTTGGTAGTGTTGTGGATATTGGTATCTACTAGATGTTGCAATTCTTTTAGGGCTTCTAATGTTTTTTGGGTTTGTTTAGTAGGTGATGTTTTGTCGGGTTTGGCAAGATAATATCCTGCCACAAAAGCACCCGTCGCAACTAATATAAGTATGATGCTTAACGCTATCCAGATGATTCTTTTTTTTGTGAACAATCTCATTTATCTAAAATAATCTCCAATTCTAAGGCATTGAAGTCTTGGTTTGAATGGTTTTTGATGTTGATATCTTTAACTTTGACGTATTTTTTGATTACTTCAATTATATCTTGCTTCATCTGTTCGATATTGTTTATTTTGGTGCTAGCCCTCTCGTATTCAAGCACCATCATTAATCGGTCTTTGGCTGTTTTTGCTGATGATTTTTTAGAAAATAACCCAAATAAACTCATTTAAAAAGTCCTTTTATTTTAGCAAATATCCCGTTATTTGCCTTAATTTCCAATAACGGCACATCTTCACCTTCGATTCGTCTAGCAATTCTTCTAAAAGCCTCACCGGCTAATGATTTTGGATTGTATACTATTGGCTCACCCACGTTTGTAGAACTAACGATATCTTCCGTATCTGGCACTACTCCTATAAGCGGCAAAGATAAAATATGTAATACATCATCTACATTGAGCATATCGCGTTTTTCTACAAGCTCCGGCTTTAGTCTGTTGATAATAATATGTTTTTCCACTTCTTCACCGTTGATTGCTTTTTGGCTTTTGGCATCAATAATACCGATGACTCTATCAGCATCCCTTACCGCACTAATCTCTGGTGTAGTTACGATAATAGTCCTATCCGCTAAGAATATAGAATGCTCAAATCCACTCTCTATTCCAGCTGGAGAATCTATTAATACGTAATCAAACTCCTTTTTTAAATCGCTCAATACTTTTTCTACCTTTTGTTTATCAAGCACATTTTTGTCTTTTGTTTGGCTTGCTGGAATGAAGTGTAAATTTGGAGTTCGTTTGTCTTTTATGATAGCTTGGGCTAAATTGCAGTTACCTTCCATTACATCTACGATGTCGTATACTATCCTATTTTCAAGCCCTAGTATCATATCAAGATTTCTAAGTCCTATATCAAAATCCACAGCCACTACCTTCTTGCCAAGTAGTGCTAGTGCGGCACTTAAATTAGCCGTAGTTGTAGACTTACCAACTCCACCCTTTCCACTTGTGATTGTAACAATTTGTCCCATTCCTTCTCCTAAACAAAACAGCCTAGAGCCCTATGGCTATAAGCTTTAATTTTTCTCTTGATCAATGATTTTGTTTGCCGTAATCCAAGGCATCATTTCTCTTAATTTTTCTCCGGTTTTTTCGATTAAACTTTCTTTTGCATTGTTTCTCTCTGCAGTCATTCTCGGATATCCAGCTTGCCCTTCAAGAATGAAATCTTTTGCAAATTTACCGTTTTGAATTTCAGTTAAAATATCTTTCATTGCTTTTTTTGATTCTTCATTAATCACTCTTGGTCCACTTACATAATCACCGTATTCAGCGGTATTGCTGATTGAATATCTCATATTAGCAATTCCACCTTCATACATCAAATCTACGATAAGTTTAAGTTCGTGAAGACATTCAAAATACGCCATCTCCGGTGCATATCCAGCTTCTGTAAGAGTTTCAAATCCAGCTTGCACTAATGAAGTTACCCCTCCACATAATACAGCTTGTTCTCCAAATAGGTCTGTTTCAGTTTCATCTTTGAATGTAGTTTCAATAATCCCGGTTCTTCCTCCACCAATAGCACTTGCATAGCTTAACGCGATTTTTTTCGCTTCTTCACCACCTTGATATACTGCGATTAAATCAGGGATTCCTCCACCTTTTACAAATTCGCTTCTTACTGTATGCCCTGGGGCTTTTGGTGCTACCATAATTACATTCAAATCTTTTCTTGGCACAATTCTTCCGTAATGGATATTAAATCCGTGTCCAAATGCGATTGTTGCACCTTCTTTTAGGTTTGGTTCAATCTCTTTGTAGTATACTGCTCTTTGTGTTTCATCCGGAAGCAAAATCATCACTACATCCGCTTTTTTTACCGCATCAGCTACTTCTAATACTTCAAATCCTTTTGCTTCAGCTTTTTTCCAGCTACTTCCCGCTTTTCTAAGTCCTACTACTACGTTTACTCCACTATCTCTTAGATTTTCCGCATGTGCGTGCCCTTGGCTTCCAAAACCTATCATCGCTACCGTTTTGCTTTTGATAATATTTAAGTCTGCATCTTTATCATAATAAACATTTACTGCCATTTTCTGCTCCTTGATTAAATTTTTACGAATTATAGTATAATTATCAAAATTTTACAAGGATTAATCTCAAAAATAAAAAAGTTATTTGATTTACCTCTTTTTAAGAAAAGTTATATTATAATCCCAATCCGCTTTTATTTTTTGGAATGAATTTGGCTTTGCAATTTTGCAAAATGTTTTATTTGAATATACTGATATATTCCCTATATAACGGGATTTTTTATAAAGGATACTAAATGCTAAGCGATATTAGAGTTACAAAAAGAGATGGAAGAATAGAGAGATTAGATATTACTAAGATCCAAAAATACACATCGTCAGCTTGTGCAAATTTGGATGGGGTAGATCAGAGTGAATTGGAGTTAGATGCTAAAATCCAATTTCGAGATTTAATTTCCACTGAGGAAATTCAACAAACACTTATTAAAACAGCAGTTGATAAGATAGATGTGCATAGACCAAACTGGACGTTTGTGGCTGCGAGATTGTTTTTGTATGATTTGTATCATAAAGTAAGCAGATGGGATGGATACAATCACCTAAGAGATTATTTCCAGCGAGGTGAAGCGGAGGGTAGAATCGTAGTCGGTCTTAAAGAGAAGTATGATTTAGATGATTTAAATGACTATATCGATCCTCAAAGAGATTTGCAATTTACATACTTAGGTATTAAGACTTTGTATGATAGATATCTGCTTAAAGATAAGCATAACAATCCTATAGAATTACCTCAACATATGTTTATGGCTATTGCGATGTTTTTAGCCCAAAATGAGGATAATCCGCAAGAGTGGGCTAAAAAGTTTTACGATATTTTATCGAAATTCGAAGTTATGGCAGCTACGCCGACATTAAGTAATGCCAGAACGACAAGACACCAGCTAAGCTCATGTTATGTAGGTAGTATGAATGACAATATTGAAGGTATTTTTGATGATTATAAAGAGATGGCGTTATTGTCTAAATTTGGTGGTGGTATTGGTTGGGATTTTTCTAAAATTAGAGCATTAGGGAGTTTTATTGACAATCATAAAAGTGCCGCTGGAGGTGTTATTCCATGGTTGAGAATCACCAATGATATCGCTATTGCGGTAGATCAGCTAGGTACAAGAAAAGGTGCTATTGCTGTATATTTGGAGCCTTGGCATATGGATGTGATGGACTTTTTGGAATTGAAGAAAAATAGTGGAGAGGAGAGAAGAAGAGCTCATGATCTGTTTCCGGCTTTATGGATTAACGATTTGTTTATGAAAAGGGTAAAAGATGATGATTTTTGGACATTGTTTGATCCATACGAAGTAAGAGATTTGACAGATGTATACGGTGCTGAGTTTGAAAAAAGATATGAAGCATATGAACAAGACCCAAATATCACCAAACACAGAGTAAAAGCCAAAGAATTGTGGAAAAAAATCCTCATGGAATACTACGAGACGGGAAATCCGTTTTTGTGTTTCAAAGATAATGCGAATATAAGAAACCAAAATCACCACAGCGGAATTATTAGAAGTAGTAATTTATGTACGGAAATCTATCAAAATACAACTCCAAATCACTATAAGATTAAAGTAATTTATGAAGATGGTAGTATAGAGCTTTTTGAGGAAGAGGAAATTGTAGAAATTGATGGTGGATTCAAAAAACCTGCTAAAAAGCTCTCAAGTATCGATACGATGCATGGTAAAAAAATCTACATTACCGAAAAAGAAAAAATCAACGGTATGACTGCCGTATGTAATTTGGCTAGTGTAAATTTAAGTAAAATTCATACAAAAGAAGATTTTGCAAGAGTAGTACCAATAGCGATTAGAATGCTTGATAATGTGATAGATTTGAATTTTTATCCAGATAAAAAAGTAAAAGACACTAACCTCAAAAATAGAGCTATCGGTCTTGGTGTGATGGGAGAGGCTGAGTTGTTGGCTTCAAAACAGATAGAGTGGGGATCTGATGAACATTTTAGTATGATTGATGAATTGATGGAGAATTTTAGTTATTTTACCATCAAAGCTAGCATTGCACTTGCCAAAGAAAAGGGAAGTTATGCGGAATTTGAAGGAAGTAATTGGAGTAAAGGAATATTACCTATTGATACTGCCAATAGTGAAGCTAAAAAGCTAGTCCAAAGAGATTTGTTTGCACCGCATTGTTGTGATTGGGAAGGGCTAAAAGAGGAAGTAAAAGGGGGTATTAGAAATGGATATCTCATGGCTATTGCACCTACTAGCTCAATCTCTATTCTTAGTGGGACAACACAAACAATTGAGCCTGTTTATAAGAAAAAATGGTATGAAGAGAATTTAAGCGGGCTTATTCCAAATGTGGTGCCGAATTTGTCTCTTGAGACGTGGAATTATTATAAGACGGCATACGAGATAGATCAGAAACTACTTGTAAAAGCAGCTGCAATTAGACAAAAGTGGATTGACCAAGGGCAAAGTTTGAATATCTTTATAGACCCTAAAACGGCAAGCGGTAAATATTTGCATGAAATTTATTTACTAGGGTGGCAGTTGGGAATTAAGTCGTTTTATTATCTAAGAAGCAAATCTCCAGAACATGAAGAAGTAGTGGATAGAAGTGTAGAATGTATGGGATGCCAATGAGATTAGATAATCACTTCTTTGGTATCAAAGTAGATTTTGCTATCTATTTGTATGGTTAATTTCTCATTCATAGGGATGGTTTTGAGGATGATGATTGGGGAGAGGTTATAAGGTGTGTGAGTAAGCTTGGTTCTTATATCGATTTCAGTCGCGATTGATGGTGGGTTTGTGATAATTTCTAGAATTGTTTTGTAAGTGTGGTTTGTTAAGGTATTAAAAGTATCCAAGTCAATAAACAATACTTGCATACGGTTTAGATAGTATACGTTGCCAATATGATGCGAGATTCTACCGACTGCTTGTCTTGGTAAATAAGAATAATACAAGATATAACTATCCACCACTTCTTTATTTACGGTAATTTTGGCAGATAATAATCTGTAATTGAGGAAATTTTCTTTGATTATGTGATATGATGTATGGGTGCGTTCTAGATTTTCTCTTTGAGTATACATCTCTAGCTTTTCTTCTATACTCCCTGGTAAGATTTGATTTGTAATAGGCATAAACAATTCATCAACCAGTTTATCCCTTCGCTGCTTAATCAAAGCAAACATACACCCACAATAATCTTGTCTATACATTTTCATCTCTTTTGCCATTTGTTGCTGAGCTTGATGTCCTTGATTTTTGGCATAGTCTCGAATAATAAAGTCGATGTTGTATGTTTGTTTGATAATATTTGCAATTTTTGATAGTTGAGATTTGGATTTTTTAGGAGACATCAACAGCGATGTAGTAATCGTATCGATATTAAGACTCAACGCCATCTTAGCCGTGGCTTGTAGGTTTGTCATAAAACAAATATCACACCTATCTCCTTTCTCCTCCTCATCCTCATATCCAGCTACTTGCTTTAACCAATGTTGATAATCATACTCTCCCTCAATCAATTCAATGCCTAGCTTATCGCATACTCTCTTAGTTTCTCGAAGTCGCAATACATATTCGCTATAGGGATGGATATTAGGGTCATAAAAAAACGCTACAATATGATCGAATTCTTTTTGTAATTGAGTGAGGAAATACCCAGCATCTACGGCACAACACAAATGCACCAACATTTATCGCTCCTTACATTTTACAAACATATCCATATCTGGTTGATATACGTTTGTTTTGATATCAAATAAGCCCAATAGAGTGCTAAAGAGATTGTCATGTGAGAATTTGTGGTTGCTTAGATGTGTTAGGCATGTTTGATTAAGATCAAAATTATGACTTACCCAAAGCACGCTTGCTGGGCGTTTTTGTGCTTGTGGTGCGATGATATACGGCAAACCGTGCAAATAAATACCACCTTCTCCCAAACTCTCCCCATGATCTGCCATATAAAACACGGCGGTTTGGTAATTGTGATATGTCTTGGCAAGTTGGATTGTTTGTTTGATGAAATTATCCGTATATAAGATAGTGTTATCGTATGCATTTGTTACTTGAGAGCGGCTACATTTTTGTAATTGATTGGTGCGGCATGCCGGTAGAAATTTGGCAAATGTTTGCGGATATCTTTTGTAATATGCCGGACCGTGGCTACCTTTGGTATGTAGTATTATCAAAATAGAGTGATTGTTGTCTAATTTTTTGATTTTATCTTTTAATCGATACAATAGCACTTCATCTACACATTCGTTGTCTTTACAAAATGGTCGAATGTTTGCGTGATTGTAATCGATGTAGTTTATATGGTTTGCTACACCTTTTGAGCCAGAATCATTATCAAGCCATAGCACGTTTACTTTGGCTCTTTGGATAATGTCAAGTGCATTGTCCGTATGTTTGGCGATTTTTTCGTTGTAATTATCTCTATTGTAGATAGAAAACATACAAGGCACGCTTATGGCTGTTTGGGTGCCACATGAATAAAGATTGGTAAATGAGATAAGATTGGCTATGTTAGAGAGATTTGGGGTGGTGTTTTTATCGTATCCGTTGATACCGAAATGATCCCATCTTGCCGCCTCTCCTAGTATAAAAAATATCAATTTGTTATGGGTATTAGTATGTGCATCCATCCCTAGTTGCTTGTATTTGATTGGTTTGGTGAAGTATTTTTTGTGAATATAACGTCCAAATGAGTATATAAAATATGTAGGATTGGTATACATTCTTAATGTTTTGTGATTTCTAAAAAAATCCACCCAATATTTAGAAAATGCCATATACAACACCACAACCCCAATTATCAACAATCCCAAAAATTTCATTCTATTTTGAAGCTCGGTTATTGGATTGGATGTGAGAATTTGTGTTTTTAAGACCAAAATAGAAGGAATAATCCCTAAGAATGTTACATACAGCAGTAATTTGATATTTAGCAAATCTTTTACTTCATTAACATCAGTCTCAAAAATACTTTGAATAATTCCATCATCTATCACAACACCGTATTGTTGCATATAGTACGCAGCTAGAGACGATAAGAGCAGTATAGCAATCAAAAGAGGTTTAATAATCCATCTATTTACCCATAAAAGCAATAAATTTAAAACAATAAATAAAAGTATTCCCAATCCCAATATAAACAATTTGTTATGAAATGTGGCATACGATTTTTCAAAAAACACTATATTATCGGCTACTATAATGAATATAGTAGTTAAGATGATGAGTTTTAATTGGGACATTTTCATCTATACGTCTTTATTAGATAAATAGTTGATTATTTGGTCTATTTCTGGTGTTTGTTTGCAAAAGGCTATATAGATTGTGCGGTGTAATTCTAGTCCTTTGACTTTGGTTAAGTATAATCTTTTATTATCCACTTCATCTTTGATAGCGTTATATGAGATAATACTAATGTATTGTTTGTGAGCATTTAAGATGGTGAATTTTAGAGCCGTAGAGTTATCTACATAAGATGTGATATTTAGATGGTTACAAGCTTTGTTTTGAGATTTTAAGATATTGCTGATTTGTTCTTTGAGGGTTGAGCCATCTTCTCTACAGATAAATTCATAATTTGTCAAATCCTCAAATTCAATAGTGCTTGGGAGCGGTTTGTTTGAGAAAAATACTATTTTATCCTCTTTCCATGGGATATAATGGATGTTTGGTTTATTGATTTTGGCACTCATAAACGCTATATCTATTTCATTATTTAATAGTTGTTCTGCTAAAACATTATTATTTTTTACTATCAGATTGATATCCTTTTTAATAAGGTTTGAGAGGTATGGGATGTAGTTGGGCAATACATAATTTCCCACAGTCAAACTAGCACCTACAACAAATGGAATAGAGGCTTCTTTGAAGTATTTTATTCTATTTGACACTTTATCTACACATTCTCTTAGATGTAAAGCAATTTCTAAGAAATACTTACCTTTGGTAGTAAGGATGATTCCATTTTTCTTTCGTTCTATTAACTTGCTCCCGACAAATTCTTCTAATTGTTTAATCTTTTGTGTAACCGCCGGTTGCGAGATTTTGAGTATTTTTGATGCTTTAGAGAAGCTTTTAGTTTCATATACCACCAAAAACGCATGAATTTTATCAATATATTTCATCATAGTTATTGCCTCTTGTTTTTGATGAGAATTATAACTAAAAATTATGAACTTTTGTAAAATTTTTGCTTGATTTTTTTGAATTTGTGCTATAATACTTGAGTGCAAATCGTAAAATTTACGCTTTTTATTCTAAGAATCCCTTAGATAGGGTATTTTATCAACTTCATTTATAAGTTAAATTTGGTAGTGATGCCAACCTCCTTGTAGATAATCTACGGGGG
>JAADDX010000024.1 GCA_013153685.1 Campylobacterota bacterium | reverse complement strand
CCCCCCCCCCCGTCAAGGGTTTTGGGTAAAAAAACGTAAAATTATCATAATTTGTAACTGATTGTAACTCAATACGAGTCTATTGGCAGTTAAGTTGCGGAGTATTTTTGGAATTATAACATAAAACAATCTTTTTGCCAAGTGTTTTAAGAGGAAATTTGAATTTGTCTTATGGCAAAAAGCAAATGACACCCATTTATGCTAGAGGTGGTGCTAACAATGTATAAATTGTGGTATAATTACGCAAAAAAGGACGAGCATGAAAAAAGCATTTTCTTTGCTGGAATTGGTATTTGTGATAGTTGTTATCGGAATCCTTGCATCAATTGCTATTCCCAAATTCCTCGCTACAAGGCATGATGCGGAAGTAAGCAAGATTATCCAAAGCACACAAAATGCCGTAAAAGAGGTCACAAACTACGTCAATGCCAAAAACATAAACGTTACTGACGAGCCGATACTAAATATGTCCAATACTCTTACACAATTAGTCAAACAAGGCAAAGCCAAATCTACATTCAGCGGTCATGGTGTGGATATTTTCGGCTATCCAAACCGTGCATGCGTGAGTGTGAGGGAGTGGAATATCACGACACTCATGGTATATACTCACCCAGAAGCCACCGGTATCATCTGTAGCGGAGTAAAAAAAGTGATCAAAGATACCAATTACACCATAAGTGGGGTGAATTTTAGCTTTTAAAAGCTTGTAAGATTTTCGC
The DNA here is from genome assembly GCA_013153685.1 of Campylobacterota bacterium. Taxonomy (GTDB): domain Bacteria; phylum Campylobacterota; class Campylobacteria; order Campylobacterales; family JAADDX01; genus JAADDX01. Next base: position 2,557 of record JAADDX010000024.1, on the reverse strand, counting down.
AAAATCGTTTTTGCGGTTTTGTGAGGGGGGATGATTGATATGGATGGGCTGATTGTTGAGATTGGCATATATTAGCTTGTTTTTGAGAATCTCTCTTTGGCTTTTGGAGAGTTTGTACCTCTTGGCAAGATATTCTAGATACTCTTGGTCATATAACTGCACCGTCTTAGAGGCTAGCGAATCTATAAATCCTATTATATCCTTGCTTATGGGTGCAAACAACTGCTCAAAAAACCCATCTATAGGTCTAAAACACGCCAGATTATCACTCACTACCTTAATAACAAAAATATTACCCAACAAAACAAACTTACTCGCACTTACAAAAAATCCTTCACTCTCCATATCCACAAGCTCAATTTGCCCTTTAGTTACTACTGTATCGCTGCAGATAATACCACTCTCTCTAAATGGGTGATAAAAGAGTATATCGGGATATAAATTGGCATTGATTTTGTTGATTAGAAATATCTCGCCTATTGCATGCACGCTACTTCCGGCAATACCGAAGTTGATAATAAACTCCACATCAAATATCGCACACGCATATGTCGTCGCCATCGCGGCATTTATCTTACCCATACCGGATATCACCACTGCGAGTTGTTCATTTGCGAATATTTCAAACGGTGTGTTTTGTTTTTTGAGATTGTAATGTGAGATAAGAAAAGAAACTTCCTTGTAAAAAGCAGCAATAATAATTTTCATAAAAAAAGGAGAGGGATTACTCGATTACAGGCTCCCCTGGTTCTCCTCTATTTTCAGCACATGTAGCACCTTCTGCACAGTCACTCCATACGATACATCCCTCAGTAGGACATGCAGCAGCACATGCAGGCTCATCATAGTGTCCTACACACTCGATACATTTTTCTTCGATTACATAGTAGATTTCTTCTCCAGTTGGATTTTCGCTATCATCTACGATTGCTTCTACTGGACATTCATCAATACATGCCCCACAGTTAATACAAGTATCTGTAATTTTAACAGCCATTTTATCTCCTTAACGTTATTAATTGTAGTAAAATATTATCCAAAAAAGTCTTAAAAAAAACTTAAATTCCTAAAAACTTTTTAATTTCATCTACTTTGTTACATTTCTCCCATGAAAATTCATCTCGACCAAAATGTCCATAAGCAGCTGTCTTTCTGTAAATAGGTTTTAAGAGGTCTAAACTTTCGATAATCCCCTTTGGTGTCAAATCAAAAATAGCCTTTACCGCCTCTTCGATTTTGTGCTCATCTACTTTGGCAGTACCGTGCGTATCTACCATGATACTCACCGGCTCAACCACTCCAATAGCATACGCAATCTGCACAGTCACCCTATCAGCTACTCCAGCAGCTACTAGATTTTTAGCTACGTATCTTGCCGCATATGCTCCACTTCTATCTACCTTACTAGGATCCTTTCCACTAAACGCTCCTCCACCATGAGGTGCCGCTCCACCGTAAGTATCTACTATAATCTTTCTACCGGTAAGTCCGGCATCACCCTGCGGTCCTCCAATTACGAATTTACCAGTTGGGTTGATAAAATATCTAGTATTTTCAGTAATCATCTGTGCTGGAATCACTTTTTTAATCACTTCATTGATGATAGTATCTCTAATAACATCCGCATTTAAATTCTCATCATAATCATGATGTTGTGTCGATACCACGACAGTCTCTACGCTTACTGGCTTACCATCTACATACTTCACACTCACTTGTGCTTTACCATCCGGTCTAAGCCAAGGAATAATCGCTTCTTTTCTGCATTCAGCCAATCTTCTAGTAAGACCATGAGCGAGCATGATCGGCAAAGGCATTAATTCAGGCGTTTCATTACAAGCATAACCAAACATCATCCCTTGGTCTCCCGCACCTACTTCACCGTCAGCTTTTTCTACACCTTGTCTGATATCTGGAGACTGCTCACCTACTCCATTTAACACACCAGCTGTTCTATAATCAAATCCATATTCACTATTTGTATAGCCAATATCCCTAATCACTTCTCTGGCAATTTCTTGCATAGGTGCGTAAGTAGTCGTCTTGAGCTCACCAGCAATTACGCAATAACCATTACTCAAAAGCGTCTCACACGCTACTTTTGCATTTGTATCTCTTTGGATGATATAATCCAATATAGCATCACTAATCTGATCTGCCATCTTATCCGGATGCCCTTCTGTTACACTCTCACTACTAAAAATATACTCTGCCATAATTGTCCTTTTGGTTTGTGTCGATACTGCTATTTTGAAAATATTCACAAAACATTTTCAAAAAAAGGAAATTGCTTCCAGCAATACCGCAATCGTAATTATAACACATTTTAGCCAAACTTCATACGATTTCACAATATAACTTCTAAACTACATTTGCTTACACAAACGAGATATTTATCAACACTACAAGATAAACTAATATTTCCTTGAATGAAAGAATTTTACTTTTTAGCGAAAAAATCTCTCAAAAATTACACTCAACCCGAAGGGTGGCTTTGCCATTTGTAATTTTAAGATATTTGAAGCGTTAAAAAAGTAAACCTATCTTGAATGAGAGG
>JAADDX010000069.1 GCA_013153685.1 Campylobacterota bacterium | reverse complement strand
AACACCATAAGGAACTTGAAAATATCTTAAAGTACAAAGACGCACAAGAAACGTTAGCGGTTCAAAAACAATTAAAAATCATCGAAGATAACATTAGCAATCACTATTTTGGTGATTGGATTGCTGATTCGTTTTTCAAACCGAAGGATATCTTAAGTGGTGATAGTTATTCTACCCTAGAGATAGGTGATGGTAAATTTTTGATATCTGTAGTTGATGGTATGGGAAAAGGTGTGAGTGCTTCGTTGAGTTCTGTGTTAACCGTGTCTTTTATTAATTATGCTATTTTTGAAGCATTGGAAAATAAGTGTTTTTGTTTTGAAAATCTAGTGCAAGATACGTTTAATTATGCGAGTTCTATCATGTTGGATGATGAGGCGTTGAGTTTTGGGATGCTAGAACTTGACCTTAATAAAAACGTTATCAAATACGTAAATGTAGGTTTACCTCCGTTTTATTTATTGAATGATGGAGAGGTAGTTAAACTAAGACCAAACAATAGACCTTTATTGCAGACTACTACAAATTATACCATTGATGTATATAAGGATGGATTTGATACATTGTTAGTAGCGAGTGACGGATTGTTTGAATCAGAGGATGAAGAAGGTAAGCCGTATTTTATCAGATTCAAAAAGGTATTCCCACAATTCCATCTATTAACCGATGTTATAAAAGACTTCAAACAACACGTAGAAGTGCCGGATGATGACACCACGATATTCTATTTAAAGAAAATTAAAGATAATTATGATATAATTCTAGATGAAAAGATCTTGCTGACCAAAAAAAGTGTCGAAGAATATGTAGATACTGTAGAAGAGAAGTTGGGTGATTTGCCGGTGAAGGTAGTAAATCACATAGTTTTTGCACTAAACGAGCTTTTAATGAATGCGTATGAGCATAGCGTATTGAAGCTGAGTCAAGATAAGCATAATATTATCAAATCCGAAGAGGGGCTTGAAGAGCTTGACTACAAAGGAGAAGATAAATATGCTACATTGACTATATCTCATAGCCAGACGTGTGCTGTGCTGCATCTTACCGATCCGGGAGACGGATTTGATGTAAGTAAGGTTCTAAAAGCCGAGTGGTTTAATAAATACCATGGAAGAGGGGTAAAAATGCTTAAAAAACTCTCAGACGGTATTTACTACAATGAAAAAGGTAATAGTGTAAAACTATACTTTAAAAAATAAAAGGAGAAAACATGGAAGTAAAAGAAAGTGGAAGTATAATTGAAGTAGACGGAGTAATCAAAACTATCAACGATTCGCAAACATTAGTAACAGCTATCAAAAAAGCTGCACAAAACGGTAGTGTGATTTTGAAAATTAATGACAGTTTCTCATTACCTTCAACAATCATTGGGGAATTATTAAAAATCAAAGACCAAGGTGTAAACGTAGTAGTAGAAGTAAAAGATGAGATTCTTTATGAACTTCTTGATGACTTAAACTTAATTGATGCATTTCACGTAAGAAAAATCTAATGAAGCATGTATTACACGCCTTTGATATGCAATGTTCGTATTGCATAAGAGGCGTATTGTAATACGGGTGAGAAATGATAAAAAAGATACTAATAATATTGCTCCTCTTGCCGATGGTGGGGGTATTGTTATTTGTATTGTATTTATATAACGCTACGCGTTTTGATGTAGAGAAAATTATCTACTATAATCCTCCATTAACCACTCAGTTTTTTGATAGAAATCATAAATTAGTTGCCAATGTATTTGCACAAGAAAATAGACTATATGTCAAGTTTAATGATATTCCAGGTAGGGTGATTGAGACGTTAATAGCTACGGAGGATACTGGGTTTTTTGAGCATTATGGATTCAATGTAGAAGCTATTATGAGGGCTTTGGCTAAAGATATTAAAGCTGGTAAAAAGGTAGAAGGAGCTTCTACCATAACTCAACAGCTTGTAAAAATGCTGTATCTTAGCAGAGAAAAAACACTACAAAGAAAAATCAAAGAGCTTTTTATTGCTCTTAAGGTAGAGCAGCTACTTACAAAAGAGCAGATTTTAGAGAGATATCTTAATCAAGTGTATTTGGGTCATGGATATTACGGTATCAAGACAGCAGCACAGGGGTATTTCCATAAACCTCTAAATAAGCTGACTCTTAAGGAAATTGCGATGATTATCGCATTACCTAAAGCCCCGTCGTTTTATGATCCCACAAAAAGATACAATCAAAACGTAGCAAGAGCCAATCTAATCCTCAAGAGAATGTATACACTAGGGTGGATTAGTCGCACCGAATATCAAAATGCGGTCTTTCAAAAGCCGACTGTTTATAATTCCACTCTTACAAGAAACAAAGCCCCTTATGTGGTGGATATGGCTCTTAAAGAGCTAAAAGCTACATATCCGGATATAAAAACGGCTGGATATGAAGTGGTGTTGAGTATAGATTTGCCAACACAACAAATAGCACGTAAGAGCTTGCGATGGGGGTATGATAGATTACGCCAAAAGTATGATATCAATAACACTTCTTTAAATGGTGCTATGATTACCATAGATAGTGCAAGTGGGGATATTTTGAGTGCTGTTGGAGGAGTTGATTATAAGCAAAGTAGTTTTAATAGAGTGATTCAATCACAAAGAAGCATTGGGAGTGCTGTCAAGCCTTTTGTGTATCAGATTGCTCTTGATTTGGGATACAATCCTGCTACCAAAATCCCAGATATTTCCAGAACTTACAAGATAAAAGGTGATACTCCAACAGAAGATAAATTTTGGAAACCTAAAAATTATGAGAAGGATACTCTTGGTTTTATTACATTAAGAGAGGCGTTGGTGCATTCAAGAAATCTGGCTACTATTAATCTTACTGCAGCTATTGGACTAGATACGGTGATTAACGGTTTGTATCATTTTGGTTTTGATAATATTCCGCAAAACATGTCTATTGTTTTGGGTAGTTTTGGTATTACTCCATTAAAAATAGCTCAAGAATATACATTATTTAGCAACTATGGGACGATTGTAAAGCACAGATTGATTTTATCTGTCAAAAATGATAAAAAGGGATTGCAAGTATCTTATCCTATTAAATCATACGATATTTTGCCGGATTATCAAGCTTATCTCATGATAGATATTCTAAAAGATGTAGTAAGAAAAGGAACCGGTAGAAAGGCAAGAGTGCCTAATATAGAAGTGGCTGGTAAGACCGGAACGACCAACAATTTCCGTGATGGTTGGTGGTGTGGGTTTACTCCAGATACTACTACTATCGTATGGTTTGGAAATGATGACAATACGCCGCTTGGTAAAAATATGACAGGTGGTAGAGTGAGTGCTCCGGTATTTAGTTACTTTTATCAGCATTACCTCACAATCCATCCCGAACGCAAGAGAACTTTTGATATCCCTTCAAGAGTGAGAGTGTTTAATGTGGATGGGCATAGAGAGCTATTTACCAATATTTCCCCACCACCAAATAAAAGCACTTATGTGCCTATTTACTAAGGATTTGACTTACAAAAATGGGTGATGTATTCTTCATTTCCATTTTTACCTAAAATAGAGCTTTTTACTACTCTTACCAATTTCCACCTCTTTTTGCAAACATCCACAAAGCACTCCAGAGCCTCTTGGATGGCTTTTGTATCGGTAACTACCCCTTTTTTGTTGCGTTTGATGTTTTTGCCTACCTCAAACTGTGGTTTAAAAAGCAAAATAATATCCCCACTACTTAGTTCATCTATTTTATCAATAATATGAAATAACGAAATAAAACTCACATCACTTACAATAATGTCAAATTTATCCAAACACTGAAAGTCGCGTATGTCACATTGTTCGTAACTTTTAACTTTGGGATTGTTTTTAATTGTGTGGTGTAGTTGATCTTGACCTACATCCACACACACGACTTTATCTACCCCATATTCCAATAACACTTCGCTAAATCCTCCGGTGCTACTACCGATATCTAGTGCTATTTTGTGATGGATATCTATATGAAATTCGTCTATATAATTTTTCAATTTCCACGCCGCACGTGATACGTATTGTTTGGTTAAAATTTCTATCTCTCCATCTACAATGTTAAATGCCGGTTTGGTGATGAGTTGATTGTTTACTTTAATTTGAGAATTTAAAATAGCTTCTTTTGCTTTGTTTTTGCTTGGAAAGTAGTTGTGTTGCACCAAATAAGCATCAAGCCTCATTGCTTCGCACCATATATATAATCACACCGCCTAAAATCATTACAAAACTTAACAATTCCCCCATGGTAAAATGTCCAATTACAAATCCCAATTGCACATCAGGCATCCTAAAAAGCTCGCAAAAACTTCTAAATATTCCATACAAAATCATATATAGACTAATCAATTCTCCATCAAATTTTTTGTGTTTGCGACGTAGAAATAGGATGATAAAAATCACAATTCCTTCAAAAAACGCCTCGTATAATTGACTAGGATGACGCAAGATACCATGGACATATATTCCCCACGGCACATCGGTTACTCTACCTATTAATTCTTGATTAAGAAAATTTCCAATCCTTCCAAACACGTATCCAGCAGGGATTGCTACTGCAACTACATCTAATAATTTCCACAAATTAACCTTTTTAAACTTCACAAATAGCAGCGTCGCAATCCCAAATCCTATTACAGCACCGTGATAACTCATCCCTCGAATCCCTACAAAATGTCCATCAATAAACGGATTGAACATTTGCCAAGGATGCAACAAATAATACGAATTCTCCGGCACATAAAACACAAAATACCCGATTCTCGCACCAAGGATTACACCGATCTCTACCCATACGAAATACTCATCTAATGTTTTGTTATCGATACCTATATTGTCTTTGTTGATCAAATACTTAGCGACATACAATGCCACTAACAAGGCTAGAATATACATGATAGCATACCAGTGGATTTTGAAAATCCACACTTGAAAAGCAACTACGTTAAAATGTTCATAAATGTGTTGCCAGTAGTTTATAAGATCCAAAGAAGCTCCTCAAAAGGTTATTTGGATTTCTTAATGAATACGGGGTCTTTTTTATTTAGAATTACATCTTTAGTGATAATAATCTCATAACCCTTATAATCAGGTAGATTAAACATAATATCAATCATACTTTCTTCCAAGATAGCCCTCAATCCTCTTGCTCCCGTTTTTCTCTCGAGTGCTAATTGAGCTATCGCTTCTAATGCTTCATCCTCAAAAGTCAGCTCCACATCATCAATCGCGAATAGTTTTTTGTATTGTTTAATTAAAGCGTTTTTTGGTTCTGTTAGGATTTTGATCAAGTCTTCTTTGGTTAGTTCTCTTTGAGTGGAAATGACAGGAAATCTACCTACCAATTCTGGAATCAATCCATACTTCACCAAATCATCCGGTTCTACAAGTTCCAAAATATCATCTTTATTAAGCTCACCTCTTTTTTCATTACCAAAGCCTATTACGTTACCTTTGAGCTTTTTTTTGATAATCTCATCCAATCCATCAAAAGCACCGCCAGCAATAAATAAAATATTTGACGTATCTACTTGAATAAACTCACTTCCAGGGTGTTTTCTACCACCGTGTGGCGGCACATTTACTACAGTTCCCTCAACGATTTTTAATAACGCTTGCTGAACTCCTTCTCCGCTTACGTCTCTTGTGATACTTCTATTCTCTCCCAGTCGTGAGATTTTATCAATCTCATCTAAAAATATTATCCCTTTTTCCGCTTTTTCCACATCAAAATCAGCAGCTTGTAGGAGTTTGAGTACTACATTTTCTACATCTTCCCCTACATATCCAGCTTGTGTTAGCGAAGTAGCATCCGCAATAGCAAGAGGTACGTCTAGAAATCTAGCTAATGTTTGAGCGATAAGTGTCTTACCACTTCCGGTAGGACCTATTACTAAAATGTTTGATTTTTGTAGTTCCGTATCATCCGATATAACGTCTTGCTTGAATAATCTTTTGTAGTGATTGTATACGGCTACGGAAATTATTTTTTTGGCTTTTTCTTGGCCTATTACATATTCATCCAATATTTCTTTTAATTCTCTTGGAGTTCTTAGTGTAAATACATGGTCTTTATGCTCTTTAAATTCTCCCGTTACTATCTTGTATGCACTCAAGACACAGTTCTTACAAATCTTAGCGTTCTCCCCTTCTAATAGTGGATTATCTTCTGTTTCAATCGCTCCACAAAAATCACATTTATCTATCATATGCTATTCCTCTCTTTGAATTTAATACAAAATTAGCTAACTGATGCACATAGATGTTATTGCTATTTAATAGTTCTTGTGCGGTTTGTTTGATTGGTTTACCGCTTTGAAAAAGCTCTTTATACGCTTTTTTTATTGCATCGATATCGGCTTTGTTTTCTAAATGTCTTCTAAGTCCTGTAAGGTTTAATCCTCTTAGCTTAGCTCTATTTCCTTCTACCATACAATAAGGCGGCACATCTTGACTTACCGCACTTGCACCCGCTACCATAGCAAGCGTTCCGATATGCACAAACTGATGAATAGGTGTCATACCTCCTACAACCGCACCATCATCTACATGCACATGCCCAGCTAATGTAGCAGCATTAGCAAAAATACAATTATTTCCAATCACACAATCATGTGCCACATGCACATACCCCATAAAAAGGTTGTTGTGCCCAATGATAGTTTTGGCTTTGTCTTGTATGGTCCCCGTATTGATGAGTGTAAATTCCCTAATCTTATTTCCGTCACCGATGATTAATTCAGTCTCTTCGCCATCGTATTTCAAATCTTGTGGCGGTGTTCCCACAGCCGCATACGCGAAGATTTCGTTGTTTTTGCCGATAGTTGTTTTGCCTTCTATCGTAGCATGATGGGCTATTTTGGTATTTTCCCCTATAATTACGTCTTTACCGATATACGCATATGCTCCTATTGATACTGATGGATGTATTTTTGCTTCTGGATGAATGATTGCTGTTGAGTGTATCATTATTTATCCATTATCATAGCTTTTAATTCAGCTTCCGCTACTAGATTCTCATCTACAAAGGCTTTTGCGTCAAGTTGCCATATTTTGCCTCTGTGCTTGATTACGTTCAATTTATACACAAGTTTATCCCCCGGTCTTACCGGATTTCTAAATTTGGCGTTGTTGATACTCATGAAATATACTACCTTATCTTTTACTTCTTCTTCATCTACCGATTGAAATGCCAAAATCCCGCCAGCTTGTGCCAATCCTTCAATGATAAGCACCCCAGGATATATTGGATGGTCTGGAAAGTGTCCTTGGAATACTTGATTGGTAATTGAGATATTCAAATAAGCTTCTATGCTCTTTTCCGGCTCTAAATGCGTTACTTTATCCACCAACAAAAACGGATATCTGTGGGGTAACATTTTTTGAATTTGCATCACATCAAACATTTATTTCCTTTAAAACGTAAAATTTGGAAGGAATTTTAGCATAAATTTTGAGTATTTGTAGTATTTTTTGTGTAATTTTAAGTGCATAATTGGAATTTTTTGTGTTATAATTAGCAAAAAAGGAATTGTGGTGAGAGATTTGTCGATTACTCAGAAGATTTTTATACTAGTAGTATCGGTTGTAATGATACTAAGTATTAGTGCTGTTGTGATATCTGTAAGTCAGATAAATGAAGTGACCAAGAAAGATATAGAAAATTTCAAGCAATTTACTCTAAAGCAGAAAAAAGAAGAGTTAATAGAAAAAAGTGAGATTGTCTATCATATCATCCAAGGACATTATCATATCGTCGAAAATCAAAAAGATAATCCTTCGCAAGTAAATGAGATTAAAAAAGAAGTATTGAGCAATATTGCACATATTAGATTTGGAAAGAATGGTTATTTTTGGGTAAACGATATGAATTATAAAATGATTATGCATCCAATCAAACCTCAATTAAACAATAAAGTCTTTATGAATGATTCGACTGTACCATTTGTAAAACTAGGGGTGGATGCACTCAAAAAGTCTAACAAACCATATACGTTTATCAAGTACAAATTCTACAATCCACGCACTAAAAAAACCGAGGAAAAACTATCTATCGTAAGAGTTTTTAAACCATGGCACTGGGTAATAGGCACAGGAACGTATCTCTCTGATATGCAACAAACTATCCAAAAGATGAAAGCCCAAGCTAAAAAAAAGATTGCTAGCGTAGTATTGGAGGTGATTGTAGTAAATGTGGTAATTGCTGTGTTGGTGCTATTGTGGGCATCTTATTTTAGTAAAAGTTATATTATTAACCCAATCAAACAACTAAGTCAAAGAATAGAAGAATTAGCTAATAAAGAAGCGGATTTAACTAAAAGAGTGGATATTAACACAAATGATGAGATTGGATACATAGCTAAAAATATCAATAAATTTATTCAAAATTTAGCGGAAGTTGTAAGCAACATCAAGCAAGCTGCTGCTACTAGCGATAATCTAGTCGTAAAAACCGAGCACAGCTCAAATGTAATAGAGCGTAATATCCAATCACAATCACAATCAATTGACAAAATCCAACAATACACTCAAAATGTAGAAGATGACCTTGGTATTGCTGAAGAAAATTTAATTGCTACAGTAGAAGATATAGAAGATACCCAAAAGTCTTTGGAAAATATGGTATCTACGTTGAATGATGTAATTAGTAAGATTCAACATGAAGCGGAAAATGAAAGAGGTATTTCTGATAAAATTACCGCACTTGCTGATCAGTCAAACCAAATCAAGGACATTATTAATCTCATCAAAGAGATTGCCGATCAGACGAATTTACTAGCACTTAATGCAGCGATTGAAGCAGCAAGAGCAGGAGAGCATGGTAGGGGGTTTGCTGTTGTTGCTGATGAAGTTAGAAAACTTGCAGAAAAGACACAAAAGAGCTTGAGTGAGATTGATGCCGCGGTTAATATCATCGTCCAAGGTGTAATGGAAGCACAAAGTGAGATAGCTGAAAATTCTCAAGACTTCTCACAAATGAGTGAAGAGACCGCTTTATTGGTAGAACAAACAAATAATACCGTAAATAGCCTTAATATCACAATAGAGAGTTCGCATAAGGCGTTGAATGAGACAACAGGTATTAATACTCACGTAAGATTACTTATAGAAGAGGTTGAAAATCTCATCAAAGAAAACAATATCACAGCGGATGTAGCTGCCGATCTAAAACAAATCTCGTCATCGCTAAAAGAAGTGATTTATACCCTCAAACGTGAATCTCATAAATTTACGTTGTAGGCTGAATGATGGATGCGGTATTTTTGCTCAATATGGGAGGGGCACGTAGCCCAGAAGAGCTTAAGGAATTTTTATATAACATGTTCAAGGACAAATATATCATCAATTCCCCCATTCGCCACATATTAGCACCTATTATTGCCAATATAAGATACAAGAAAGTATGGCAAAGTTATGAAATGATCGGAGGAAGCCCGATTTATAAACATACTGATAGTTTGGTTAAGAAGCTATCGGCTGAATTGGATATGCCGGTATTTGGTGTGATGAGATATACTTCACCGCGTCCGCGTGAGATTGTCAAAGCACATAAATTACAAAGGGTGTTTTTATTTCCTCTATACCCGCATTATTCTATTACTACGACAAAATCTAGCTTAGAAGATGCACTTGGTGTATTAGATACACAACAAGTCTCGCAGATAGAATATTTTTATGATAGACCGGAATTTAATGCGATTATTGTTGATAAGATCTTACGTAGTACTACTCAACCAAATAAGACTAATTTGATTTTTTCGGCACATGGGTTACCTAAAAAAATTATCGAAGAGGGTGATGTGTATCAAGAACATATCCAAAAGCATGTGGAAATATTGAAAAATATGTTCAAACAACAAGGAGTGAGGTTTAAGTCCATTAATATTGCATACCAATCAAGAGTAGGTCCTATGGAGTGGTTGAGCCCATCATTAGAAGATACTCTTACATCATTCAAAAACCAAAAAGTGCTTGTGTATCCGATTAGTTTTATTATAGATAATTCTGAGACGGATTTAGAACTTGGTATAGAATATGCAAAATTAGCAAAACAATTAAATATTGACTATCAAGTCGTAAAAGTGATAAACGATGATGATAGATTCGTAAAATTTGTAGCCAATATCGTAAAAAACAATTTCCCATTGTCAAAGTAATTGAAATATGCTATAATTGTGCCAAAAAAGGATAACACATGCAATGGGATTTAAGTGCTCTTTTTAATTCGATCTCCCAAGCAGACCTACTGCTAGAAGAAGCTAAAAACCAAGCGAATTGGTTTCATGACAGATACAAAGGAAAGCTACATATTTTAAATACGTATGAATTTGTTGAAGCTTTAAATAGTTATATTGATATTCAAGAAAAAATTTCCAGAGTAATGACATACATATATTTACAATTTGCCACGGATACTACTAAGGGTGCATTGTTGGCTAAATATGAAAAGAATGCATCAAAGATAGAGGAGTGGTTGTTGTTTTTTGAATTGGAATTTGCTAAGTTAGATGAAGAAAAACAACACGAATTTATAGAAGTTAGCGGTGTGAACAAACTATATTTGGAGACGGTGATTAAAAAGTCCAAATATCAACTCTCAGAAAGTGAAGAAAAAATCCTTCTTAAAAAAGATCTTACAAGTAGCAGTGCTTTTAGTAGGTTGTTTGATGAGACTATGTCAAATATCAAGTTTTATTGGGAAGGGGGATACGTAAGTGAGGAGGAAATATTATCTAAGCTGCATTCATCTAATCGTTCTATAAGAAAGCGTGCTGCTGTATCGTTGAGTAACGGACTAAAAGACAAACAACATGAGTTAGGTTTTATTTACAATCAAATTATTAAAGATTGGAATATAGAGTGTGAGATTAGAGGGTATACCTCAGCAGAACAACCTCGTCATATCTCCAACCAAACGACCAAAAAAAGTGTGGATGCACTTATCAATACAACTAATGCAAATACCGACATTGTCAAGAAATATTATGACATTAAAAGACGGTTATTAGGTTATGAGAGCTTGTATGATTATGATAGATACGCTCCATTAGAAGGGCTTGATAAGGAGATAGATTTCGACCAAGCTAGGGAGCTTGTATTGGAATGTTTTGCGGATTTTAGTGACGAGTTTTATCAAATCGCAAAAAAAGCATTTGATGAGAAATGGATTGATGTATACCCTAAAGACAAAAAAAGAGGAGGAGCGTTTTCACACGGGGCTACCCCCAAAGCACACCCTTATGTGATGTTAAACTATACCAATCAAGTCAGAGATGTATTTACGTTGGCTCATGAGTTAGGGCATGCAATCCATCAGTATCTAGCTCGTGATGTTGGGTATCTAAATCAACACACACCGCTTACTACTGCTGAGACGGCGAGTATTTTTGCTGAGATGCTGCTGTTTGAAAAAATGAAAAAAAACCTCAATACCAAACAACTCATCGCTTTGTATGCTCAGAAGCTAGAGGATATATTTGCGACGTTATTTAGACAAGTTGTGTTTACTAATTTTGAGAGAAGAGTTCATGCTAAAAAAGATGAATTATCAAACGATGAGTTCAATGCCATCTGGCAAGAAGAAAATGATAAGATGTTTCAAGGTAGTGTGATTTTGACAAGTAATTACAAGATTTGGTGGAGTTATATTCCTCATTTTATCCACTCTCCATTTTATTGTTATTCTTATAGCTATGCACAGTTATTGGTAATTGCTTTGTATAACCTATACAAAAACGGGTATGAAGGCTTTGTGGATAAATATATAGCGTTTTTAAAAAGCGGTGGTAGTATGTTGCCTCAAGAGCAGATTGCCCAATTTGGTAAAGATTTGGAGAGTGAGGATTTTTGGCAAGAGGGGATAGATGTCGTTAGAGATATGTTAGAAGAATTTGAGATATTAGTGGAGGATGATGTATGAAAATCGGGATTGTAACTATGAGCGATCGTGCAAGCAAAGGTATTTATGAAGATAAGAGTGCGGTGGAGATAAGGAATTATTTAAAAGAAAATATCAAAAACGAATACGAAGTAGTGTATCGTTTGATTCCAGATGAATTTGATATGATTGTAGCTACGCTCAAAGAGCTTGTAAAGATGGGGTGTTGTTTGATTTTGACTACAGGCGGGACTGGACCATCTGTGCGGGATGTCACACCAGAAGCTACTCAAGAAGTGATCCAAAAAGAATTACCTGGTTTTGGAGAGCTTATGAGAATGCATAGTTTGAAGTATGTGCCTACGGCTATTTTATCTAGGGCTACTGCCGGAGTTGTGGAGCGTAGTTTTATTTTGAATCTACCAGGAAGCCCCAAAGCTATTAGGGAAAATCTAGAAGCGGTATTTCCAGCAATCCCTTATGCTGTGGATTTAATAGGTGGTGATTATATACAAAGCGATATAGCTTTTAGACCGAAAAAAGGATAAATAGTGGGATTTGATTATAGTAAGATTAGTGACTTATGTATCAAATGCGGTAAGTGCATCCCTGAGTGCACGATTCATAGAATCAACAAAGATGAAGTAACCTCACCAAGGGGTTTTTTGGATTTGTTAAATGCTGTAAATAACAACGAAATAGAGCTTGATAAGACTACAAAAGATATTTTTGAGAGTTGTTTTTTGTGTACTAATTGTGTGGATGTGTGTCCTAATTCACTTCATACTGATTTTGCTATTGAGAATATAAGGCGTGATATTGCCGATAAATTTGGGCTTGCGTGGTATAAACGAGCGTTTTTTTATCTGTTGCGTCATAGATGGGCTTTTGATTTGGTAGCGAAGTTTGGGTATATGTTTCAAACATGCGGATTTAAAATAGAAGAAGAGAAAAACGCGATGAGAAGTAGGTTTAGTTTGCCGCTTATTAAAAAAGATAGATTATTACCAAGCATGAAAAGAGTGCCGTTTCTCAAAAAATACCCACAATACATTAAAGCCGACAAACCTGATAAAAAAGTAGCTATCTTTATCGGATGTTTGGCAAATTATAATTATGTAGAAGTTGGGGATAGTTTGGTGGAAATATTAAAAATCCTCAATATAGATATCTTTATCCCCAAAAAACAGATGTGTTGTGCGGCTCCGGCGTATTTTACTGGAGATTTTAAGACAGTTGATAAACTTGCTAAATATAATTTGGAGTATTTTAATGAGTTTATTGACGATGTGGATGCTATATTGGTGCCAGAAGCGACATGTAGTGCGATGCTAAAAGTAGATTATGAACACTACTTACAAGAGTATGCTCCACAGTATCTGCCATTACATCAAAAAATCAAATCAAAAATTTTCGGTGCGACGGAATGGTTGTATGCAAATACGAATCTTTTGGAGTTGCTAACAAAGCAAGAGCGTAGCGTTACATATCACGACCCGTGTCATTTTAGAAAAGTGCAAGGGATATATAAACAACCGCGTGCGTTTTTGCAGCAAGCATATAATTTCAAAGAGATGAGTGATCCGAATGTTTGTTGTGGCTTTGGAGGGATTACGATGCAAACAGAAAAATTCCATCTAGCTCAAAAAGCCGGTGCGATTAAGGCGGAAATGATTGATCAAACGCAAGCGGAGTTTGTGTCTGCTGAATGTAGTGCGTGTAGGATACAAATCACCCAATCTTTAAATGAATTTAATTCATCAGCCATATTTAAGCACCCCCTAGAGCTAATCTACCAAGCATTAAAAAATGAAAATTAGTGTTAATGCACCATGCCCTTGTGGTAGTGCAAAGAAATATAAAAAGTGTTGCCGTATTTATCACAAGGGAGCGTATCCACAAGATGTGCTTACGTTGATGAAGAGTCGTTATAGTGCTTTTGCTGTAGGTGAGATTGGATATATTATCAAAACATCTCTTAATCAAAAAGATTATAAACAACTTAAAGATTTTAGTGATTCTTGTGAGTTTAAGGGACTAGAGATACTACAACATTCGTATGATAGCGTGACATTTAGAGCACATATACTATGCAATGGTGTGGATAATTCTTTTGTTGAGAAAAGTCAATTTATCAAATTGGATGGTAGATGGGTGTATAAAGATGGGGAAATTTTACAATAATAAGGAAATCAGATGGTAACCCAAATCAAAAAAGAGTATGAATTTGTATTGGATACTTTGTTTCAAAAGGGTTTGTTTCATACGTATCAGACCTCATTTTCTATAAGGACTGAGAATGATAAGTTTATTATCAATAAAAAAGATTCGACATTCAATGAACACGATATATTCAAAGAAGTGCATTACAAAGAAGATTTGTCGTGGAAAGATGTGAGTATTGATGTAAGATTACATTCTTATATTTACCAAAAACAATCTCTTGCTAAGTGTATCGCTCACGTATTTCCGCTAAATTTAGTCACGTATAGTTTGTATCATAACACTTTTAGGCCTCTTGATTATTATGGGCAAAATGTAATTGGTGCAAGAAAAATCTATGAAGTATCGGATATGGATAATTTCCTAGAACAAGTGGAAAGTATTGTCTTAACTCATATTAATGAAAATATTTTCATTATCAGAGGTTTTGGGGCGTATTTGTATGATAGAGATGTAAAAGAGCTTGCCAAAAAAGCTTCTATTTTAGAAAATAGTGCCGAGATATTACTCAAAATCAGCAATGTCTAAAGGGAGGAAGTATGCGTATATATGTATCCATACACAAAAGAATCAATAAATTCTTAAATAAACTTCGAATATGTTCTATTAAATGTCTAGGTGCACAAGTAGGGGAGAATGTGAAGGCATTTGGTAGATTTAGTGTATTAGAAGCTCATAATTTTACTATCGGTGATAATTCTACATTAAATGAAGGGGTGCTGATTAATTGTAGAGACAAAGTCACTATAGGGAATAATGTGCGTATTTCTTCTAATGTGCAGATTCATACTGGCAAATTGATTATAGATTCTTATCCGCGTATCCATACACAAGCTCCGGTAGTGATAGAAGATAATGTGTGGATAGCTAGTGGAGCTATTATTTCATCGGGAGTTAGGATAGGTAAAAATAGCGTAATTGGAGCAAATAGTGTAGTACTACACGATGTAGAACCGGATAGTTTTTATGCCGGTAATCCTGCTTGCAAAATCAAAAGTATACCGTGAATATCGTAAATAAAGGATGATTATGTTGAGGATTAATATTGAGAGTGTTGCGTTGTCAGGATATAAGACCATAAAAGAGATAGATAATTTAGTATTTAGTGATGTAAATATATTTATTGGAGCTAACGGGAGTGGAAAGAGT
>JAADDX010000008.1 GCA_013153685.1 Campylobacterota bacterium | reverse complement strand
ATGCTTGATGGAATGGTTGTAAAGGTAGATGATATAACTTTGCATGACATGATAGGTTATACGGTAAAATATCCTAAATGGATGGTAGCGTTTAAATTTCCTGCCCTTGAAAAAAAGACTATTTTAGAAAATGTGATCTTGCAAGTGGGAAGGACTGGGGTGATTACACCAGTAGCGATAGTAAAGCCAGTAGAAATAGAAGGAGCAATAATTACTCGGGCTACATTGCATAATTTTGATGAAATTGAGAGGATGGATTTAAGAATTGGCGATGAAGTGATAATTATTAGGAGTGGAGATGTAATACCAAAGATTACAAAAGTGCTAAAACATCACACAGACCAAAAAATCCCACGCCCTAAAAAATGTCCTAAATGTGGTAGTGAATTGCTTGATGAAGGGGCTTTGATTAAATGTCAAAATCTCTCATGCCCTGCAAGGGTTATTAATTCGATTATATATTTTGCTAGTAAAAATTGTATGAATATAGATGGGCTTGGGATTAAGATTGTAGAGCTTTTAGTAAAAGAGGGGCTTATTAGAGATATAGTTGATTTGTATTTTCTAAAAAAAGAGGATTTGTTGAGGTTAGAAGGTTTTAAAGAAAAAAAAGTAAATAATCTTTTAAATGCTATTGAAGCTTCAAAGGGTGCGGAGTGTTGGAGATTTGTAAATGCCCTTGGGATAGAACATATTGGTGAAGTAGCAAGCAAAAAGCTTTGTGAAAAATTTGGTGTTGATTTTTTGAATATCACAAAAGAGGAAATTTTGGAAATTGATGGATTTGGTGAAGAGATGGCTGAATCTTTGTTAGAGTTTATTAGAGTAAATAAAGATAAGATTATCAAGCTAAAAGAGATTATAAACCCTAAAAATCCTCAAATAGAAAAAATAAAAGAATCAATTTTTACAAATAAAACTATCGTTCTTACTGGGACTATGTCAAAACCAAGAGGAGAGATAAAAAAAATGCTTGAGAGCTTAGGAGCAAAAGTTACAAATAGTGTCTCTAAAAAGACTGATTTTGTGGTATATGGTGAGGATGCGGGAAGCAAATATGATAAAGCTATCTCTTTGGGTGTAAAGACTATAAATGAAGAAGAGATGTGGGGTATGCTAGATGCTCATTAAAGAGGCGTTTACGTATTTGCCAAGGCATGAGGTGGAGTATATTCTTCAAAAATTACTAGGTGTGGAGAAAATATTTCTACACTTGCATGAGAAGTATGAATTTGATGGTGATCAATTTTTACAAATTGTCGCCCTCAGACGAAAAAATTATCCCTTGGAATATATATTTAACGAGGTAGAATTTTATTCACAAAAGTTCTTTATCCAAGAAGGTGTGCTAATACCGCGTGATGATACGGAAATCCTCATAGATGTTGCCAAAGAGGAGCTTAAGTGTTTCACCAGCCCTACTATAGCTGAAGTTGGTGTTGGTAGTGGGGTGATTTGTATCACGTTATCGCGATTTATTGATGCGAAGTTTATTGCCACAGATATTAATCCACTCGCTCTTGAAGTGACTAAGCACAATATGCATTTGCACAATGCGGATATTCAACTACATTTGACTAATTTGCTAGATAATATTGAGGATGATATAGATATCCTCATCTCCAATCCTCCATATGTCCAAGAAGACTGGCACAATGACGCACTCAAATATGAACCTCCAGAAGCATTATATGCCAAGGACAATGGCACATACATAATCAAACAACTCATTCAGCTTGCTAAAAAACGACGTATTAAATTGTTGATTTGTGAAATTGGCTATCATCAAAGAGATTTGCTCACCCAATTTCTCACTTCACATCACATAACAGATTTTGAGTTTATAAAAGATTTGAATGGAAATGATAGAGTGATGGTAGTAAGATTTGAATAAGAGGGCTTGTTGTATCGAGTTCTTTTGTAAAAACATAAAAAAGTGTATACATTTTGGATGTTTTTATGATAAAATACGCTTATGATAGTTTATGGAAAGAGAATTTTTTATTATATTTTACAAAACCACATCGACGTTGTAAATGAGATCATCCTTGCAAAAAAGCTTGAAACCAAAGAATTTCACAAATTACAAAAGCTAAATATCCCTATTAAAATAGTAGACAACAAAAAAGCACAAAGCTTGGCAAGAGGCGGAAATCATCAAGGTTATTTTTTGGATATTTCCTTTAGCCCCAAAGAAATTGACTTATCAAATAGCAAGCATTTGATTGTATTGGATAATGTAACTGATATGGGAAATATCGGTGCTATTGTAAGAAGTGCGTATTGTTTTGGCGTAGATGGGGTGATTATTACCGGTATCAATGCTATCAAGTGGGATAGTATCATTAGGATGAGTGCTGGCTGTGCGATCGATATGCCAATTGCAAATATCAAAAATATTTTAGATATCATAAATGAGCTCAAAACCAAAGGGTACAAGATCATCGGTGCTGATAGAGGTGCTAAAAGCACTATCACTAAGTCTCATAAAATGGCTTTGGTAGTAGGTAATGAACAAAACGGTATCTCAAAACGAGTCAAGGCGAAGTTGGATGAAGTAATAAGTATAGAGATGAAAAGAGAGTTTGATTCTCTAAATGTGAGTGTCGCAAGTGCAATTTTAATGGATAGGATTTTTAATGGATAAATTATTTCAAAAACATACGATTACGGAAATATCAAAACAAACCAAAATATCTCCAATTATTTTGGATAAATTATATCATCATAATTTTGACGGTATTAGCTATATCAAGCTCAAAGGTTTTTTGAAAATTTTGCAGAGTGAATATCCCGATGCGGACTTTTCTTTATTGCAAAGCAAGATCGAAGAGCTTCAAACAACCACCCAAGAACACATCGCCCCACCACCTTCAAACAACAAACTAACTTACGTAATAGTAGCTATTTTGGTGTTGGTTATTGTAGTGCTTATATACGTGATGCAACACACCAACAAACAAGAATTTGTAGATGATACCAACAACACTCCTACCCAGAATATTACCGAACAATCATCCGCTACTAATACTACCGTATCGGTGCATGCTGCATCCACAAACACCACATCACCAAGTCCATCCATCTCTACTCCACCATCAGCACCATTCGTATCAAATGCGGATAACGTATCTACAGCACAAATCTCATCTGAAGTACAACCGCTTGATGTAAATACTACATTAGCGATTATTCCTCAACAAAAACTATGGTTTCAAGTAGTAAATCTAGATACCAACAAATCCACAGAGCATTTAATTTCACGTCCTATTGATATTAATGTGAGTGGCGATTTGTATATCAAATTTGGACATGGAAAGGAGAGATTGGTATACAATTCTCAGACTTTATTTCCAAATAGTATGAAAATAGTGCGAG
>JAADDX010000011.1 GCA_013153685.1 Campylobacterota bacterium | reverse complement strand
CATTTGTTTCGAAAATATGTCCGTGAACTGAAGATTCGAATACTTCTTTCATCGGATGGTCAGGTCCTAAGTGACAGTTTGTACATGCACCTGGTTGTCTAGCTTCTGCAGCTGAGAATTTGTGTCTTGAGTGACAAGATAGACAGTTAGATACCCCACCATCTGGATACAATGAACCAATACCATCGTTTGGCCAAGTAGTAGCATCAGGTCTACCTTGTTTGTCAAGTTTGATTACTGTTCCGTGACATTGGATACAGATGTTTGCTACGTTTAAGTTAGCTGTTCTTGGAGTTTTAGCATTAGCTTGGAATACACTTCCATCAGTTCTAATACCTTTTTCCATTTTTGCACCACTTACACCATAAGAAGGATTTGCACCTTTTAAGCTTTCATAGTGGTAAGATAATTTAGTCATTAAATAACCATGTTTGTTTTGGTTAGTAGCAAGCCATTGAGCTCCACCTCTTGCGTGTCCAGAGTTCATATATTCAGTTACTTCTTTTTTGTGACATTTAGCACAAGTTACAGAAGATACTGCGATTTGAACTGTCCAGTTGCTTCCTTGGAATGGGTGAGCTTTGAATGCAGTTGGGTAATTTTTTGGAACTACGTGACATTCTACACATCCTACACCAACTTTTGCGTGTTTTGAATGTTTCCAATCAGCTACGATTCCAGAATCTGTAGCTTTGTGACACATTAAACAAGAGTCGTTATTTACACCTTTTGGGTGGAAATTTTTTAGTTTTTTGTAGTTTGGATTGCTATCTAAGCTAACTGCACTTGCAGCTGTAGCTAAAACTGCCAATCCTAAACCAGCTGTTACAACTTTTTTCATTGTTGTTCTCCTTTAGTGGATTGTTATATTTATAGGGTATAATTGTATTTAATAAAAGTGTTTAAAAAGTGCCAAAAGTTAAAATATACTCCAAAAACTTACTTTTTTTTCTTTATATGTTATAATTCCATCAAAAAAAGGACCTAAAGATGCAGCAAGATAGAAATTATGGTGCCGTATTTATAGTTGTATTTTTGATTTTGATTTTAATTGGTGCTTTAATGATGAATGATTCTAGTTATAGTGTGGAAAATCTGATTAATGATATATTGGCTGGATTTATTGTATTTGGGTTTTTCTTATTGATAGTGCTTCTAATTCGTAAATTTTCTAAAAACAATCCCCAACAAGCTCAAATGCAAGCTCAAATGCAAGTGGATAGTGTGGATAAAGATTTTTTAATAGAACCACAAAAGTCGGATGTTACATTTGATGATGTAGCCGGAATTAGCGAAGTAAAAGAGGAGCTTATTGAGATAGTTGATTTTCTTAAAAATCCTAGAAAATATCAAGAATTCGGTGTAAGATTGCCTAAAGGGGTGCTTTTAGTAGGTCCACCAGGAGTGGGTAAGACGTTGATTGCAAAAGCGGTAGCTGGAGAAGCTGGTGTGCCGTTTTTTTATCAAAGCGGTGCAGGATTTGTACAGATGTTTGTGGGTGTGGGAGCAAAGAGAGTAAGAAATTTATTTGCCAAAGCAAAAGCAAACGCTCCTTCTATTATTTTTATAGATGAGATAGATGCTATTGGAAAGGCTAGAGGAGCTTTACGAAATGAAGAGAGGGAAGCTACTCTTAATCAACTACTCACGGAAATGGACGGATTTGAAAAAAGTGATGGTGTGATTGTGATCGCTGCTACTAACAAAGTGGAATTGCTTGATGATGCACTTTTGAGAGCTGGAAGATTTGATAGGAGAGTGTATGTAGAACTCCCAGGGCTTGACGATAGGGAGGCTATTTTACGTATATATTTAAGAGATAAACCATTTAGGGGCGATGTGAGAGAGATAGCCAAAATGACTGTTGGTTTTAGTGGAGCTGCATTGGCTAGCTTGGTAAATGAAGCAAGTATTTTTGCACTTAAACAAAACAAAGGTTTTATCGACAATGATGACTTTATTGCTGTGAGGGATAAAGTTTTAGTCGGAAAGAAAAAGATTTTAAGTTATACCGAAAATGAGAAAAAAATCCTTTCATACTATCAAGCTGCAAAAGCGGTAGTAGCAAGATGGCTTGATGTGGATTTTGATAAAATGACGTTGGTAAAAGATAATTTCAAAGAAATAGATAGGGAATTGATATCAAAAAGTGAAATCGAATCAAAAATGGAAGTATATCTAAGTGGAATGATTTGTGTTGAGGATATTTTTAAGGAAAAATATTCAAATGCTAGTGAAGATATCAAAAAGGCCAAAGAATTAGCCCAAAAGATGGTATTTGAATATGGAATGGGTGAGAATATTTTATCTAGCGAAGCGGAAGTAGCAAAGCTCTTGGATGATGCTGCTCAAAGGGCTAAGGTATTGTATTTATCACAAAAAGAAGTGATTTTAAAAGCACAACGTATTTTATTTGAGCATGAAGTTATCACTGCAGAAGAGATAAAGGCGATCTTTGATGAGGTATTATAGCGGATTTTGTTTTTGGGATGAGAGAGAGTTATTTGGGGAATATTTGGATGAGAGCGAGTTTTGTGTGGCGGGATTTAGTTATGGTGCTCAAAAGGCACTCATTGATGCGGTTCATACACACAAAAGAGTAGACAAGCTACAGCTCATCTCGCCGGCATTTTTTACATTCAATCAAAAAGCAATCAATCTCCAATTAAAAAGTTTTCAAACCAACAAACAAAACTACATCCAAACTTTCCTCGCAAACGTTATCTACCCAACTAATCGTGATATTAGCAAGTATATAGATGAGTGTGAATATGAACAATTAGAAGAATTATTTAGTTTTAACTGGAATTTAATCCATCATCTTGATAAACGTATTAAGTTAGAAGTCTTTATAGGTGAAAAGGATAAAATTATAAACGTTAAGCAAGCAGTTAAGTTTTTTAAAAGTTTTGGTGAAGTGTATGTGCTAAAGGATAAAGGCCACCTATTATAATAGGTAAGTGGCTATGCTTCAAAACTGACAGTATTTGAAGTATTGGCGGTATGACTGTATTGCTTTTGTTGTTTTAGTGCTTGTAGTTGCTTAGCTACGTTATGTTTTTTGTGCGATAGAAATCTTTGTGCCTGTTTGATATATGACAAAGCTTCTTGTGCCATTTGTATATCGTCAAACTCCGGCACCGGTTGCTTTGATAATTCTTCTAATTTTTTTTCGTCGCCGTTAATTACGGCTGTTTTTAATTGTCTTAACCATTTTGCTCTTTCCATGCTTCTAATAACCCCTTTAATACTTTGATTACGATATCCAATTTCTCAGTATCGTTATTTACGTTTGCTTCTATTAAGAATTTTATTTGTTGTTCGTATAATCCACTTAAATAAAGTGCGATATCCCCACCCTTTTCCAAATCTAACGATGCCAATAACTCGGCAAATATATTAATAACTCTATTAATCCAATATACCTTCTTTTCAATATCATCTTTTTCAATTGATTTTTTGGCAAAAGAAGTAAATCGAAGTGCTCCTTCATAGAGCATTTCGATGAGTTTTTCTGGTGTTTCTATGTTGATGTTGTTTTGGTTGTAACTACTAACTGCTTGAGAATACATTATTTATCCTTTTTATTTTGAGTGAATCATTGCGTCAATTTGTTGTTGTAACACCACTGCTTGATTATTGAAACTACTAATCATTTCGTCATAACTTGCGAATTGCTGAGCCATAATCTGATATTTTTGATCGATAAATTCTTGGTTGCTTTTGATATTATCTTCGTATGAATCTTCCTCTTTTTTGTATTGGTTGCTTAGTAATTCTAGTGTCGAATTAGAACCTTTTGTAAGGCTATCGATATAATCTAGTACTTTTCCAAAAGCTCCGTTATCGGTATCATCATCCGACTTTCCTACCAAAAACTGCTCCGTCTCATCTGGTTTATTTTCTAACATATCTTTAAATTTGGTTGAGTCAAAATCCAAAAATCCAGTCCTATTCATAGTAAATCCAAAATCACTCGCATTTAAGAGTGTATTTGCAGTATACTCAGTACCATTTAAGTCTGTCTTTGTTGTAGTAGAATTAGCAAATCCGCTAAATAACAATCTACTAATATCTTCTGGTATAGACTTAATTGCAGACTCACTTTGAAATAATCCGGTAGTTTTAGAATCCGGATCGTATTTTGTAAGATCTTGGATCTTTGATACTAGTGAATTATATCCGCTTACAAAATCTTGCACTGATTGCTCGATACTATCGGTATCTTGTTTGATATTTATAGTGGTTTTCCCGGTGCTTGCGAGATTCATAGTAAGACCTACTACCAAGTCTGTCACTTCATTGCTATCTCTCTCTACTTCCACCCCGTTGTATTTAAATATGCTATTTTGTGCTTCTTGCACTCTGTTATCATTTGCGTCAAAATCGGTATTGTCGTTCATGTTGGTAGTAAGATTGGTATCATCAATTGATACATCACCTATATCTTGGAGGTGGATTTTGATATGTCCATCCTCAAAAGAGGCACTTACACCAGCTAAACTATTATCATCGCTATCTTTTAATTCGCCGTTATTAATAGCATCGACCATATCACTTACTGTCGCACCATCGGCTAAGTCCATAGAATAATCAGTCCCGTTTACCGTAATCTTGAATGTTTGCGTATCACCGCTATCGTTTACTTTATCGGTATCGGCACTATATTCCGCTGATTGATATACCGTTTGATTAAATCCTAAATCATCAATATTTCCATAATCTAGCTTGATGATATTATCAGCTCCTGTTTTATTACCTTTGAGGACCAATTTGTAAGGATCATCATCACTTCCGGTATCGATAATAGAAGCTACCACACCTATATCGGCGTCATTAATTGCATCTTTCAAATCACTTAACGTAGCCCCATCTTTGATAGTAATCTCCGTCTCTTGTCCTCCGTAATTGAGTTTAATAGTCTGATCACTACCTGTGCTGTTGATTTTGCTATCTTTACTATCATAGCCGTTTGATTGGTAGATGTCGTTTTGTGCAAGTTGTGTTACGTCCATGCTGATAGATTGCACAGCAACCCCATCTTCTACTTTTGCTGTAACACTACTTCCGGTGGTGTCTAGTGTTCTTTTTTGAAATATAGCACCATCTTTGAAATCAGATATTGAAGTTTTTAACAAAGAAATCTGTGTAGTCAAATCAGTAAGTGCGTTTTCTTTGTTTTGTACGTTGGTTAGTTTGGTTTGCAAAGGTGTAATCATTGTAGCCTCATCAGCATTTTTTAATTTATCAATTACATCATACGTCAAGACCCCACTTCCAGCACCTAAGCTGCTTAATGCTCCAAAATCACTCATTTTCTACCCCTTTTTATCAAATAAAGCTCCTACTAATTCTCTCATTTTTTCCATGAGTTTAAGTGCTTCATCTGATGGTATTTTTCTTATTACTTTATCGGTATTTTTGTCTATTACATTTACTACAAGCTCATCAACCTTGTCGTCAAACTTGAATTTAATATCGGTATTTAGAGGAGACATCTCTTTGTTTAATTCCTCTACAGTTTTTTGTAACTCTTCTCGTATTTTGTTCTTTTTCTCTTCGTCGTTCTCATTATCTTTTTGAACATCTTGATTCTCTTCTAATTTCCGCGTATGTAACTTATCGTCATTTTGTAAATTATTTAAAGAATAATCCATAGATTTCTGAACTTGCCCTACATTACTGAATAGTTCCATTCTCTATCCTTTCTGTGTCCTACTTACTAAATCGGACAAATTTTGATTTTTTTAATATTATACCATATAGAACTTGAAAAAAGTTTTTTTTGTTGATTTTTTTGATAAAAAATAATATAATAAACAAATTATTTGGAGATTAGGTAAGTAAAATAAGGAGTTTTTATGCAATACAATCCAAAAGAGATAGAAAAAAAATGGCAAGAATTTTGGGATAAAAATAATAGTTTTGAACCAAGTGAAGATAAAACTTTACCAAAAAAATATATTTTAAGTATGTTTCCATATCCATCAGGAAGAATCCATATGGGGCATGTAAGAAACTATTCAATAGGTGATGCACTTGCAAGATATTATAGACAAATGGGATATAATGTTCTTCATCCAATTGGTTGGGATAGCTTTGGTATGCCAGCGGAAAATGCGGCTATCAAGCACAAACTACACCCAAAAAAATGGACTTATGAAAATATTGATTATATGAGAAAAGAGCTAAAAAGTTTGGGGCTTAGCTTCTCAAAAACAAGAGAATTTGCTACAAGTGATACTGAATACACAAGATGGGAGCAAGAGTTTATTATCAAAATGTATGAAAAAGGGCTTTTATATCAAAAAAACCAAACGGTTAATTGGTGTGAGACTTGTCATACAGTTTTGGCAAACGAGCAGGTAATTGAGGGGTGTTGTTGGAGATGTGATAATCCAATTATCCAAAAAGAGATGCCTGGATATTATATAGCTATTACGAAATATGCTGGTGAATTGCTTGATGATATGAAAGAGCTTCGTGATGGTTGGCCAAAAAGAGTGCTTACAATGCAAGAAAACTGGATAGGTAGAAGTTTGGGGCTTGAATTTAGATTTGAATTAAGTCAAGAAAGTAAAGAAAAATTAAATAATTGTTTTGATGGATATGAAGTTTTTACTACAAGGGCTGATACTATTTATGGAGTGACTTATTCTGCACTTGCACCAGAGCATGAAATTGTAAATTATATGATACAAAATAATCTTTTAGATGAGCAAACAAAACAAACAATCCTAAAAATGCAATCAATCTTACCAAGGGATAGAGCTGCACAAGAAAAAGAAGGTGTATATATCGGAATAGACGTAATCCACCCACTTACAAAAGAAAAAATACCAGTATGGGTAGCAAACTTTGTATTAGTAGAATATGGAAGTGGGGCGGTAATGGCGGTGCCGGCTCATGATGAGAGAGATTTTGAATTTGCAAACAAATATAACTTACCTATAAAACATGTTATTGAACCACCAAAAGGAAATTTGGAATTACCTTATACAAATCCAGGAATTTTGGTAAATAGTGGTGAATTTAGTGGAATGAAAAGTGAGGAAGCTAAAAAAGCTATTATCAAAAAATTTGAGGAATTAGGTATAGGAAAGGAAACCGTTAATTATAAATTAAGAGACTGGGGAATTTCAAGACAAAGATATTGGGGGGCTCCAATTCCTTTTATTCATTGTCAAAATTGTGGATTAGTTCCTGAAAAAATAGAAAATTTACCAGTAACTTTGCCAGATGATGTAGAGATTACCGGAAGTGGAAATCCTCTTGAAACTCACCCTACGTGGAAAAAATGTGTTTGTCCTAGATGTGGAGCTGATGCTACTCGTGAGACGGATACAATGGATACATTTGTTCAATCAAGCTGGTATCAGTTTAGATATGTAACCGATTTTCATAAATATAAAGATGTTCCATTTAGAAGTGAAGATGAGAAATATTGGATGAGTGTAGATGAGTATATTGGTGGGATAGAACACGCGATATTACACCTTTTGTATGCAAGATTTTTTACAAAAGCATTGAGAGATTTGGGTTATGCAAGTGTAAATGAACCATTTAAAAATTTACTAACGCAAGGAATGGTATTAAAAGATGGTTCTAAAATGTCTAAATCAAAAGGAAATACGGTTGATCCTGATGAATTGATAGAAAAATATGGAGCGGATACCGCAAGACTTTTTATCCTTTTTGCTGCACCACCGGAAAAAGAGCTTGAATGGAATGATAAGGCAGTAGAGGGTGCATTTAGATTTTTAAATAGATTATACACAAATCAAGCAAAATGCAAAAACACTACTACCAAACCAAATCCAATCCCAGCTTCAAAAGCGGAAAAATTAGCAAGAAAAAAAGTATATGAAACACTAAAAAAAGCAGATGAAGTATATACTAAAACATTTGCATTTAATACCTTAATAGCAAGTGCTATGGAAGCATTAAATGAGTTAAATAAAATCGATAATGAGGATATTTATACAGAAGGATATTGGATTATTACAAATGTATTAGAGCCGATTGTGCCACATATTGCAAATGAGATAGCTGATAATTTATTTAATCAAGAAAATTTTGGTAAAATAGAGATTGATGAATCTGCACTAAAAGATGATGAAATTACTATGGCAGTAACCGTAAATGGTAAAAAAAGAGCAGAAATACATGTAGCACCAAATGAGGATAAAGATAAATTAATAGAAGTAGCAAAACAAGCTGCCGCAAGATATATAGATGGTAAAACTATCATCAAAGAGATAGTAGTTCCAAATAAACTTATAAATATTGTTATAAAAGGATGAGATTGAATTATAAATTAGCTTTGAGCTTCTTGCTTCTTGCTTTTAGCTTATCTGGTTGTGGGTATAAACCCTCGACTGTTTATACGTCTGAAATGTTGGGAGATACAATCACTCCGGAGGTAGAGATCGATGTGAAGAATCCTACCGAGGCTGTGTTTTTAAAAGATGCTCTAAATGAAGCGGTATTTAATGTATTTAATGCCAAAATCAAACAAAATGCCACTTCATCTATCAAGCTAAAAGTTAATTCCACTTCATTAGATGTCTTGGATTATGATAAGAACGGATATCCGATATTATATAGAGCCACCGCGACTATCACATCTTATGTGTATGATAAATTTCACAAATATCATAAATATATCGTTCATGGGAGTTATGATTTTTCTATTGATAGTAATTCTGTTGTAAGTGATAACCTCAAGCACAATGCACTCAAAGAGGCGTTTGCAAGAGCATTACAAGAAATTGAGTTTAAAGTAGCTCAAGAAGGAATGAATCATGACAATTAAGGAAATAGCACAAAAAGCATTGGCACATTTTAAGGGGAGTGGATATGTATTTACACCTTATGAGTATCAAGAGGTGTTTTGTAAAGAAGCTAAAAAAGCGGGGGTGAGTGTAGAGGATTGTAGCAAGGTAGAAGCTCTTATTAAGAAATTAGATGACAAATACAAGAAACTACTAGCAAATTACAAAGTAAAAACTTTAGATGAATTGGCGGTATTTTTGATTAATAATCTAAATCGTGAGAACATTTCCAAAGAGAAAGAATTTTCACATGAGATGGTAAATTATGCAAAGCGTCTATTACAAGTAATAGATATGCTACCTACCAAAGCCAAGTCCATCTCTACCAAACAATTAAATCAAATCCAAAAACCGCATCTTAGTGTGGGTGATGTAGTGAAGATGAGAAATGAATGGTTGGATTTTATGACGACGTATGATGATAAGCTGATAGAAAAATACAAAAAACGATGTGCTTTGAGTGGCGATGATATAGTTGAGTTGCTACCACGTATTATTGAATGTATGCAAAAACAAGAAGACTTTTCTACATTACAAGAAGCTATCATTTTTACACTCACGCCAAGTTATGCCAAAGCAATGTATGATGAAATTGCTATATTACAAAAAGAACTCAAAAAACATCCGGAATTTATAACATCAGGAAAGTTTGCCGATGAGCTCAAAATCCTAACAAAAAAAAGAATCAAAAAAGATAAAGAAGAGTTTCGAAAAAAGATTGTCGATATAGATAAAATCACAGAATTATTAACAAGAAAGATTATCCACCTTCTAAAAACATCGTCTAATTCTTCAAAGAAAATCAAATTAATTTCCAATGATATCAAAAATGTCGACACGACTGGAGATTTTGAAATTATTAAAACAAAATTGCTTGCGATTGCGGAGAGTTTGGATGTGGAAATTACAAAATTTAGTGATGATGTCCAAAAAGAACATGATGAGGTAGAAAGCCTTAAGCAAAAAGTCAAAAAATTAGAAGAGGAGCTTAAATTAGTAAAAGAGGAAGCAAAGACGGATGATCTTACTAAAATGTTAAATAAAAAAGCTCTTAATCAAGCCCTTCATCAACAAGAAGAATTTTACAAAAGACACCAAAGAATATATAGTATTTTGTTTTTTGATATTGATCATTTCAAAAACGTAAACGATACATACGGACATGATGCTGGAGATGTGATACTAAAAAGTGTGGGATTGCTTCTAAATAGATATTCACGCGATATTGATATAGTTGGTAGATTTGGTGGAGAAGAGTTTGTGATTATTGCACCAGAGACTACCAAAAAAGAAGCATATCAATTTGCGGAAAAAATCAGAAAAATAGTACAAAAAACTAAATTTATGTATAAAGATACAAGAATCGATATCACTATTAGTGCAGGAGTAGCTGATAGGAGTGAGACTAATTCTATGGAAGAGACTTTGAAGCTGGCTGATGAGAGACTTTACAAAGCAAAAACAGGTGGGAGAAATAGAGTTGAGATGGACTGAATTTTTAGAGAGCAAACCGCTTTTTTATCAGAAAATCGATTATGATAGAATGCCTAATTGCTGGAATAAAATAAAAAATAGTTTCAAAAAACCCAAAAAAATAATCCACATCATAGGCACCAATGGCAAAGGAAGTACTGGTAGATTTCTTGCTACTTATTTGCATAATATGGGGTTTAGCGTAGGGCATTATACTTCACCTCATATTCAAAAATTTAATGAGAGAATTTGGGTAAACGGGAAGGATATTGATGATGAAAGCTTGGAGAGAGCTCACCAATTTTTACAAAATACAATCCCCAAGAAATATTTACAGACTTTAAGTTATTTTGAATATACTACTTTGCTTGCAATGCGGATTTTTGGCGATATGGATTATGTGATTTTAGAAGCAGGACTTGGAGGAGAGAAGGATGCTACGAGTGTATTTGAGCGAGATATCACGCTTGTAACGCCTATTGATTACGACCATCAAGCGTTCTTGGGAGATACAATAAAAGATATTGCTACTACCAAGCTAAATTCTATTCAAAACAAAGCAATAATAGGCAAACAAATCCATGATGAAGTGTATGATTTGACACGTAAGTATCCTTTTTATATAGATTATTTTGATAATTACGAGATAGCGGAAATTAGGAAATTTATCAAAGAGCATAATTTTGCTTCTTACTTGGCTGATAATTTGGCATTAGCATTGGCATGTGTGGTAGAAGAAGGGCTGAGGTTGGATCTAAAATACCTCAAAAACATCCATCTCAAAGCAAGACTCCAAAAAATAGATAAAAACACTTACATCGATGTAGGGCATAATCCATTGGCGGCTAAAGCTATCCTAAATGAATTTGCCCCTCAAAAAATCAATCTTATTTACAATACTTACAAAGACAAGGACTACAAGCAAATTCTAACGATTTTAAAGCCGATTATTAATAAGTTATTTCTTATTGATATAAACGATCCTCGTATACTGCAAAAGGAACAATTACTAAAAACAGCTCAAGAGCTCGGTATTGACGTAAGTTCGTATGATAAATCCGATAGCATCGATTCTCCTACGTTGGTATTTGGCAGCTTTAGTGTGGTAGAGGAGTTTTTGAATGAAAAATAAGATTTTAATTACCATTACCACTCTAAATGGTAGCAAGCAATATACAATCACTCAACTACTCAAAAAGTTTCTTATTTTCTTTGCAGTATTTACAATCGCTCTTGTGATTTTTACTTTTTTCTTCATCAAATACCTCAATAGCGTAATCGAATCAAAAAACCAAGCTTTAATCTCTACCAACAAAGAGATGCAACTAATAATCAAACAAAAACAACAACTCGAACATAAAATCACCAAGCTTGAGAACAACATCACTGCACTAGAGAAAACTATCTCCAAAAAAGAACAAATACTCGCAGAGGTGAATGATAGAGTAGCGGATATAGAACGTATTATTCAATTTGCCCCTCCTAAAGATATGCATATTAATCAAAGATTAAATTTAGCAAAATTGAATTTGTTAGATAAGAAGTTTATTTTGCACAATATTCCAAACGGTTCACCAGTGCCGTATATTGGGATTTCTTCTCGTTTTGGATGGCGGATCCATCCTATTTTGCACAAGAGAGAATTTCATACGGGTCTGGATATGAGAGCCAAATTTAATACACCAGTAAGAGCTACTGCCGATGGGATAGTGGAATTTGCACATTATCATAAACGAAGCGGATATGGAAATTTGCTGATTATAGATCATAATTTTGGGTTTAAGACAATGTTTGGGCATTTGCATAAGATAGTTGTCAAACAGGGTGATTTTATCAAAAAAGGGCAGATTATCGCTTATAGCGGAAATACTGGATTAAGTAGTGGTCCTCATTTGCATTATGAGATTCGGTATTTGGGGATGGTATTAGATCCTATGGTATTTGTAAAGTGGAATTTACAAAATTATAATTCAATCTTTAAAAAGGAGAGAAAAATCAAATGGCAATCTTTAATAAAGGCGATACAATGGCAAAAACAACTAATTCAACAACACTAATATCAAAAGGTGCGATGATTAAAGGAGAACTGGAGTTTAGTGCTAAGCTTCATGTTGAGGGTAGAGTTGAAGGGACTATTGTCTCTACAAATGAGATTAGTATAGGTAAAGAGGGGAGTATCAAAGGGACTCTTAAAGCCAACAAACTCACTGTGAATGGTAGTTTTGAAGGAACAGCTGAGTGTGATACGATAGAAATTGTAGATGGTGGTGAAGTAAGAGGTGAGATTATTATCAAAAATATCATTATTGAAAAAGGTGGATGTTTTGTAGGGACATCCAAGCTAAAAACCACAGCTGAGAAAAAGGATTGATTTGGCTTATATTAAGTTATCAAAAAGCAATCTTTTTGCAAATGTGGATAACATCTCTAATACCTCCAATTGTGAGATTTTAGCAGTTATCAAAGACAATGCCTACGGACACGGTATTGTGCAAATTGCAAAGATGTTGCAACAAAAGGGAATTCAGCGTGTTTGTGTAAGAAACAACGATGAGGCTATGCTGGTAAAGGATTATTTCAAAGAGGTCCTAGTCTTCTTTCCTACCCTCTGCTACAATAGTCCCAACATTAGCTATACTATTTCCGATATCAAACAACTTCGCAGATCAAAACACAAAAAAATTCATCTCAAATTTGATACAGGAATGCATAGAAATGCTTTGAGTATGGATGAGGTTGATGAGGTGTTAAAACTCGCATTTGATAAGTTTGAAGTAAGAGGGATATTTAGCCATTTTTGTTGTAGTGATGAGATTGGGTGCGATACTTTTATTCAGTTAGATAGATTCAAAAAACTCAAAGATAGAGTGGTTGCATTTTGTAAATTACACAATCTGGATTTACCCAAATTTCATCTTGCAAATAGTGCGGGGGTGTTTCGTTTGAAGGATTTTAGTATGTTTGATTATGTGCGAGTTGGGATAGCTTTGTATGGTGGGATGGAAGATACAAAGCCGGTGATGAGTCTGTATGCAAAAGCTCTTAAACAACAGATGATTTACAAAAATCAAGCAGTCG
The DNA here is from genome assembly GCA_013153685.1 of Campylobacterota bacterium. Classification (GTDB taxonomy): domain Bacteria; phylum Campylobacterota; class Campylobacteria; order Campylobacterales; family JAADDX01; genus JAADDX01. The sequence goes on along the minus strand of JAADDX010000011.1, from coordinate 2,329 downwards.
GTTATAACAAAACATATACTTTTTGTAACGATACCATGACCACTCTTGTAGATATTGGATATAGTGATGGGATTTTGTATTTTGATAAGGAGTTACAGCTTAAAGACACGCTAGCTGTGGGTAAAATTTCCATGGACTCGATGATGGTTATTGGGGAGTATGATGAGGTATGTGTTTTTGATGATGTTAAAGAATTTGCCAAAAACTACCCCAATACGATTACATACGATATCCTAGCTAAGCTCAAACCACATCTCAAGAGAGTAATATGCGATTAAGTGTTACGCAACTAAACAATCAGATAAAAGCCACAATAGAGAATCATTTTGAGTTAGTGGAAGTAGAAGGTGAGATTTCTCAAGTAACTTATCACAATACGGGGCATATTTATTTTAGTATTAAGGATGATAATTCACTGCTAAATTGTGCAATGTGGCGAAGCAATACTAAAAATCTCAAATTCAGACTCGAACAAGGGATGCGTATTGTAATTTATGGAGCATTAAGTGTGTACACGCCTCGCGGTGAATACAAACTAATCGCAAGTAAAATCACTCCAAGTGGTGTTGGGGATTTGCAAATGGCGTTTGAGCAACTCAAGAGTGAATTACAACAAAAGGGTTATTTTAACAAAAACGCACCCCTACCGAAGTATCCTACAAATGTTGCTATTATTACCGCTAATCCAAGTGCTGCGTTGAGTGATATGCTCAAAATAGCTCGCAAAAGATGGCCTCTTGTGAAATTTTATATCTATAACACACTCGTCCAAGGTACACAAGCTCAATATGAGATTGCAAATAAGATTAGGTTAGCTGATAGTAATAATCATGAGGTGATTGTAATTGCAAGAGGTGGAGGTAGTTTGGAGGATTTGTGGAGTTTTAATACACTAAGTGTAGCAGAAGCTATCTATCATGCCAAAACGCCGATTATTTCCGCAATAGGACATGAAGCAGATGTGCTAATTAGTGATTATGTAGCAGATAAGCGTGCATCTACTCCAAGTAATGCTATGGAAATTTTATTGCCAGATATTAATGAACATCTATTTATGATAGATGATATGATAGAGCAGTTTAATTACAAAATGGCTAACATATTACAAAATAAAGAACTGGTATTACAAAATCTTTGGAAATTGTACAAACTCAACTCTATCTCCACTCAATTCCAAATCAAATTTGAAACCCTAGCCACTCTAAAAGTCAATTTCCATACCAAAATGCAAAATATTCTATCACAAAAACAACTCCTCCTCCCCAATCCTTCGGCTTTTAATCAGAAAATGGATAATATTTTGTTATCTAAACGTCTTTTATTAGATAAATTGCGTTTATTTGATGATCAGCTTGAGAATATACTAACAAAGAAGTCTTCTCAACTAGAACAACTCCAAAATGCTTATCGCTTAGCCAATCCACAAAATAGAGAGAAATTTGGGTTTGTGGAAATTACCAAAGATAATACCAAAGTTGATATCACAACTCTCAAAAAAGGGGATAAAGCTCAAATTAGCAATACAAAAGCAAAAGTTGATGTAGAAGTTATTTGATTAATGGTGTTAAATATGATACAATCACGCAAACAAAGCCATTGAAGGAGTAATGATGAAAATTACCGCTAGAAATATAGATGATTTAACATTTGAGATTGATAACGGCAAATCAAAAATCACCATAGATCCTCATAAATTTTCACCAGTGGAGGTATTTGGAGGAGCTATGATTAGTTGTAGTGGCGTGGATGTGGTGTATTTGGCAAGAAAACAAGGTTTTAATATCACTAAATGTGAGATAGAATTGGACGCTACTAGAAGTGAGAGTTATCCACAGATTTTTACGGAAATTACGATTATTTATGATATCAATAGTGACGCTGAAGATATTAAAGCCAAAAGATGGGTATTAAGCTCTCTTGAGACGTATTGTTCGACTATCAATACCATCAGAAATACCACAAAAATCTACTACACCATCAAGCATAACGATAATGTAATTGCGTATAAAGAGACGATTATTTCCGCTACATCTCAAACGACGCCGAGTTTTGATGATGATTTAGAGGTGGTAGGGTGTGCGTGTTGTTCGCACTAATCTCTTTTTCTCCTTTTCTTCTATAAAAATTCCCAAAAATTTGATATAATTTCCGCAGAATAATTCAAACTTGCTAGTTTCAAAGGTGTAGCTTGATACTTTGCCTTTTTGGACTAGGCTAGCGGTTTAAGCAAAATAACTCAAAGGATACTAATGCCAAAAAGAGAAGATATAAAAACAATATTACTTATAGGTTCAGGACCGATTATTATCGGGCAAGCTTGTGAATTTGA
>JAADDX010000051.1 GCA_013153685.1 Campylobacterota bacterium | reverse complement strand
CCAAAAATCAAAGATTTTGAGCTTATCGGATTTCCTTATGCGGTGGTAATTGGTAAAAAATTAAAAGATGGAATGGTAGAATTAAGAAATAGAAAAACATTAGAAAAAACAGATATCAAAACCGAAGATATTTACGAAAAGATATTGCAATTAACCAGATACAATAAAGCAGAAGTAAATTTTTTAAAGCGGTTGAATGATTGAGATAATAAATACGGGAGGGACTTTTAATAAACGATATAATCCTATAAGCGGAGAGTTAGAAGTCCCAAATGATTATAAAGTCATAAAAGAGATTCTAAAGAGAAGTTGTTTTATAAATCAAAAAATACACATTACTCAAATTATTTCCAAAGATAGTCTAGAATTTACCAAAAAGGATAGACAAACTCTCCTTAATACCATACAAAACACAAAAAGCAACAAAATTGTGGTAGTTCATGGGACAGATACGATGCACAAAAGTGCAAAGTTTGTCAATAAATTTATCAAAAATAAAATTGTCATTTTTACAGGAGCAATGAAGCCATACGAGATAGAACAGGTAGAAGCAACAAGCAACTTGATGTTGGCCCTAGGATTTGCACAAAACGCAAAGCATGGCGTGTATATCGCCATGCACGGCATAGTCGCAAAATTTCATCAACTCAAAAAAAACTACCAAAAAGGGATATTTATCGCAACTAGCGATTGAGTCTAAGCATTCCGGTTTTAGGCTCTATAGTAATAACAATACATTCATTTGCTTGAGTGTCTTTACACAAGCTAATATTTGCTTCTTGCAACAACGGATGTCTGTATTGGGAATCGTATGGATTGGTATCTTCACTATCCCCACGCAACCCTTCAGACATATAAATATTTCCTCTACTATCAAATAAAATATTAATTCTATCGCCTAGATTATTTGGCATACTAGATGAAGAGTATCCGCCATCTAACTTGATATGATGGATACCATAATATTGTGTCAAATCCAATTGTTTTACTACTTTGTCTTTTGATGGGTAATTAGGAGCACCGCTTGCACCGATTAGATATTTACCATCCAAAGGGTTAGTAGCCAATTCTGAAAATTGTGATTGGGCTGTGTTGTTGAAATTGGTTGTGGCTGCTGATGTGGGTTGGTCACTAAAGATATAGTATATAATATGGTCATTCATATTTGTAAATTTAATATGCCACCATTGCTTAAACCAATACTTGGTGCGATTTCTCTCTACTGCTGAAGTAACATCACGCGGATAATACTGGAATTTGTTATCATTTGCTGATAATTCCCTTGTGTATCTGATATGTGATATTACCATATTTCCAGCTTGGATAAGTGATGTATCGTATATTTTCATCTTAGCCAAAGAAAACAACACAGCCATCACCACAATAACTACTAATAATTCTATCAATGAGAAAGCTTGTTTACGGTTTGAGTTTCGCATAAATACCCCCTATTATGTCGTGTTTAAAGATAAATAACTGCTTCTTGAGCCATTTATCATCCTTTTTTACCGCAAGACGCTTGATTTGATCAAACTGCCCTACTTTGTTGATACCTCTTTTTGTGGTATACATCACATTGTAGCCGATTTTTTTGGCTAATGCGATATCATCTTGTGTATATACTCCTCTTGGCCAGCATAAATGTGTCGTGTTGATATTTAACTTTGCTTTTAATCTCTCTTTTGATAAGACCAACTCTTCTTCTAAGGAAATTTTACCAAAATAATCATCCCGATGGAAATGGGTATGAGAGTGGATATCAAATACATCTTGCATATTTTCTAATTGCGTATAATTCAAAATAACTTCATTTGGACGGGTTTTGATAATTTGTTTAGCTTGATTGTGTTTGTGCATCACAAAAGGGTATGAGTGTTTGCTAGCTTCATCTACCCAACCAGTCACTACAAACAAAATCGCTCTTAGATTGTATTGCTTTAAGATAGGATATGCTAATTCCAAATTATCTCTCCAACCATCATCAAACGTAATTACAACCCCGTTGTTATAAGATTTCTCACCTTTTAAATAAGCACAAAATTCATCGCTTCGTAGGGTTTTGTAATGTCTGGAGATAAACTCCATTTGCTTTTGGAAATTATCTATTGATGTAGCAACAAAACTATCCTCTTTGAGTACATGATGATACATAATTACTGGCATACTCATAATCTATCCCTTATATATTTGAAAATATCTTCATCAAACCTCATCAAACATTCACTAATCTTACTTCCATTACATCCATCTATCCCACAAGGAATACAATCCCAATTATTTTGAATAACTACATGTTTTCCGTTTTGTTGTATCCCTTTTTTGTATTTATAGCCTTGTTGCGTGTGGTTATCCCACGGACCCCAATTATTGGCAAAACTCGGCCCAAAAAAAGCCACAACAGGCGTATTAACGGCAGCTGCTATATGCATAATCGCAGTATCCACTCCTATAAACAGCTTTGCCTTACTAGAGAGATATGCAACCTCACTTAGACTCAATTCTCCACTTAAGTTTATCGGCTTAGATTCAGTAAGAGCGAGTATATTTGCTACTTTTTGCTTCTCTTTAGTATCATTAGAAGCAGTAATTACCACTTGATATTTCTGAGAGACAAAATCAATAATTTTAGCCATCAATTCATCATCAATACACTTAAAAAGCCATCGCGAGACCGGATGTATGTGTACAAACTCTCCCATATTCAGTGCATCTACACGCTGTTGGTCATCTTTACTCCAAAAAATTTCCACTTGCTTTTGGTGGATTGGCTGATGTAAAGCTTGAATAGCGTCTAGATTGTTTTGGATAATATGTTTATCCCAATCCATTTTTAGATTGCGGGTGAATGCGTTTTTGAGATATAAATTTTTTTTAACCGGATAGCCAATTTTGATTTTGGCATTGCTAAATTTCGCTATAAAAGCACCTCTATCGCCTTCTGTAGTGTTAATTACAATATCATAATCCTTAAACTGTCTTATAAACTTCAATTCTTTGAAAAATCTTTTGATTTTGGGTAAACTTTTGTAGTATGTTCTATCATACGTGTAAATATCGGTGATATTGGGATTGTTATATAACATCGCTTCAGTGCCCTTATTTACTACTACATCTATCTGGGCAGCTGGGTAATTGAGTTTGAGGTTTTTGATAAGTGGCGTTGTTAACAATACATCACCGATATTTCTAAATTTAATTACCAAAATTTTCATCAATGCTTCCTTTGAAATAACATCAAAGCAATCTCGTCTAAATTTTTTGCTTCTTTTTCTTTGAGTTTTTGGAGGTATTTTTTGATTTCCTCTGCTTGTAAATATTTCATTTTTTCGTATTCTAGATTGGCTTCTTTGAGTTTTTCATTTAATAAGTTTTTTTGACCACGCAAAAACGCGATATTTTGTCGTTTGAGTTCAATTTGTTCATTTATGGCTTTTTTCATAGCACTAATCTGAGTAATCACAGCAAAATTTCCCTCTTTCGGTAAAGTAATCTGTAATAGCTCTTGTGTGAGTTGGTCGATTTGTGTTTGGAGCGTGCTAATTTGATTGTTGATTTGGCTAATTTCATTCTCAATCTTCTCTACTTCCATTTTTTTGAGTTTAACTAGACTATCAAATTTGGTTTTGATCTTTGCCATAGATTACCACCATATGCCTATCTCTTCGTTGGGTTGTGTTCTTTTGGCAAACATATGATACATATACCTTGCAAACATATCTGTCTCGATATTGACTCTTTGGTGTATTTTATAATACCTAAATAGCGTATTTTCGTATGTATGCGGGATAATTGTGAGTCTAAATCTATCACTCCATACGTCATTGACAGTCAAACTCACTCCATCAATAGCAATAGAACCTTTGGGCACTACAAACTTGATAAATTCCGTAGGGATTTTAATCACCACTTCATAAGCATTTTTGTGTTTGGACTTTTGTAGTATCTCCCCTATACAATCAATATGCCCTTGAAGCAAATGTCCATCTATCCTATCTGATAGTCTCATGGCTGGTTCTATATGCACCAAATCTTTATAATTCTCAATTGCGACTTTGTGTCTAGTCTCTGGGGATATTTCCACATCAAACCCATCTTTTGTGGTATTAATAGCAGTCAGACATGCACCGTTGATAGCTATACTATCTCCTATTTGCGGGATATATTTCGATTGTAATCTAAGTATATCTCCTTCTAAAGATTTGACTTTTGCTAATTCTCTAATCAATCCATTAAACATCTAATCTCCGTTTTTCAAATCCAATACAGCTTGTTTGATATCATTTTGTCTCATAAAGTATTCCCCTATCAAAAACGCATCCACACCATTATTATGTAATTCTTTGATTTGTTGGGCACTGCTAATACCACTCTCTGCCACCTTTATAGCATCTTTTGGAATGAGAGGCATTAGCTCTTTGCTTAGGTTCATATTCATCTGGAATGTTTTTAGATCCCGATGATTAAACCCTATAATATCCGCACCGACTCTCAACGCTTTTTTAAGATCCTCTTTGTCGTGTATCTCAAATAACACTTCAAGCCCTATTTTTCTGGCAAAGTCATACAACTCTTTGAGCTTATCATCATCCAAAGCCTTCGCAATAAGCAATACAAAATCAGCACCCGCATTATATGCTTGTGCTATTTGATAAATATCTATAATAAAATCTTTTCTAAGCAACGGTATATTGCTAAATTTAGCAATTTCCCTTAGATACTCCAAACTACCTTGAAAGAAAAACGGCTCTGTCAACACGCTCATAGCATCTGCACTTTGATTGTATGCTTTGGCAATAGCGATTGGATCGAAATCTTCTTTAATTACACCTTTAGACGGACTTGCTTTTTTGACTTCGGCTATGATTCTATACTTGTTGTTATCAGTGCTTTTTAGGAACTTTTTGACATCTTTAATCTCTCTTTTGATATCTAAAAGTTCTTCTATTGGTTTATCTTTTTTGAGATTTTCTTTTGTTTTTTTTATGATTGTATCTAGTATCATAACATCTCCTAATCATTTTTTTATGATATAAAATTTCCTTATCCTTTGACTTGATACGTTTGATTATATCGTATGCTTGCTTACATTGATGGAGTTTATAATACCCCCACGCCAAAGAATCCAAAAACGCCTTTGAATGCGGCATTGTTTTGAGGGCTTGTTTGACAAGCTTGATACCCCTTTTGACATCAATATCGTAATCGATAAGAATATAACCTAAATAGTTCAAATACAAGGGATTTGGATGGTTTTTAACAAGAATTTCTAGATTCGCTATAACATTTCTTAATAACTCAATACTTTTCTTTGATTGCTGAAATTTATATACGGTGTATAAGAAGAAATATTTATAATCACCCGTATATTTGTAAAGTTTGTAGGCGTCTTTGTAAGTTTGTTTCTTATTTAGTCGCGACTTATATACCAGATATAATAATGATTTATTTAGTTTGTTTTCTTGGATGAATTTGATAGCTTTTTTATATTGCTCTTGTTCTAGATACAAATATACTACTTTATTGGCGTATTGGGTATCTAGCGTGTGTTCGTATAGCTTTTTGTAAATTGCGATGAGATTATCATAATCATACAAATATTTATAAATTTGTGCTAATCTATTACAAATCAACACATTACAACCATGCAAACGAATGTGTGTTTGATAATAAGAAACAGCTTCATTAGGTTTTTTGAGGTATTTAAAAAACACATCACCCATCTTGGCTAATACATCTACCGAATGTGAGATAGCATACGCACTTTTTAGATAATTTATAGCAAGTTTGTATTTGTGAAGTTTAATATAAATATACGCAATTATTTCATAAGTTTGCAAATTTCTGTGTGTTTTTAGGAAATCTTGAGCGTATTTTAGTGCTAGTTGAGGTTGGTTAAGCTCTAAATAAGAGTAGATTTTATACAAAAATACTTCTTGTTGGTGTTTTGGATAATTCTTAATAAAGTTATCGACTAACTTGATAGTTTTTTTGTAGTTTTTGTTTTGGAATGTTAGTTCTATTATTTTCTTATAGTATACATATTTCCCCGTCTTATCATAAAGTTGCTTGAATATATTGATTGATTTTGTAATATTTTTATCCTCATACAACAAACCTTGCATGATAAAGTTATCTTCATCGGCAAATGATTTTTTACCTATTTGTATATTCTGACAACCAAGCAAAAATAAAATTATAATAACACTATACCAGGGCATTCGTCCATTACCTCACTTATATTATTTTTAAAATAATCCCAAAACGGAAATGTCCTGCATTGTTTTGGTCTTACGGGATATATGCTGCATTTTGATTGGTTTTTATCAAAAAAGATGCACGCATAGTTGTTGTTGGAAATTTTATATTCCTTTAGAGAATATCGATTGTGGGCTAGTATCAAATACTTTTGTACAAACTCATCCGTAGATATATTCAAAAACTCCGCAATGTTTCGTATTTCCGCATCACTAACCCATATATAACCGCTCTCGCCAATGCAACACTTACCTTGGCAAGTATCACAAGCTTGAGGATTAAAAGCATATTTAAAACCTTGTTGTGTAATAAGATTTGACATATTTTACCTTTAGTCAAAAAGCTTTTATAATTATATCATAAACTTTGTTTTATTTTCGTAAAACATGATATAATTTTGCGTTGAGAATTTTGCAAGAGAAGGATATTTGTGGTAGAGGAAAGTATTGAAAAAGAGTTAACCCAATACGCTTTTGAAGATAACAAAGAACAATTAATACCGTTAATCGACAAATTGCAAAACGAAGAATTAACACATCAGTTTGAATTTTTGTTTTGGTTAACCGAAAATCAAGAGCTGGAAATTTTGCAAAAAATCGCTAAAGAGACTGCTATTGATATTCATATGTTTGAGGATTTTTGCTTTAGATATAGTGCCGGTTGTGGGTATTTGGAGTTGGTAAAGTTTTTTTTAAAACAAGGAGCCGACATACATGCACTCAAAGATGGTGCTTTTATATGGGCTTGTGCCGGTGGAAGGCTTAATGTAGTACAATTTTTAGTCAAACACAAGGCTAATATCCATGCACGATTTGATCAAGCAATGTCATTAGCTGCCAAAGGGGGACATCTTAAAGTAGTAGAGTATCTATATGAACTAGGTCTTGATGTAAAGGCTGGAAAGGATTCACCTATTAAATATGCTAGTGAAAACGGACATGAAGAGGTGGTAGATTTTCTGATGAAAAGAGGTGCAGATTATCACGTAGATGATGAATATCCACTACGTAAAGCCGTAATTAATGGGCATCTTAATCTGGCTAAAAAATTCCTAAGAAGAGGTGCTGATCCAAACGCAAATAACTATGAATTATTGGTTTGGGCTATTAAAAAAAGAAAGCTTGATATCCTAGATTTGCTCCTTGCTGCAGGAGGGGATGCTGGATTCTTCAATAAAAAATATATCAAGATTGCCAAAGATAAAAAAGATTACGAATTAAAAAGTTTATTGGAGAGTTATTTAGATTAGTGCTTAATAAGGCACAAATCTTTTGGCTCAATTGTATCAGAGCTCAAAATCGCTGCTCTCTCCACTACCGAGATGAGCTCCCTTACATTTCCAGGCCACTCATAAGAGAGCAATTCTTCTATCGCTTGCGGTGAAAATTGTTTGGGTGCCAAGTCGTATTCTTTTATAACTTTTTGTAAAATCATATCAGCAATTGGCATAATATCCTCTTTTCTTTGGCGTAATGGAGGGATTTCAATAGGCACGGTGTTTAATCTATAATACAAATCCTCTCTAAATTTACCTTCTTGTATAAATTGGTGTAAATTTTTGTTGGTAGCACTAATAATACGAATATCTAACTTAATAGGGGTAGTACCTCCTAATCTATACATTTCCTTCTCTTGGATTACTCTTAGTAATTTTGCTTGGAGATGATAAGGCATTTCAGCTATTTCATCCAGAAATAGCGTCCCTTTATTAGCAGCTTCAAAAAGCCCTACTTTTTGATTGATAGCATCAGTAAAAGCACCTTTTTCATACCCAAAAAGTTCACTCTCTACGAGATTTTCCGGAATTGCACTCATATTAATTGCTACAAAAGCAGCATCCTTTCGCGGCGAATTATCATGAATAAATTTTGCAAATTCCTCCTTTCCTACTCCACTCTCCCCTAGCAACAATACACTCGCATCAGTCTTAGCAACTTTCTTTGCCATCTCAAGAGCTTGGAGAATTGCCGGAGAATTAGCAATAAAACTCTTGGAAATTATCTCTTTTTTGTGGGATTTTTTTTGTTTGATAATTTTGTTACGTTCAATAGCTTCAATAAGATCTTCCATCTCAAATGGTTTGGTTAAAAAATCTTTCACACCCAAACGCAAACACTCCAAAGCTTTATTTAAAGTAGCATTTCCAGTAATCATAATCACTTCATACTTACCGTTTAACTGCTTGACAAACTCTATCCCATCCATACGCGGCATCGTAATATCGGTAATGATCAAATCAATACTATCATCCAATTTTTTAAGAGCATCCACAGCACTCCTAAACGCCACCACATCATAATCATCCTGTAATGCAAGTTCTAGTGATTTTCTCATATTAATATCATCTTCTACGATTGCTATTTTCATTGAGTGCCCTTTAGTTTAAAAATCAAATATCCGTCTTGGAAAATTATATCAAATCTTTGTGGTAAATAAGTGACTTTTATTTTATCATTGTTATAAAAATTGGTGGTAATATTACAATTACTTACAAATACACCGTTTTTACTCAACACATCGATAATTTCCTCTTTTTCATATTTCAATACCCCAGCTAGCGTATCATGATGAGGGAAATACTTAATCTGCGTAATTATCGGAGCGGATGAATGTGACATGCATTTGGAGTATTCTAACTTTTCGTTGATTATTTGATTGTTTTGTATAGTGTATTGAAAAGAAATATACACCTCCACACCCCACAATTGCGTCACCAACAACCACAATAATCGTATCATCTAAAATACCAATTTCTCAAATACTTTTAACGTCATCTTTACATCCTCTAAAGCGTTATGATACATCGCAGTAGCCGATGGGAAAAAATACCGCACCGCTTCTTCTAGACGCGGCATTTTTTTCTTATCCAACTCCACTACATCAGCAGCAAAATACATCGTATCAAATATCGCTACATCCAAATAATTCGTATGATACGCATCTCGCTCCAATTCTCGCTTTAATACCCCAAAATCATACAATACATTATGCCCTACGACTAAATCAGCACTTTGCAAAATAGATAAAAACTTATCTCGAATATCATGAAATGTAGGCTTATCTTTGACATCATCTTGGCTGATTTTATGGACCGCATACGCTTCTGGGTTAATTTTGGCTTGGGGATTTATTAGCTCATACGTCTCATTTATCACTTCTTTATTTAGCATATCATACTCAACCAATGCATACGATACTATATAACCAGCCATATCGGTAGTCTCCGTATCAAATACCACTACCTTGCGAGCTTTTTTGCTATCTGGCAAAGAATTGTAATCTTGTTTATACCACTCTAGCATATATTTAGAACTAAATGCCTTTTGTAAAGCCACACTTGCAAAGTCACTCACCTCATCATCCACTAACGATACCAAATAATCTCGATAATTTCGAAAAAACAACCCATCTCTCTGAGATGGCAATTTATTAATAAAACTCTTATCGGTTTGCATTTTGGTAAGGTTAGTCTGAATTGTCTCTTGATTAAAAACACTAGCTCTTTGTAAAATCCTAGTCTTAGCGGGTAACATCACATCCCTCTTTGTTTTTTAATAGCATCATAAGCTTGATTGATTTGCTTAAGCCTCTCTTGAGCGTATTGCAACAAATCAGGCGGTAAATTTTTGCTTGCTAATTTGTCGTAATGATATTGTTTTACTAATTCTTTATACTTTTTCTTAATAGTATCCCAATCATCATCCACACTAACACCCAAAATTTCATAATAATCGCTTGAAGTTGGTTGTTTGTAATTCATCAATTCAATAATCTTATCAACTACGCTTCTATCTCCATCAACTTCACTTAGTTGATTTAAAATTTTTAATATATACGCTTTTGGTGCTTCATCCAGTGCACGCAATTTCCGTGCAAATTCCTCCAAATTATCCAATCTATCTTTTTCTCGCTGGAATATCTCTTCGTATATATCTATCACATCTTCCGTTTTGTTGGTAAGTTTGGCAAGTTCCGCATATCTTTGAGAGATAAATTCTGCTTCTTTAGTGGAAATAATACCGTTACTCTTCGCTACCTTTGCCATAAGAGCTACTACTACACCATCCAAATCTTCTAAAACTTCATAATAATTGTAGTGTTTTTTTTGTGCAGTGGATGTGTGAGTATCGGTAGTATCGGTAGTATTGGCATATTGATTTGCATTTTGGGTTGCCAAAGGGTTAATTCGCGTGCCGCAATATATACAAAACTCATCATCACACTTAATGTTTTTATTACAATTTGGACATTTGCAATTGAATTTGATAGCATTTTGATATACTTTATACGCGATAAATACAGCAATTAGTGCCAATATTAGATTCATCATACTCTCTCCTTAATGTCACTTAGTAAAATTATAGCATAATATGATATAATTGCACAAATTTTAATACAAAAAGGACGGTATTTGAAAAACATAATTACATTAGTAAGAATTTTACTAGCTGTGGATGTCGGGGTGGTGGTGTTTTGTATATTACAACACAATATAGCTTGGTTTATCAATACACAAGTTGCGTTTTTTAGTGCAAGTTTGATAATACTTGGTAGCTTTGTAGGATATAAAAATCTAGTGACCAAATCAGTTGAATCGGGAAATTTGGGAAAGAATGTTTTAGATGAATATGAATACAAATACGATATGTATGATGAGGCGGATTTGAAGTGGTATGTAGATAAATTTGAGGATCTAAACAAAGCACTAACATGGAGCAGCACTCCTCCTAGTCATTTTTATATAAAACCCAAAGTGGAAATTATCACCGACCATGCTCCACAAAAAACCACACTCAAAAAACTCCCATGGTATAAAGCATTTTTTTTAAGTTTTAGAGGTGGTTTTAATCTACTAAGAATTGCTGGTTATGTAGTATTAATATTGGGATTTGTTTGGTTAAATAATACCAATATGTTCGATTTTGCTCCGTATTTTTTCGGGCTTACACTCGTACCGGCACTAGCACTTGTGTATTTGTGGATAGAAAAAAGAAATGCTTAGCACTAATATTGCTATTCTTGGCGGAGGGGCTAGCGGATTGTTCCTTGCTAAACACCTAAAAAGCAAATACATCATTATAGACAAAAACGAAATCCCACGCAAAATCCAAATCAGCGGAGGGGGCAAATGCAATTTTACCAATGCAAAAATAAGTAGCGATAATTATCTAGGGGATAAGAAATTAGTATCAACAATCATTGAGCATTACACCAACAAAGATGTTTTGGAATTTTTTGGTGATATAAACTATCGCAAAATCAAAAACAATCAATACTTTGCTACTTCAAGTAAGGAAATTATTGATAGATTAAATCAGAGGAAATTTATAGCGGAAATTTTGGATGTGGAGAAAAAGGATACTTTCCACATCCTCACATCCAAAGGAACAATCAAAGCCAACAAGGTAGTTATCGCCACTGGTGGGCTTAGCTTCGGTAATCTTGGAGCAAGCGATATAGGATACAAGATAGCCCAAAAGTTCTCACATACCATTATTCCTCCCAAACCAGCCCTTGTAGGATTGACGTTGCAAAAAGAGGATTTTTGGATGAAAAATCTAAGTGGAGTGAGTGTATTTATACACGTTACAGTTGCACACAAAAGCTTTCAAGATAACCTACTCTTCTCCCACAAAGGTATTACCGGTCCAGCTATTTTAAACGCATCTTTGTATTGGGATAAAGGCAAAATAAATATCAATTTCCTACCAAATTACAAAATCACCAAATCAAATAAAGCCCCATCAAATCTCCTACCACTTCCAAAGAGATTTGTAAAAGAATTTCTAAAATCGCAAAACATACAAGACTCTCCTCAAAATCTCAAATTAATCATCCAAAAGTTACAAAACTACCAATTAGCACCATCTGGCACATTTGGGTTTGGCAAAGCAGAAGTAACCAAGGGTGGTGTAGATACGAGGCAATTGAATGATTTTGAGAGCATATTTCACAAAGGATTGTATTTTATAGGAGAGGTAGTAGATATCACTGGCGAGCTTGGTGGATACAATTTCCAGTGGTGTTTTAGTAGTGCTAAATTCTTAGCAGATAAATTAAATCTTCTCCACAAAATCGTCTAAAATCTCACGTATATCTCCACCAAAATTGATTTTGAGTTTGTATTTGCTACCTACTTTGGTGCTACCTATGACTTTTCCTATCCCAAATACTTTATGCTTAACCAAATCGTTTGTTTTCGTGGATTTGGTCTGTTTGTATGTAGCTTTATCATTAACCAATCCCATCTCCGTAAGAAATCTGCTTTTGATTAATGAATTATCTCTGCTTCCTCGATTGTATCTACTATAAGCACAACTTAGCGTAAGTTCCTTTTTAGCACGTGTCAAAGCTACATACGCAAGCCTCCTCTCTTCTTCAATATCGGCATCGCCTAGTGGAAAGAATCCTTCTTCTAATCCTACAACAAACAAATACTCAAACTCCAACCCTTTACTAGCATGAATGGTCATAATATTAATCGCATCCGCTTCGATGCTATCAGCATCACTTTGTAAGCTTAATTCATTTAATATCTCTTCTACACTAAGACCCTTTTTGGCATAGTCTTTTAATACTCCGTAAAATTCTTGCAAATTTCTAACCTTGTCTTCATCCTTGTAAAACTCACTCAATTTAATATGATTCTCAAATTCAAATACCATATCCACCGTATCCAATGTAGACAAATACGCAATAGTATCTCTAAACTCTTTGAGATTTGTACTAGCTTTTTTTGAGAGAAAAGTCAAATCATCATCCAAAATTTCCATAAAAGATCTGTCATGTTTGTATTGTTCTAGCTTAGTAATAGTGCTCTTACCTATAGAGCGTCTTGGTTTATTTACAATCCTTTTAAAAGAATAATCATCATGCTTATTTACAATCAACCGCAAATAAGAAATAATATCCTTAATCTCCTCCCTCTCATAAAACTTTACTCCACCTACTAGCTTATAATTGATCCCAGCAACCCTCAATCCATCCTCAATAGCCCTACTAAGTGAATTAATCCTATATAGTATTGCAATTTGGTTAGGGGAAATCCCTTTATCAATCAACTCAGTTACTCGTCTTGCAATATTCTCACCCTCAGCAATCTCATTGCGATTCTCCAATATTTCCACCTTTTTACCGCTAGGCAGCGTTGGTTTGAGGATTTTTTGATGGCGGTTTTTGTTAAATGAGATAAGTTTATTAGCAATTGTTAATATTTCCGGAGTTGAGCGATAATTCTCCTCTAATTTTACAATTTTAGCTGAAAAATCCCGATGAAATTCAAGTATGTTTTTAATATTAGCTCCCCTAAAACCATAAATAGACTGATCATCATCACCAACTACACAAATATTATTGTGAGTGCAGCATAATTTCTTGAGGATTTTTAGTTGTATATCGTTGGTATCTTGATACTCATCAACCATGATATATTGATACTTTCTAGAATATTCCTGTGCCACATCATCAAACGTATCTAATACTTCGTACGTCAAAAGCAACAAATCATCAAAATCCACTAAATTATTTTGATTAAGATAATCAATATACTTCTCATAAATATAGGCTAACTTTTTAGAGTTCTCATCTTTAGCAAGAGACAATACCGCATTTGGATTTAAGAAGTTGTTTTTAAATTTGGATATTTCTTTGGCAATAAAAGAAGTCGGCATAGAAGCATCCGAGAGCGTTTTGAGGATTTTCTTCTTATCATCTGTATCGATTATCACAAAAGTATTCTCTCTGCCTAATAGATGGATATTGAGCTTCAAAAATAACAACCCAAATTTATGAAAAGTAGACAACAAAGGGGGATATGCTACATTATCAATAAGACTCATAGCCCTCTCTCGCATCTGTCTTGCTGCTTTGTTAGTAAATGTAAGTGTTAGAGTGCTTTGCGGGTCAATACCCAATGACAACAGATAAGCCAATCGAGACGTAATCGTCTTGGTTTTACCGCTTCCAGCTCCAGCTAATATCAACAAACTACCGTCAATATGGGTAGCAGCTTGATATTGAGCCGGATTTAGTTCATCTAAAAAACTCATTTTAGTCCTTTTTTATGTATTTCCAAAAAGTATACTGACTATACAATCTTGCTATCACAAAGCCTTCCCAACCGTCCAAAAATCCCATTTTTAGTATATACATCCTAAAAAACGTCCAAAATGGCGAAAAAACAGCCTTGAGTTTGTTGCTTTTGTGAAATAACGATGAATATTTATTTTGTTTGGCAATAAATTCATCAACCGTATCATACGCATAATGCAAAAAATGGCTTCTTAATACACCAGTATTATTACACTCCACAGCTTCATGCACCACTCTATCGTTAAAAAAACAAATATCCTTTTTAAACAATCTAATAGAGTAATCGGGATATAATCCGCCATGTTTAATCCATTTACCAAAAAAATTATTCAATCTAGGCACTTTATAAGCATCAAATTGAGCATTTTGTATACTTAGGAGGATTTCTTGTTGTAATTCTTTAGTCACTACTTCATCACTATCAAGCACAAACACCCATTCATTAGATGCCAAATCGACAGCCTTTTGTTTGTGCTTGCCAAAACCTTGCCAATTGGTATCCACTTGGATAACGGTATTGCTGTATGACTTGGCGATCTCTATAGTATCATCCTCACTCCCACTATCGTATATGATCACTTCATCGCAAAATGCTACAGATTCGAGCACTTCTTTGAGATATTTTTGACTGTTTTTGGTCAAAATAACCGCACTAATCATCACAAAAACTTAACGATTTCTTCTTCTATACCATCTTTATCTACAATAGTTTTTTGAGTGATTGGTTTTGTAAATAATTCTTCTACCATTTTAGGCACACTTACATTATATTTCGCACTTATTGCATCAAGTGCTTCTTTGTCGTGCACTTTTTTATCTTCGATTAATGCTCTATAAAGTGATGGAGCAAATTTCGTCCATTCCGCAGTCGAATATGCTACTTGGATATTTTTTAGATTTAGAGTTTTGTATGCTTTGATTGCTGTTGCGGTGTGAGTATCCATAATATATCCTTGTTTTGCATATTCTTTGATATATTCAAATCCTTCTTCATCATTACAACTTGTTGCTACAAAATCCTCTTTGATTTTTTCAAGCTCATCAGGAGTTAGTTCATATTTTCCATTTTTTTCTAAACTTTCCATAAGCTCTGATGTTCTTTTGGCTCCAAATTTATCAAAAAGCACCCTCTCTACATTTGATGATTTTAAAATATCCATAGCAGGGCTTGATGTCTGGATAAGTTCTTTATTAGTCAAATCATAAACTCCATTATTCACCCATTCAGTAAGCACATTATTTACATTAGAAGCAATTACGATTTTATCAATCGCAAGTCCCATTTTTTTGGCATAATATCCACCAAGTGCATTACCAAAATTCCCACTTGGCACAATAATATCTATTTTTTGACCAAATTTAATCACATTATCATTTACAAGTTTTGCATAAGCCCAAATATGATAGATTGTCTGGAATATAATTCTTCCAAAATTCACACTATTTGCGGCTGATAATTTGATATGTTTTTGTTTTAATGTATTTTTGAAACTTTCACTATTAAGTAGGGCTTTTAGAGTGTTTTGTGTATCATCAAAATTTCCTCTAACCCCAATTACTTTTTCATTTTTAGCATCAATAGTAACCATTTGAAGTCTTTGAACATCACTTGTCCCATTTTCTGGATACATACACGCTACTTTGATATTATCTTTATTTGCAAAAGTCTCAAGTGTCGCAGGACCTGTATCTCCACTTGTAGCGGCTAAAATAAGATAATTTTCATTTTTAGCTTTTGCCAAATCGCTTAAAACTTGTCCAAAAGGTTGAAGTGCCATATCTTTAAA
>JAADDX010000066.1 GCA_013153685.1 Campylobacterota bacterium | reverse complement strand
AACCTAACAGAACAAAACCTAACAGAACAAAATCACACCATCATAACTCCTTTGACATATATCAAGGCACAAGATTTAATACAAAAAATCCAAAAAAATCAACAAATACAAAAACAAAGCTCACTATCAAGATTTGGGGAGAAATTTTTTTATAACAAAAATACTTTGAATAAGGAAATTTTATCTGTGCCGGATTATTATAATATCAATGTTGGCGATATGGTGGAGATCCAAATTTTTGGTAGCGAAAATCAAACGTTTAATTTAAGAGTGGATAATAACGGTAATATCAATCTATTAGCAGGGCCTATACATGTAGCGGGTATTAGTCTATACCAAGCTAAAGAGTTGATTAAACACACACTAAAACCAACCTACCCTAATTCGAAAATCATAGTAAACGTAAAAGTCAATTCATTTATCCAAGTGGCTTTGACTGGATATGTTAAGGCACCTGGGATTTATAATCTAAGCTCTTTATCTACTATCAAGGATCTGTTGATTGCGGCAAATGGTTTTGGGGATATTGGAAGTATGAGACATGTATATCTCAAAAGAGGTAATAAGACCATCAAAATTATCGACTTTTATAAATTAATCAAAGATGGTGATGTGGTAGATAATACCTTGTTGCAAAATGGTGATACCATCTATGTCCCAAGAGCACAAATATTGGTATGGCTAGATGGAGCGGTATCAACGCCAGCTATTTACGAACTCAAATCAAATGAAACATTAAAAGATCTGATTGGATTTAGCGGAGGATTGCTACCTTATGCGGCGAGCAAGGATATCAAAATCACAAGATACATTAAAAATACATTTAAAAAAGTGCTCTTTAAAGATATTCATAGTAATTTTACATTTAAAAACGGGGATGAGGTGTATGTGTATAATATCAGTCAATTGAATCAACAATACGTTGAAGTGTATGGAAATATAGAAAAACCAGGGACTTATGAATTGCCTCGTGATAGACTACTTAAAACCTTGCTTAGTAAGCTTGCGTATCTAAAAGATACATATTATAAATACGGTTTAATCGAGAGATTTGACGGAACGATTGTATCATTTGATATCAAACATCCAGCTAACATTCAAGTGCGTAAAAAGGATAAGATTTATATTTTTAACAAATATCAAGTCTTGCCGGATTTGTATATCAAAGTAGATGGAGAGGTAGTAGCTAATGCAGGGAAGCTTAGATTTTTGAATAATATGACGCTAAAAGATGCGATATTAAATGCAGGATTAAAAGCTAATTTTGATAAAAACAAAGTCAAAATAGTCAGATACAATGACAAAATGCAACCTCAAACATTTTTTGTGGATTATCAAAATAACGCCAATTTCAAACTCAAACCATATGATGAGATTACACTATATAAATATACCGACTTTAATCCACTCAAACCTATTGTTATCATGGGAGAGGTCAATGCACCTAGTATTTATTATTATTCAAAAAACATGACTCTAAAAGATGCCATCGATATGGCTGGTGGATTTACGTATAAAGCAGATAAAAATTATATAGAGCTTATCAGATATAAAATCATCAACAATCAACGAACCAGATTTATCAAGAGATTGTCTTTTTACACAGATGGTAATATCAAAATTCAACCATACGATGAATTAAATATCAAACTGATCCCTAACTGGACTGAGAGAAAAACGGTAACTATCAAAGGGGAAGTTAAATACCCTGGTATCTATACGATCAAGACAGGAGAAAAACTCGCTAGTGTTATCAAGAGGGCTGGTGGATTTACCAAATCCGCATATTTGTATGCTACCGTATTTACTAGAGAGAGTGTTAGAAAAATGCAAGAGAGACAATTGCAAGAGATGATATACAAACTCAAAAAGAAAGTTGCTATTATTTCCGCTAGTGCCAAAGGAGCTGGAGAACAAAGCTTGGATGTCAAAAATCTTATGACATCAATCGATACGTTAGCAGACCAAGCAGAAAAAATCAAACCGATTGGGAGAATTGCATTGCAGATGGAACGCAATATAACTAAATTTGCAAAATCTCCTTATAATATTGCACTAGAAAATAATGATACCATCTATATCCCAACCAAACCAAATTCCGTGACTGTATTGGGGGAAGTACTTACTCCAAGTGCGTTTGTATACACTACACCTAATGCTCTAGATTATATCAAACAAGCTGGTGGTCCAACTGAGATGGCGGATAATATCTTTTTTGTAGTGCATGCGAATGGATTTACGCAAAAAGGGGAAATTAATGATTGGTTTAGTAAAGATATAGAAGTAAAACCAGGGGATGCGGTAACTATCCCTATACTCATCAAGACATCTACGTGGTATGGGATAGCCAAAGATATTACATCTATTATTTATCAGTTATCAATTACAGCCGCAAGTTTAAAAACCGTAGGAGCTTTATGATGCAGCCAAATTACATAGAAGAAGATGAAATTGACTTAAGAGAACTAGCACAAACTATCTGGAAATATAAGGGATTTGTGGTTGTTTTTACGTTGTTAATAACACTTGGAAGTGTGTTTTATGCAATAAGTAAACCCAATGAATATAAGGTTTATACACTGCTATCTCCCGAAGGCTCATCAAAATCTTCATCCCTAGGAAGCATTGGTGCGTTAGCTTCGCTAGCGGGGATTAATATAGGAGGTGGAAATACCGGAGGCGGTGTGCCTGCGGATGTGGCTTTTGGGACGTTGTTACAAGATTATAATTTTATGAAAAGCTTTATTTCTAATAGGGGCTTTTACAACATTCCAACTCGACAATTAGTTGCAGATTATCATTTTGCCTTTGATTACGATGGACTCTATAAATTGATGCATAGTAGTACCCACACGAAACGTGATTTTTATAGTTTTTATAAAAATTTCGTAAGTGGCTTTGATATCTCCACAGATAAAAAGAGTGGGTTATTGTCAATTAGCTACACACATCCGTCAAGACAATTTGCTTATGATGTCTTAAATGCCTTTTTAGAAGATGCAACAAAATATTTGATCAATAAAAATCTACAAGACATCAACTCACAAATTGCAAAATACCAAAAAGAACTGGCTACTACTAACAATATCAAACTCAAAGCGGAACTAGCCAAGCTAATTGGTTCGCTTATCAAACAAAAAGTATTTATCAATACTAGCAAATATTATAAAGTCAAAATCATCATCGCACCTTATATTCCGGATGTGCATGACAAGGTCAAACCAAAACGAAGTTTGATAGTAATTGTGGCATTTATTAGTGCATTGATAGTAAGTATATTTTTGGTATTTTTTATCGAATTTCTCAGAAGTGGAAATAATGGTAATACTAGGGACTAAATATCGCTTTAATGCACTTGAGATACAAACCCTATCTGCCAAAGGGTACCGCCCTATTATCATCCCTTCACACGAAATAGTCAAGTTTATCAAACACATAGACAATACCCAACATCAAATTGTGGTCCTAAATACCGCTCAACCATTGCCTAATGAGATAGTGCATACTTTGGTGTCATTGGAAGCAAAGGGGGTGGAATTCTTGACAATTGAGCATTTTTTAGAGAAATATCTGCAAAAACTTTATATCCCAAAAGATAATAGTAATATA
>JAADDX010000031.1 GCA_013153685.1 Campylobacterota bacterium | reverse complement strand
AGATCATCACCTAAATCATCGTCACCACTTACATCAGCAGCATTATCATCGTCACCACCTAAATCAAGGTCATCGCCCAAATCATCGTCACCACCTAAATCAAGGTCATCGCCTAAATCATCATCCAAATCAAGATCATCATCCAAATCATCACCACTCTCATCACTTATATCAAAATCATCATCGCTCTCATCACCCAAATCCAACTCTTCATCATCATTCAAATCTTCATCAAAACTACTTAATTCATCATCTAAATCATCAAAATCATCCAACTCCATATCATCATCAAAATCATCCAGCTCCATATCATCATCGTCATCAAAATCCATATCATCGGTTTTGGCATGCACACCCTCTTCTACTTCTGTAAGCAAATCCACCAAATCGGTCGGCAAAAAAGGCTTGGTCATATATCTATCAAACCCTTCCTTTTTAGCATCATTCTTACTTACAATTAAAATCTTAACAGCATTGGTAGAAGAAATCTTTTGATATAGCTCATCATCTAACATATCATTATCAACAAATATAGCATCCGCCTCGTGAAGTTTATCATCATCTGTGAGTAGCTCCAATCCTTTTTTATCAAAACTTAAGGAAAAAAGCTTTCTAATAGTGGCATTTTGGGTAAACAATAGAGCATTTTTCATAACAATCTCCAAGATTTTTTAGTATAATTATACCAAAAAAGTAGGCACTATGAAAAAAATAATTTTGATTTTGTGTGTTTTAATAGGTTTGCGTGCGGATGTTGTATATTTTTTGCCAAAAGATGGAGACAAAGCGGAAAAACACATTGCAAGTTTATTTAAACACGCACATGAAAATATTAAAATTGCAATTTACGCATTTACAAATAGAAAATTCCTCAAAGCCCTCAAGATTGCCGCAAGAAAAGGTGTAAAAGTCTTTATTGTAGCGGATTATGAATCAAACAAAAATCAACAATATCGTAGCATTATCCCTGAATTACGGAAATTGAGAAATATTAAAATCAAACTTCTCAAACACAAAAACAAAGGATATGATGGAATTATGCATATAAAAATGTTTATTGTAGATGATATTACCGTTGGGTTTGGAAGTGCCAATTACACATACAGTGCCTTTCATAAAAACTATGAGCTTCTTTATATCAACAATGACTGGACATTCACAAGAAGGTTCATATCTATTTTCAATCAACTATACAAAGGAAAGTGATGCAAATACCACAAAATTCACAAGAGCTGCTCTGTAATTTGGAGCACCTCATCAATCAAACATACGAAGTAGAAAAAGAGTTTAAAGAGCTCAAAGAAATCTTAAACGGCGTGATTGAATTTTTGCCACAAGCATTGTGGGTGGTGGATAAAGATAATAACATTATTATTCAAAATTCCAAAGCCAAAACACTCCAACACATCATTAATTCCAAAAACGATGAAATTGAAATCAACAACAAAGTCTATCTAATACAAAAATCCACATTAGAGGATAAGACGATTATAGTCGCAACAGATATTACCGAACAAAAACGTAATCAAAGACTCATTTCCATGGGTCAAATGGCTGCTCATTTGGCACATGAGATTAGAAATCCTATAGGCTCTATCTCAATCTTACTCTCAATTCTAAATAAAAAATGCAATCAAAACGACATCATTAACGATATTAAGCAAGCAATTTTTAGGGTAGAGAGAATTATCAAATCTACATTACTATTTTCAAAAGGGATAAAAATCAAACCTAAGAAATTTTTAATATCAGATTTCCAAAAAGAAATACAAGAGGCTATTACATACTATTCACGCACAAAAAATATAGAATTTGTGTATTTCTTGCCAGAGATTGAGATTGTGGGGGATTTTGATTTGTTATTGTTGGTATTACAAAATATGGTATTTAACGCGATTGACGCTATTGAGTATGATGAAAATGATGAAGGAGTAGTAGAAGTATTGTATCAAAATGATGAAAATTACCACATTTTTAATATCTACGATAGTGGTATTGAGATCGAAAATAAAGATATCTTATTTGAAGCATTTAAAACAACCAAGACCAAAGGCAATGGACTTGGGCTTGCTTTGTCTTTGCAGATCATCAAAGCACACAATGGGGAAATTGCACTAACGACACAAAAAAAAGGATTTAGTATCAAAATACCAAAACATCTAAAATAGATTATATTTTTTGCACTTTAGCATAACTAGCACCAACTCGTGCCAAAACATCTTCAAACTCAATCTTATCCCCTTGGATTAGTTCATCCTTAACATACATCTTATCAATTTGCAAAATTACTGGGATAGTGCTACCCTCAAATTCCACCTCTTTATACAAAGTACAAAAAAACGCCACCGATGCACCCTCTATCATTGGCGGATATTCATCATACAATTTCGTAGTCGCAATAGAAAATTTCTCTGCTTCACTTTCATTATGTGCCAAAGACTCTTTAGTATTTTCTAGCTGCTCTTTAAAAGAGGTATCTACCATACACACTACCGCTTTTTTGTGTTTGCGGATATTATAAAGAGTGTCTTTTGGGGTATTATCTTGTTTGTGTCCTATGGAAATAAGTAATGTTGGAGGCTGGCTAGATAGTCCAGTAAAATAACTAAAAGGGGCAATATTTACTACTTCATCTTGAGTAACAACCCATGCAATTGGGCGAGGAATTATAGAAGTGGACATGAGTTTGTATTTTTGAATTTTGTCCAAATTATCAAATGAATATAACATAACAAACCTCAAAAAACAAAAGTAGAGTCTTACTCTACTTCTGCATCGATTACATCGTCATCGTCTTTTTTGTTGTTTGCTCCCGCATTACCTGCACTTGCTCCACCTTGTTTTGCTTGTTCTTGTTGATATAACACTTCCGCAAGTTTGTGGCTCGAATCAGTTAATGTTTTCATTTTTATATCAAGTTCTTCTTTTGTTACATCTTCTTTTTTGAGCGTTTCTTTTAAGTCGTCAATCGCTCTTTGAATATCGTCTTTTGTAGCTTGGTCGAGTTTATCACCAACTTCGCTTAATGATTTTTCTGTTTGGTAAATTAAAGCATCAGCTTGGTTTTTAGCTTCGATTAAAGCTTTTCTTTTTTCATCTTCTGCTTTATGCATTTCTGCTTCTTTTACCATTCTTTCAATTTCTTCTTCACTTAAAGTTGAGCTTCCTGTAATTGTAATTTTTTGCTCTTTTCCTGTTCCTTTATCTTTTGCACTTACATTTAATACACCATTTGCATCGATATCAAATGTAACTTCGATTTGAGGAACTCCTCTTGGTGCTGCTGGGATACCTTCAAGGTTGAATTGTCCTAATGATTTGTTATCTTTTGCAAATTCTCTCTCACCTTGTAATACGTGAATTGTAACTGCACTTTGATTATCTTCTGCTGTTGAGAAAATTTGTGATTTTTTCACTGGAATTGTTGTTCCTTTCTCAATTACTTTTGTCATAACTCCACCAAGAGTTTCAATTCCAAGGCTTAAAGGTGTAACATCAAGTAATAATACATCTTTTACATCACCTTTTAATACACCAGCTTGGATTGCTGCACCAAGTGCTACAACTTCATCTGGATTTACACCTTTATTTAATTCTTTTCCACCAAAATATTC
>JAADDX010000072.1 GCA_013153685.1 Campylobacterota bacterium | reverse complement strand
AAACACTTTGAGCCGAAATTAGTCGATATATTCTTTGAGAATATAGATGAAATTTTGGAAATTAGAGAAAAATTCAAAGATGTTGAGTAGGCTGGGTGTTAAGTGCAAAATGGACATACACCAAAGTGCAAGATAAAAGTGCTCCAAAAAATAACACAAAAAGTCAGTTAGTTTTATGGCTGAAGCTTAGCAATCCAGCTGAGACGGAATTTTGAACGGTCTCATACTATTTTCTACTTGTCTAATACACCCATATTCAAGGAGTTGTTTTATATCTCTTATGGCTGTGGCTCTGCTTATTTTTGTCATAGAGATAAAGTTTATTTGAGTAGGTAAATATGCAGTACGTCATTAACAAAGCCATTAAAAGAGAAATCTAAGCTTATCTTAGCTTAATCCCCTCTAAGCCAGTCTTTGATATAAGGTAATTGAGCATAATCAGTCATATCCATTTTGATAGGTGTAATAGATACGAACCCGTCGCTAATAGCTCCTAAGTCGCTATTTTCTTCATATTCAAATTCCAAAGCCGGCAATCCTATCCAGAAATATTCCCTACCTCGCGGATCATGATGTAAAAACGCTTCATTAGAATACAATTTATACCCTAGCTTAGTCACTTTAATACCTTTAATCTCATCATTTGGGATATTTACATTCAAAAATTTCCGTTCATTTTTAAAAGGGTCGTGTTTTAAGACCTTTTGAGTAATAGCACGCACATATCTTTTGGTCTCATCCCAATTAATAGTATCATCCGCTTTGTGATAAGTCTTCATCACTTGTGAGAATGCTATACCACTAATTCCGTGAAGTACCGCCTCCATCACCGCCCCAGCAGTCCCAGAATAAGTGATATCATCTCCCATATTTGCTCCGTGATTTATTCCGCTTAAAACAATATCAGGCTTAATATCCTCAAAAATATGATTCAATGCCAAATATACACAATCTGTAGGAGTGCCATCATCTACTTTATAAAAATCATCATCTACACTTATCAAAAACAAAGGCTTTGTGATACTTAGGCTATGTCCGCATGCAGATTTGTGTAATGCCGGTGCTACTACGAAAATTTCTCCCAATCCTTCCACTGCTTCAATCAACTTTTTCAATCCCACAGCATCATATCCGTCATCATTGGTAATCAAAATTTTTTTCATTTTTGACCTTTTTTTGTGCGAATTATACCATCGTTTTATAGTTTATGCAAAATTTGGTATAATTGCGAAAATAAAAAAGGATGCAATTTGATTTTCCAACAAAGAGATAATTTAGATAGAGTGTTATTTGATATAGTCTTTGAAAATAGTGGTGCTTTGTTTGCAGATGAAGGTGTAGCATATTTTTTGGCTCAAATGCTAAATAACAGAGGTTCAAAAAACAAAAATTTTACATCCATACTTGAAAATAATGCAATTTCCCTCAAAGTAAGTGCAACAAGAGAGCTTATCACCATCCACTCAACATTTCTCAAACAAAAGCAATCTCTTGCTTTGCGACTAATAAAAGAGCTCTTATCATCTCCCAATCTTACACAAGAGGCTTTTGATAAAACCAAAGTTGAAGTACTAGCACAGAGTAAGCGTAAAAATGATGATTTGGATTATGTAGCAAGCAAAAATCTCATCAAAGCTACTTTCCAGCCACCAATGTCATATCCTATTATTCCCGAAACGATTGAGTTTGGACTCTCACAAGTCAAAGAACACTTTTATAATCATTTCATCAAAGAAAATATCACCTTTATCGTGGGTGGAAATTTTAAAGATATTGATTATGATGAGTTTTTACAGATTTTTCCATCAGGTAGCAAAAAACCAATTCCGTTTTTTATTCCTCAACAAAATAACATTACTCAATACAAACCTACAACGCAAGCATACATACATTTCAATGCGTTTTTCGATGTCAAAAAAGAAGATAGATACAAAGCCAAAGTAGCGACTTTTATCCTAGGAAGCGGAGGATTTGGTAGTAGAATGACAGATGAGATTAGAGTAAAAGAAGCTTTGGCTTATTCGGCTTATGTTCGCAATCACTTCACCAATCATACCACTATTCTCAAAGGATATATGCAAACAAAGCTTCAAAATGAACAAAAGAGCATCTCAAAAATCAAGGATTTATTTGAACGTTTTGTTAAAGATGGCGTAACCCAAGAGGAATTGCAAAGCACAAAGCAATTCTTAATCGGTAGTGAACCTCTAAGGTATGAAACATTAGAGGATAGATTGACACATCAATTCAACGAATATTATCTAGGATTTCCACAAGGATATTTAAAACAAGAATTAGAACTAATCAAAAATCTCTCTTTAGATCAACTCAACCATTTTATCACATCGCACAAAGAGATTTTGGATTTAAGTTTTTCAGTAGTAAAGGAGAAAAAATGAAAATTTTAGTTACGGGGACTGCGGGATTTATCGGATTTCATCTAGCCAATAAATTGCTTCAAAGAGGGGATGAGGTTGTGGGGTTGGATAATATTAATGATTATTATGATTTGAGAGTAAAGTATGGTAGATTGCAAAATAGTGGAATTGTAGAGCATATAGACAATCCTGATATTGCATATAACCAACTCATCCAAAGCAAAAAATACCCCAATTACCAATTTATTAAGCTTAATTTAGAGGATAAAGAGAATTTATTTGATTTGTGTAAACAACAAAAATTTGATGCAGTGTGCAATCTAGCCGCACAAGCTGGAGTGAGATATAGCCTAACCAATCCGGATGCATATATCAATAGCAATATTGTCGGATTTTTGAATGTGTTAGAAGCATGTAGACATTTTGATATAGAGAACTTATCTTATGCAAGTAGTAGTAGTGTATATGGACTAAATACCAAACAACCATTCTCAACCAAAGACAACGTAGATCATCCAATTAGCCTGTATGCAGCTAGCAAAAAATCAAACGAGCTTATGGCACACACATATTCACACCTATATGGTATCCGCACTACCGGTTTGCGATTTTTTACAGTGTATGGTCCGTGGGGTAGACCGGATATGGCGTTGTTTTTGTTTACCAAAGCAATTTTGGAGGATAGGGAAATTGATATATTTAATTACGGAGAGATGCAAAGAGATTTTACGTATGTAGATGATATTGTAGAAGGGATTATAAAGGTGATAGACAATCCTGCCAAAAGTCACTCTGCCCCAAGTAATCCTTCTATTTCCACAGCACCGTATAAGATCTATAATATTGGAAATAACGCACCAGTGAAGTTGATGGATTTTGTAAGCGAAATCGAAAAGAAACTCAACAAAACGGCTAAAAAGCGTTTCTTACCGCTCCAAGCGGGAGATGTGGTATCTACTTATGCGGATGTGAGTGATTTGATAGAGGATTTGGGATACCAACCAAAGACAACTATCCAAGAAGGTATCGCGAAGTTTATTGATTGGTATTTGGATTTTTATCAAATATCAAAACACAACCATGCCAATATAGAGGATAATCACACCAAATAAATATCCATCGAGTCTATCTAGCATACCACCATGACCGGGGAATATATTTCCGCTATCTTTTACGTTTGCCATCCTTTTGAGGTAGCTCTCAAACAAATCCCCAAATACACTAAAAACACTCACCAAAAACGATAACATTAAGCTAAATACGAATCCATGTGCATATAATCCAACCAAACTCCCAAACAAACTTCCAGCTACAACTCCCCCCATCACGCCTTCTAATGTTTTATTGGGGCTAACTTCACTAAATTTCCTCTTACCTAGATACTTTCCGCTAAAATACGCAAACGTATCTGTCATACTCACTACCACAATCAACCATAACAGTGCAAATACTCCATAATCCTTATACAAAGCAAACATAAAAAATATCCCCATTGAAGGATATATAAACAACAAACTATCTTTAATGCTTTGGTTTTTGTATACTCTATAGCTTACCAAACTCAACAAAGGTACAAATGCCAGTAATTCCGCGTGCTTGAGTATCAAAACTCCAATCCAAGTAACTATCCCAAATGAGATAGCCATTTTGGTCTCCACATCCAACAACTCACCCGCTTCATACAAGCTAATAACATACACAATACCAAATATCAACCAGATTAAATACATGTTATTTAGCAATAATACAACTCCCAACCCCACAATCAATACTAAAGCCGTAATGATTCGTTCTTTACTTGATGATAAGATTTCATTTATTTTCATAGTTATCCTTTTAGATCGATATGATGCATCTCTTCGGCGATAATTTTCTCATGTTCTCTCTCTTCTTCCTTGACTGTACTCTCATCTATTTGAGTGCTTTTGTCGACTTTTTTGATTTTGGTTTGATCCGCTTTTTCTTTGGCTATGATTTTGGAGAACTCTTCTGCAAATTTCACACTTGCTAAGTATTCTGAAGCGATGTGTGCTGGAATATGCATATTTTGATTAATGTTGATAGTTTGAAGTGTGATACTCATTTTTTATCCTTATACGTAATAAAACGTTACATTTGAGATGTTTTTAATTTTGATAATGTTTTTATCAAACAATTCTAGAAATGTTTTCTTGGTTTCTAGATCAAATATACTCTCGATATCATTTTTTGTAAATGGACGTTTTTTGAGAGTATTAATAAGGTCATCTTTGCTAAAATGCACCTTTTTGGCATCTAAGTTTTTTCTATTTGGGATGAGAACATTTTGGTCTTTTATCTCTTGGCTGAGTTTATATAGCTTATCCCATTCTACAGCTTTGACATGATATGCTGGCGGTCTATCTATCGTAGAGATATCCACTCTTGTGGGGTTGATTTGTGCTAAGACTTCATTTAATGCTTTAAATTCGTTTATATTATCATTGATCCCTTTAACCACTAAAATCTCAATTACCAAATCTTTTTTGTGGATTTTACTAAAGTCCGTAATTCCGCGGATAATATCCTCTATTTGTATTCCATCAAGCGGTCTGTTGATTTTTTTGAATGTTTTGGGATTGACAGTATCAAGGGAGAGTTTTACTGTATCAATCTTTGAGAGTGTGTATTGGATATGTGGATTTTGGATTGTAGATGAATTGGATAAAATCAACAATTTTTTACCAAATTCCTTGAGTTCATCTACTAGTGTATCTAGCTTGGAATACAAAGTAGGCTCTCCATTTGCGGTGATTGTTAGGATGTCAAATTTGTATTTGTTGATTGCCACTTTGACTTCATCGATAATTTTTTTGACTTTCGGTTCGCCAATGATAGTATCTGTCTTTTTTGCTTTACTTAATTCACAGTATACACAATCAAAATTACACGATTTTACATGAGGACTGACATCTATCCCCAAACTCATCCCAAATCTTCTAGATGCAACCGGTCCAAATACATATTTCATTCACCCCTCCTCAAAAATCCCACAATTTCTTCTGGAACCAAATGTGCCACATCACCATCGTAAGATAAAATATTTCTAACAATACTAGATGAGATAAAAGCATGCTTTAGAGTAGGCATCAAATAAACAGTATCTATACTACTATCCAAGCTTTGATTTGCATAACTCATCTGCAACTCATACTCAAAATCACTCACAGCTCTCAATCCTCTAATGATAATTTTTGAATTTTCTTTTTTAGCAAAGTCCACCAACAAAGAATCAAAGCTTTTTACTTCTACATTGGCGATGTTGGTTGTCGCTTTTTGTGCCATTTGCAATCTTTGTGATAATGAAAACATACAATTTTTGGCTTTGTTATTTGCTACTGCTACAATAATCTTATCAAAAATCTGCACCGCTCTTTCGATAATATCCACATGTCCGTTGGTAATTGGATCAAATGTCCCTGGGTAAATTGCTATTTTCATCTTTATCCTTAATATATCTCATCTACACTAGGAAATATTCCCGCTTCAACTTCTTGTTTGTATTTAGCTACGGCTTCTTTTGTAAGAGTAGCTCCTTGGAGATATCTTTTGACAAATTTTGGCTTGAATTTATCAAAAAATCCTAGCATATCAGACCACACAAGCACTTGCCCATCCGTGTATCTACCGGCTCCTATTCCTATAACTGGAATATTCACACTATTAGTAATCTCCGCTGCTACATCCTCTTTGACTCCTTCTACTACGAGCATAATAGCCCCTGCTTGTTCTATTGCTTGTGCGTCTTTTAGTAATTTATCTTTTTCGATGTCGTTTTTACCTTTTACTTTGTAACCACCTTCACTTCTAGAATATTGCGGCATCAATCCTATATGCCCAACTACCGCAATAGCATTATCGCTTAGGAGTTTGATAGTATCAGCTTTGTTGATCCCACCTTCTATCTTTACAGCATCTGTGTGTGTTTGTTTAAATACTTTGGTGGCGTTTTTTAATGCTTGTTTTGGTGTGGTGTAACTACCAAATGGCATATCGGTAATGATGTATGCTTGTTTTGCACCGTTGCATACTGCGTTGGTATGATAAATCATCTGGTCGATAGTCGCACTTAATGTATCATTAGCCCCAAAAAAGCTCATATTCAAACTATCCCCCACCAATATCACATCAGCAATCTCATCAAACAAGCTAGCAAACAAAGCGTCATATGCGGTTATCATTGTAATTTTTTTGTTGTTTTTAAACGATTGTAGCTTGGTAATAGTCATTTTCATTGTAATCCTTTTAGCTAGTAACTTTGAGATTATTATACCATAAACACGTCCAAGACTTATCTTAAAGCTTGAATTTTATCCGTTTTGAGTATATTATACACAAAAAAACGAAATTTTTTGACAAATATTTGGATTAAATTTGAAAAAAAATATTATTTTGATATAATTACACCTCTTAAAAAATACCAAGGAGAGAAAATGCAACAAACTCTATCTATTATCAAACCGGATGCGGTGAAAAAAAATGTAATAGGAAAAATTATCGATAGATTTGAATCAAATGGCTTAAGAATAGCGGCGATGAAAAAATTACAATTATCGCAAGAAGATGCGGCACAATTTTATGCTGTTCATGCTGAGAGACCGTTTTTTAAAGATTTGGTAGAATTTATGACAAGTGGACCGGTAGTGGTTATGGTATTAGAAGGTGAGGATGCAGTAGCTAAAAATAGAGAACTTATGGGTGCTACAAATCCAAAAGAAGCTGCAGCAGGTACAATTAGAGCTGATTTTGCAGATAGTATCGACGCTAATGCGGTTCATGGAAGTGATAGTTTAGAAAATGCTCAAATTGAGATAAATTTCTTCTTTGCAAAAAGAGAGATTTTATAATTGAAAATCGATATCAAAAAAATTCCTCCACAAAAAAAAGAATTCAAAACTTCATTAGATGGATTGACTCTTGAAGGGGAATTTTATCGAGATAATAATTTAGTAAAAATAGAAGCTAGATTATACGGTCAAGTAGAAGTAGAGTGCAATAAGTGTGCGAATACTTTTATAAGAGAAATTGATGATGAATTGAAGTTGATTATTACCAATCAAATATATAATGGATTTGATGATGAATATGATGTAATTGAAATTTTTTCGCAATTAATCGATTTTGATGATATAATTACGTCTGAGATTGAATCTATTAAATTGGATTTTGACAACATATGTGAAAGTTGCCAAATGAACGAGATATAACTTATTTGGCATTTTAGTCTAAAAAGGAGAAAAAATGGCAGTTCCAAAGAGAAGAGTATCAAAAACAAGAGCAGCAAAAAGAAGAACGCACTATAGATTGAAAAAAACAGCAACAATCCAAAAATGTCCAAGCTGCGGTGCATACAAAAAACCTCATACAATTTGCCCAAGCTGTGGTGAGTATTAATGATAAAGGTTGCTATTGATGCAATGGGCGGGGACTTTGGTCCTAAGCCTATAATAGAAGGTGTTGTTGAAGCTTTGAAGTATGAGC
Source organism: Campylobacterota bacterium (assembly GCA_013153685.1). Lineage (GTDB taxonomy): Bacteria > Campylobacterota > Campylobacteria > Campylobacterales > JAADDX01 > JAADDX01. The sequence goes on along the minus strand of JAADDX010000072.1, from coordinate 41,022 downwards.
AGTTTGAACCGATACTAGTGGGTGATGAGAGTGAGATTGTAAAATATATTCCCAAACATTTTCGCGATAAAATTAGTCTTATAAATAGCACCGATTATATTAGGATGGATGAGCATGCTACTGATGCGTTAAAAAGAAAAGAATCATCTATTTATAAGGCTATCGAATTAGTTAGACAAAAGCAAGCCGACGCTGTGGTGAGTGCCGGACATAGCGGGGCTACTATGAGTTTGGCTACGTTAAGAGTCGGTAGAATTAGAGGGATTAAAAGACCTGCAATCGCTACTTTTATGCCTACTATCAAAAAAGAATACGCAATCGTTTTAGACGTGGGAGCAAATGTGGATAGTGACAGTGAGAATCTATATCAGTTTGCTTTGATGGGAGAGATTTATTCTAAAGAGGTGCTTAACCATACAAATCCGCGTATCGGTTTATTGAGTAATGGTGAAGAAGATGTCAAAGGTAATGCGGTTACTAAAGAGACTTTCCAGAAGCTAAAAGATAATCCACATTTTTATGGTAACGTAGAAGGAAATGATATATTCAAGGGTGTTGTTGATGTGGTGGTTTGTGATGGGTTTGTTGGAAATATTTTACTCAAGACAAGTGAAGGTGTAGCCGATACTATCGTAACAATGATCAAAGAAGAAGTAAGAAAATCCGGTCTTATTAGTAAAGTAGGTGCTTTATTGATGAGAAGAGTATTTAAAGCACTCAAAAAATCTATCGATTATGCAGAGTATGGCGGGGCACCGTTGTTGGGTGTTAATGGATGTGTGATTATTAGTCATGGTAAGAGTAATTCAAAGGCTATCAAAAACGCCGTTTTTCAAGCTATCAACTACACGAAGGCTGATATAACCTCAAAAATCGAAACAAAAATCAAAGGTAGATAATGTATGCTAAATTTGCGTCAATTGGTGCATATGTGCCACAGAGGAAAGTTACAAATTTTGATTTGGAAAAGATAGTCGATACTTCCGATGAGTGGATTACTAAAAGAACCGGTATCAAGACTCGTTATTTTGTGGAGGATGAAACTACTTCGGATTTGGCTGTAGAAGCTGGTAAAATCGCTATTAAAAGGGCTAATTTACAACCAAGTGATATCGATATGGTAATTGTAGCAACTATTACGCCTGATTATTTTGCAATGCCTTCTACTGCATGTGTAGTTGCTGAGAATTTGGGTATTAAAGCTCCAGCGTTTGATATTAGTGCGGCTTGCACTGGATTTATCTATGCTTTATCTACTGCAAAGGCGTTTATTCAAAGCGGAATGAGTAAAAATGTCTTAATTATCGGTGCTGAAGCATTGAGCAAGATTATCGATTTCAAAGATAGGACTACTTGTGTAATTTTCGGTGATGGTGCTGGTGCGGCTGTGATTAGTGCTACGGAGAATAAAGATGATGCTATTTTGGATATTGATATCAATGCTGATGGCTCTTATCAAGATTATCTCATTACCCCTGGGCGTGGTGTAAAATACGGGTGTGAGACTGATGAGATTTATTTGCAGATGAAAGGAAATGAGACTTTTAAGGTAGCTGTAAAAACTCTCTCGCAATCAGTGCGTGATATTTTAGAACGAAATAACATGACAAGTGATGATATTGAGTGGTTTATACCACATCAAGCAAACTATAGAATTATAGATGCCGTAGCAAGAGCAATCAAGATGCCATCTTCAAAATCGGTATTAACTGTCGGTAAATATGGTAATACTTCTTCTGCTTCAATTCCGATGGCAATTAACGATATGTTTGAGGAGGGGAAATTAAAAAAGGGCGATATGATGCTTCTTGATGCATTTGGTGGAGGATTTACATGGGGGAGTGCTTTGGTGCCTTTTGGAGGAGAGAATAGTTAGTGAGTGCGTTAGACCAAATCCGTCTTGAGAAACAAAGACAATTTACATTTAAAAATATCGCACCTTTATATCAGATGGTATCTAACCTCAAAGAATACAAGATTGATAATATTATACTTGATGATGTAGTCGGTGTGGATGGTGAATTTGACGATGAAGTGTTACGTGTGGCCAAGGCACTGATGCCATGGCGTAAAGGACCATTTAGGATCGGTGATGTGTTTATCGATAGCGAATGGCAAAGCTTCATGAAATACAATCTTCTCCAAAAACATTTTAATCTAAGCGATAAAGTAGTAGCTGATGTGGGGTGTAATAATGGGTATTATATGTTTCGTATGCTCACTCAAAACCCTAAAAAAGTGGTCGGATTTGATCCTATGGCTCTTTTTAATCTTCAATTTCGCTTTATTAACCATTTTATCAAAAGTGATAAATTGCATTATGAATTGTTAGGCGTGGAACATTTACCGATGTATGAGGAGAAATTTGATACTATATTTTGTCTTGGGGTGTTGTATCATAGGAGTGACCCTATCGGTATGCTCAAACAACTTAAACTTGCACTAAAAGAGGATGGGGAGGCGATTATCGATACTTTTATTATCCAAGGTGATGAGCCAGTAGCCCTCACACCTATTCGATATGCCAAAATGAGAAACGTGTATTTTATCCCTACAATCAAAGCATTACAAAATTGGGCTGAAATGGCCAAATTTACTGAATTTGAAGTATTAGAAATAAGCCCAACTACCACTAACGAACAACGAAAGACTCAATGGATAGAAGGGGAGAGTTTGAATGATTTTTTAGTAGCTGATGGCTCTAAAACGGTAGAAGGATACCCTCCACCTATAAGATGTTATGTTCGATTAAAAAGGAGATAAAATGTCTGAATTAACCCACTTAAATGCTAATAGCAATCCAAAAATGGTAAATGTCACTCACAAAGATATCACCAAAAGAATCGCAAAAGTAGCTGGTAAGATATATATGCAACCACAAACCAAACAGCGTATTAAAGACGATAACCTCAAAAAGGGTGCAGTGTTGCAAACAGCTATTATAGGTGCGATTATGGCGAGCAAAAAGACAAGTGAGCTAATCCCAATGTGTCATAATATTTTGATTGACGGTGTGGATGTGGAAATAGAGGAATTTGAAGAAGGGTTTGAACTGATAGTAACTGCGACAACTACGGCAAAAACCGGTATTGAGATGGAAGCTATTACCGCTTGTTGTATCGGTTTGGCTACAATTTACGATATGGCAAAAGCGATAGATAGAGGGATGGTAATTAGTGATATCAGACTTTTACATAAAAGTGGCGGTAAGAGCGGAACTTATGAGAGAGAAAAGTGATATTGCGGCAATATTATTAGCCGGTGGAGCAAGTAGTAGGTTTAAAAAAGATAAATCTAGATTGAAGATATTAGATAAATCATTAAGCTTTTATCAATACAGGAAATTATCAAAATTATTCAAAAAAGTTTATATCTCGACTAAAAGAGATAAATTCGATTTCCGTGCAAATATTTTGTATGATTCGTATAGACAATACTTGCCTATTTATGCCTTAAGACGAGCGATACTAAAGTATCACACGGTTTTTGTAATGCCGGTGGATATGCCTTTGGTATCATTAGATTCGATTAAACAGATCATCAAATCACAAGCTATTGTTCATTCGTTTTTTGGCGTGTATACCTATAAAGATGTCAAAAAACTCAATCAAAATATCAAAAATAACAACTTCTCACCAAAAATTGATAAAAAAACCATTGCAATAACCCAAGATGAATTACTCAATCTAAATTACCAAAAAGATTATCTTCACAATAAATTTCGTATCAAAAAACACCTAAGAGAGTTCGTATGAGCAAAGAACTTGAAGCTTTTATTGAATATTTGATTGTGATTAGAGGATTATCCCCTAAAAGTATAGAATCTTACAAAGCTGATTTGATGCAATTTGAGGATTTTTTGCAAAAGAGTGTGATTAGGGCTACAAGTGATGATGTGATTGAGTTTTTAAGTAGTATTAAAAAAACTGATCATGATAATATTCTCAATCAACGCACACTCAACAGAAAGCTCTCAAGTATCAACGCGTTTTTTAAATTTGCTTACAAAGAAGATTGGGTGAGTGATAAATTGCATATTCCACAGCTCAAACCGCCTAAAACTTTGCCAAAATTTCTAAGTAATGAGGAGATTGAGCGTGCGGTTGAATCGATTGATACTTCTAATTGGCTGGGATTGCGTGATAAGGCGTTGATTTTGTTTATTTATGCGACTGGATTGAGGGTGAGTGAAGCAATGAATGCCAAAAAAGAGGATATTGAGGATGGGTGGATTAGAGTAAGAAATGCCAAAAGAGACAAGCAAAGGTTAGTGCCAATAGCACCGATTGCACTAAAAGTGCTGGATGAATATTTGCAAAAAAGAGAGTGCGTGAGTGATTATTTGTTTGTGAATAGTAGATGTAAACCTCTCTCACGAGTTAGTGCTTTTAAAATCACCAAAAAGTATCTCAACGTATCACCACACGTGCTAAGACATTCATTTGCTACTTCTTTGGTGCTTGGTGGGGCTGATTTGAGGGTAGTGCAAGAATTGCTCGGTCATGCTAGTTTGCTTACTACCCAGATATACACTCATATCCAAAAAGATAATTTATTGCAAACGGTGAAGAAATATCATCCAATGAATACAAATAACATGGTATAATTATGCCATCTAATGTATAAATAAAGGAAGAGTATGAAGTTAAAAGAAATTGCGGATATTTTGGAGATTGAATTAAATACAGATAAAGATGTTGATATTAAGGCGATGAATACTTTGCTTGAAGCAAAGGAGGATGAGATTACGTTTTTTAATAACAAAAAATACCTAGACAAACTCCAAACTACCAAAGCCGGTGCTGTAATCTTACAAGAAGAGTTTGTTAAGTATCTTCCGCAAAATACCGTGGCTTTAATCACATCTCACCCTTATTTGAAAATGGCACAACTAACTAAATATTTCGTAAAAGACTATACCAATCTTCCCAAACCCACCATCTCTGATAGTGCAAAAATAGGCAAAAACGTAGTCATTCATAACGGCTCTAAAATAGCGGATAATGTAGTGATTATGGATAATAGTGTGATTATGCATAATGTAACCATACAAGAAGGTAGTATTATCTACCCCAATGTAACGATATATCCAGATACACAAATTGGCAAAAATGTTATTATTCATGCTGGTAATGTAATAGGTGGCGATGGATTTGGGTATGCACACACTAGCCAAGGTGAACATGTCAAGATTTATCACTTGGGTGCTGTGGTGCTAGAAGATGATGTGGAAATCGGTGCTAATAGTTCTATTGATAGAGGTGCTTTTGGTAAGACACTTATAAAAAAGGGTGCCAAAATAGATAATTTGGTGCAGATTGGACATAATTGTGAAATAGGGGAGTATTGTATTATTGTATCTCAAGTCGGACTTGCGGGGAGTAGTAAGCTTGGGCGAAATGTCGTAATGGGAGGTCAAGCAGCTACCGCAGGTCATTTGGAGATCGCTCCTTTTACTCAAATAGCAGCTAGAGGCGGTGTAACAAAAACTATCAAAGAAAGTGGAGTATATGCTGGATTTCCGCTTATACCACATAAACTGTGGTTAAAACTACAAGCCAAAATCCTAGGGTTAGTGAAGTGATGTATACAATCACATCCCCTTGTGCTGCCACTATAGAAGTCAAAAAATCCAAATTTCATTCCTTTTTGGTACCTTACGAATCATTTGCAACTAAACTACAACAACTCAAATCAGCCCATCCCAAAGCTCGCCATTTCGTAACTGCTTTTAGGTATCTAAATGAATATAAGCAAATCGTAGAAGGAAGCAGTGATGATGGCGAACCAAAAGGCACAAGCGGCAAGCCCACTCTCAAAGTCCTACAAGGGCATGATTTAATTAATGTCGGTATTATTACAGTTAGATATTTTGGTGGGACATTATTAGGTGCTGGTGGGCTTGTTAGAGCGTATAGCGATAGTGCTAATCTAGCTGTGGCTAATGCTACACTAATCCCATACGAAGAGCTTGTAGAGGAAATAATGACATTGAGTTATGAACAAATTAGTAGATGTGAATATTTAGCCAACAAATACAATATTGAAATTATCGATAGAGCATTTGATGATGGAATAAGATATGTCTTGCGAGGCTCTAAGCCCAACTTGGATTTGTTAAGAAGTGAGTTGGAGGGAAATTAAACTTTGAATTTTTGAATTTCCTTATCCAACGTATCTGCAATTTTTTGTGATTCATGTGCAATGAGATTGAGTGTATGAGCTACCGTATCTAGGTTGGTAGTTTTATCTAGTGTGCTTCTTGATAGTGATAATAGCTTTCTAACGGTAAAGTTGATTTTGGTAGTTTGGCTTGCAGCTTGTCTTGATGTCTCAATACTAGTAAGGGTGCTTTGTTTCGTATCATCCGCAAAGTCAATCAACTCTTTAGTAATTTCCGCTACTTTTTCTGCATCTTCGCTTAAGTCAGTCATTTCCCCTTCGATATTTGATACCGACTGGATAATAATCTGGATTACGCTCTCAATTTCCACGATCGATTTTTGCGTTCTCTCTGCTAGTTTTCTTACTTCATCAGCAACTACCGCAAATCCTCTACCGGCTTCACCAGCCCTTGCAGCTTCTATTGTAGCATTGAGTGCGAGTAGATTTGTTTGTTCGGCTATCTCTTTGATGATGTTTACAACACTATTGATTTGTTGAGATTGCTCTGCTAGGGCTGTTACCGAATTGGCTACATTTAGCTCTTCTTCTGAATTTTCTATGATTCCTTGGCTTACTACATTCAACGTCTGTATCATTTTATCAAGTGACTCATAAGCAATTTCCAATTTATCTGACGTATCGATTACTTTCTCTTCTGCACCGGTGATATCATCTTGGATAGAGTTAGTTTCATGTGCAATATTATTTACTGTTTCTTTTTGCACTTCTACTACCTCTGTTAGAACCTCAAATTCTTGTGAAGTTTTTTCTGAGATATCATTTAGTGTATTTACTTCCTCTTTGAGATTGCTTAGCAACTCTCTAATGGTATCTAAGAATTTATTGATATGGTTATTAATTTGAGCTATTTCATCATTTCCAGATACCGTAAGTTTTTTGGTTAGATCCAGAGAATTTGTGATTTCATCAAGCTCCTCTTGAGTTCTTTTGATATCTGAGATAAGTTGATATTGTAAAATATGCAGAGGAATTACCACAAATAGTGTCGAAAATAGCAATAATCCGATGTTAAACAATAAATTATCGAAATTTTCTTGTTTGATTTGTTTGAGAAGTGTAAAGTTATATTTGCTCATCTCATCATCTACTTTTTTAAGTAAGTTGATTTTTTTGGTAATTGTTTTGAACCAGTATACTGGGTTCACACCAAAATTAGCCGTTTTTGTTTTGGCTATCTCCTCCATTTGTTCTACTTTTTTAACTACAGGAGAGTTCATTGTCTTTTTGTAGAAGTTTTTGATATATGGAGTAGCCGTAGTCATACTCGCATCCAGATAACTTTTTTGTTCTGCAAGTAGTGTGATAAATTTGGCATACAATCCCTTCTTCCATTTATTAAGTCCAAAAGTTGCCGATAATACAGCCCTCTCAATCCCAGCTCTCTCTTTTGATTTGAGGAAATTTACGTATGTATTTAGTGCTTTTGCTAATACTACGTTTTGAGCTAGGTTGGTTGATTTTTCTACTATTTTGAGTAAATACGCATTGGTTTTGGTGTAATATTTTACTGTCTCTTTAAGAGATATCTGAAATTTATCTACTTCTTTTCTGATTTTTGTAAGATTATCTATCCGTTTAAGGACGATGTTGATTGTATTTTGTAGTTCATCGCCCATCGCTTTTAGTTTGATTTTGTGTAATGTTTCTTTGAATTCCGCATATCGCTTATCGGTCAAGGCTCTTTGTTTGGGTAAAATATCTGCAAATTTTTTCCCTTTACTTCCCAAATACCCGGCACTTGCTCCTCTTTCTTTTTGTGTTTCGTGCAATAAAAGAGAGATTTTAGCAGAGAGTGTTACAAGATCGTGTAATTTATCCATCTGATGTTTGTGTTCAATAGCATCAATGAGCGTTCTTGTGATATTAAAAATCAATAATACTGATACAAAAACAACAACACCCAAAAGCTTTTGTCTAATAGTAAACCTTTTTGTAAATTCTAATAATGCATTCATGTCTCTTCCTTAAAAGATAAGTGGCATAATTATATCATCTTTTTTGCGTTTGGAGTAAATTTTTTGCTATTTTTATACATGCTGTGATACTTTGGGTAGCAGATACGATAATATTTTGGTGCGGAAATGCTTGAGCTGTTTTTTCTCCTATTGCGATGGCTTGATATGTATCTTTCCATGTAACTTGTTTTAAAAAGCATTTTACAGTTGAAGGGGAGGTGAATATAAATATCCCTTCATCCGGAATAGATGAGATGGTGTTGCATATAGTGTGGTATACGACTTCCTCTTTGATGAGGAAATTTGCATTTTGTAGTATATTTACTATATCAGATACAATTTCCTTGGCTTTGGGAAATAAAATTCGCGATGGAGGGATGTGTGTAATTATCTCTTTGGCAAACTCATCACCATAATTTTTCTTAGCTACGTATCTCACCTCTCCACCTAATTCTTTTACTTTGTTAGCTGTAGCCTCACCTATACAAAGGGCTGGGATTTTTTGCCAATTATCGGTATTTTGATCCAGTCCAATCACACCGTTTTTAGATGTGAAGAGTAGATAATCTACATCCAGCTCGATAGGCTTTTGTATAAATTCTATCTTGATAGATGGTAGATTAATTACCCCATCATACGACTGATTGCTAAGCAAATATATCATACCAAAATCTCTCTTTGTCCTTTGGCATTAGCCGGTGATAAGATACCCGCTCTCTCAAGCTGTTCTATAATATTGGCAGCTCGATTATACCCGACTTGAAGGCGTCTTTGTAAATAACTAATAGAAGTTTTTTTCTCACTTAGGACTATTTCCTTGGCTCTATCAAACAATTCATCTTTATCTGTCAACTCATCTTCGCTTGCATCTATTTGTTCTGAGAGGAAATTGTGATCGTATTGTGCTTCTCTTTGTGATTTGAGAAATTCGACAATTTTTTCAATTTCCTCTTCTGTTGTAAATGGTGCATGCAATCTTACAAGTGTGCTACTTCCTGGAGGGGTAAAGAGCATATCACCTCTTCCTAGCAAGCTCTCAGCCCCGTATTGATCAAGCACTACTTTACTATCGATTTTTTGTCCTACTTTAAATGATATTCTACTTGGTAAATTAGCTTTGATCAATCCAGTTACGACATCCACACTTGGTCTTTGTGTCGCTACTATGAGATGTATCCCACTAGCTCTTGCCATTTGAGCAAGTCTAGCGATCGAATACTCCACATCCTTTCCACCAGTCATCATCAAATCAGCCAATTCATCAATAATCACCACGATATAAGGCATTTTATCATCCGAAAATTTAGCATTGTAATTTTCTATATTTTTCACTTTAGCATCACTCATAAGCTTGTATCGTCTCTCCATCTCTTTTACCATATTACTAAGTCCGGCTATAGCTTTTTTAGGCTCTGTAATTACCGGCGTTAGGAGATGTGGGATATCGTTGTATATCGAAAATTCAAGCATTTTTGGATCAATCATCATAAGTTTTAAATCATCTGGCGAATTGCGATATAACAAAGATAAAATCATCGCATTGATTCCGACACTCTTTCCACTTCCCGTAGTTCCGGCAATTAACACGTGAGGCAGCTTAGCCAAATCAGTAACAAAAGGTTTACCCACGATATCTTTTCCAAGAGCAATTACCAAAGGTGCTTTAGAGTTTTTAAACAAATCGCTCTCTAAAATTTCTCTTAAGTAAATAGTCTCAATCTCATCGTTTGGTATCTCTATCCCCACTACATCTTTCCCTGGAATAGGGGCTTGTATACGGATATTTGATGCTTTTAGTGCCATTGCCAAATCATCTGCTAAATTCAAGATTTTACTCACTTTGATATGTGCTAGGGGCTTAAATTCGAATGTAGTTACCACCGGTCCTGTATATGTCCTAACCACATCCCCATCGATTTTGAAATTTCTAAGTTTGTTGAGTAAGAGTTGGATTTTGTTATCTATCTCCGCTTCATTGATTTGTCTGTGTGTAGCTGGTGGGGGAGTTAGAAAATCTAGTGGTGGTAATTGGAAATTGGTTGGTTTATTAAAAGTGCCTTGTTCTACGTCTTGTAAGAGTTGTTTATTTTCATCCAACTCTTCTACGATGATTGCCTTTGTATTTAGAGCGGATGTTTGTTTGGCTTGTGGTGCAGTGGTATTTGATGATGTAGTTGTTTGGGTGGTTTGGTTTATTGGTGTATCTTGGAGTGGATCCTCTTGTGGTTGTTGTATGTCTTGTGGTTGTTGTATGTCTTGTGTTGTTTGGGTTATGTCTTGTGTTGTTTGGGCTATGTCTTGGGGTGATGTATCTTGGGGTGTTTGTAGCTCCTCTTGTGCCAATGAGGCTTGGGTATCTTGCGGTGTGGTGTCTTTCTCATCTGGATTTTGCGGTTGTGGATATTCTTGTGACATCTTCTCGACTTGTTCTTCTATCTCTTCTATCTTTTTGAGTTTTTGTTTAATTTCCTCTTTGATAGTAGGGTTGTGCGGTATCTCTTCGATAATATCTTCATCAATATGTCTGATGTTATCAATTTGTGATTTGATATATTCTTCTACTTTCGATTTATCTTTTGTGGCATTTGGAGATGTTGAAGATTGTGTATCTGTGTGCGAAGTCTCTTCTTTTGGTGGTGTGTTAGTGGCACTCGATGCGGTGTTGTCGGTGTTGGTATCTTGTGGATGGATATCTGTAGTAGGGGGAGTTTGTGCTTGAGTATTGTTGTGTTGTGGATGTTGAGAAGTGGTAGTTTGGGCGGGTTGTGGATTGGTTGTGGATTTGGTTTGGAGTTTGTTTAGTAGCTGGGTTGTCTTATCGATATTGAACATAAAACCAATCAACATAAATGCACTAATTACTAATAATACCAGACCGATTATACCAATTAGCGGCTGTAGAGTATCGACAAACAAATTTCCAAATACCCCCACATGAAAAATCATAGATTGGAGTATCAAAATATTTAATATCCCTAGAAATACAGCAAAAAGCTGTTCAAAAATTTCCTTTGGTAAGTTTTTGTAAAATGCATATCCAACTGCCATCAAATAAAACGGTATCAAAAAACTCATATATCCAAATAACAAAAAATTACTCTCACCAAGAAATTTCCCATACTCTCCCACAAACGCACTACTTGGATAGATAGTAGCTACAAACACGAATAACAAAAACAAAAATCCCATCAAATACGCAAATCTCAAAACAATTACTCCTTATAATCTCACATTTATGTTTTGTTGTTGTAAATATTGTTTGAGTGCTATTATATCTATTTCCCTAAAATGAAAAATACTAGCCGCTAGTGCGGCATCAGCACTATGTTGAAATACTTCGGTAAAATGCTCCATCCTACCGGCACCTCCACTTGCAATCACCGGCACATTTACAAGCTCTGAAATTATTTTTGTAATAGGTATATCAAAGCCTTGTTTGGTTCCGTCTGCATCCATGGAAGTGAGTAGTATCTCTCCAGCTCCTCTATCAACCACTTCTTTTGCCCATTCTATCGCATCAATCCCAGTATCTTCTCTACCACCTTTAACAAAGACGTTCCACTTATTTGGGGCAATTTGTTTGACATCGATAGCCACTACGATACATTGTGATCCAAATCTTTTGGCTCCTTCGTTTATAAAATTCGGATTTGTTACCGCGGCTGAGTTGATACTCACCTTATCACATCCTACATTTAGTAGTTTGTAAATATCATCAAGCTTTCGTATCCCACCACCTACGGTCAAAGGGATAAATACCTCTTTGGCTACCTCTTTTACGATATCTACAATCGTATCTCTCTCTTCATGGCTTGCGGTAATATCTAAAAATGTCAACTCATCGGCACCTTCTTGATTGTATCTAATCGCGGCTTCTACCGGATCACCCGCATCTCTTAATCCGACGAAATTCACACCCTTTACAACCCTACCATCTTTTACATCCAAACAAGGGATGATTCTTTTTGCTAAGTAGTTCAAATTACACCCTTTGTTGAAGGGATGTTGTTGTCTTGATAGGCTAGGGCTCTTCTTAGGGCTAGTGCAAATGATTTAAAAGCGGATTCTATTATATGGTGTTTGTTTTTGCCTCTTTTGTATACCAGATGGCACGCTATTTTGGCGTTTGTGCATAAGCTTTTGAAAAACTCCTCTACAAGCTCCATATCAAAATCCTTAATTACCCCTTCTGTGGGTACTTCATAGACTAAATACGCTCTACCTCCCAAGTCGATATCACACTCAACACCTGCTTCATCCAAGATAGCACAAGCATTGCCGAATCTCTCGATGTTTTGTATCGGAAATATCTCTTTATGCAAAGCCTCTCCTAGGACAATTCCCACATCTTCTACCGAATGGTGATAATCCACATACACATCCCCCTCACAAAATATTTCCATATCTATCTGGCTATGTTTTGCTAATGTTTCTAACATATGGTCAAAAAATCCTATACCAGTTGAGATATGACTTCTACCTTCTCCATGCAAATTGATTCTAACTTCTACGTGTGTTTCTCTGGTTTTTCTTGTAATTTCAGTCATGAGTAATAAATCCTTTGATTGAATTTCTTTGTTTGAATGCTTTGGCTTGTTTGTATGAGCTAAAATCACCGATAAATACTTTGTATTTGTGGTGTGATTTTTTGATGTATACTCGTTTGTTTACCATATTTCCAAATTCTCTTTTGAAAATTTTTGCACCACTTAAATGTTTGAAAACCCCTACTTGTATTTTGTATTTTTTAGTATGTTTGGGGTGTAATGCAAGCTTAATGTTACCTATATCGGTCTTAATAGTTGTTTGTTTTAGTTTTTTTGGATTTTTATACGCTACTCTTAATACTTCCAACTCCACCGGAGCAGTCCCACTCTTATCAAGACCGATTTTTTTCCCAGCAGCATAACTTAAATCAATAATCCTTCCTTTAACAAAAGGTCCTCTATCGTTAATCCTTACGATAACACTTTTAAAATTGTTAAGATTAGTAACCTTTACTATCGTATTCATCGGCATAAATTTATTTGCCGCAGTGTATGCATACATATTGTAAATCTCACCGTTTGCTGTAAGTTTACCGTGGAAATTTGGACCATACCAACTAGCAATTCCCTTAAATACCTCTCCCACGCTTACGTATCTTGGATAATACCATACACCTTTTACTTTGTAAGGTTTGAGCTTAGCACTGCGGTGTGGTTTGGAGAAATCGGAATAAACGTTGTAATTAGACGAGTAATAGGGAGTAAGACTAATATCACTATTAGAACAACCTAAAAATAAAATAAAAATCGCGATACTGAGTAGAATCATAAAGTTCCTTTAGCTTTTGGATAATTATATCAAAAGTTTTGTGTTATACAAAATTCACAGGATTAACATCCACTTTGGTATGTTCTGTTTTGCATGCCCAGATGTTTTGCAAGAAACGATTGGCTTTTAGTAATATTTGATATCGGTATTTATTGGCTATTTTACTAATAGGACTCTCACCAAATCCAAGTATTTCCATCTTTTTTTCTAAACAAGTCTTAACCTTCATCATCTCATTGTAGGCTTTATTTTGGTCTTTGTTAGAAAATTCCAACTTGATGAGGTTACAAAATGGAGGATATTTTAGCTCTTTTCGAAATTCTAACTCCTCTTTGATAAATTCATCATAACTTAATTTGAAAAAATCTTGATTGAGCGTTTGAATAAGTACTTTAGCATTTTTTCTTCTACCGGCTCTACCGGCTACTTGCACCGCTAAAGAGAGGGCTTTTTCTCGTGCTCTAAAATCGGACATGTTTAATATAAAATCAATATCTAGTATAATAGCCAAATCCACATCATAATCATGCCCTTTTGAGAGCATTTGTGTACCTACTAGGATATCGATTTTTTTGTTGTGGAAATCTTTGAGGATTTTATCTATTCTGGATTTGGAAGTGATAATATCTCTATCGAATTTTTGAATAGATGCGTCAAAATGCTCTTTTAAAATTTCCACAATCTCACTACTACCAATTCTCTCATTTAAGAATTCATCGCTACCGCAATTTGGGCAAGTTTGCGGGATTTGTGTAGCGTAGCTGCAGTAGTGACACTTGAGGATGCGTTCTTTGGAGTGTATACTCATACCTACATCGCAAAATGGACATTTAATAGCCTTGGCACATTTAGCACAAATCATATATTTGAAGTTTGCTCTTGTTGGGATAAAAATGATAACTTGCCCTTTGTTTTTTAGTGTGTGTTTGATATCTGCAAAACTATCTGCAAAATTAGTAATAAATGAAACTTTATTTTGTGTATTGGCAAAATTTCCTCTAAGCCTAAAATACTTGTGTTTATAAATATCGCTTACCAATGGCGTAGCACTCCCTAAAATGGCGTGAGCATTGTGTAGTTTGGCTTGATAGATAGCTAAGTCTTTGGCATTATACATGGGGATAGTTTGTGATTTGTAGCTATCATCATGACATTCATCTACTATAATCACACCAATATTAGGCATCCCTACAAACAACGCACTTCTAGCACCAGCTAGTATTTTGATTTTGCCTTCTTGGATTTGTTGTAGTATTTGTTGTTTTTTGGTTTTGGTGATTTTGGAGTGCCAAATGGCTACTAAATCGTGAAAATGTTTTTTGAGTCGTTTTTCTATTTGCGATGTGATAGCAATTTCTGGTAATAGAAATATCGCATTTTTGCCTTGATTGAGTATATCTTGGATAAATTTGATATAAATTTCCGTCTTCCCACTTCCAGTATCTCCAAATAAGATGGAGATTTGATTATTTTGACAAAATTGCAAAGCTTGTGTTTGTTTGGGTGTTAGGGTTATATCGGTTTGCAAAGTAGGGGTGTGAGTGAGTGTGTTGGGGATGAAATTAAACAACGCCACAACTTCACCGTATGTCGCAAAATAATACTCTTTGATAAATTTGATAAATTCTATCTCTTTTTGAGTGGGTCGGTAAATTAGCGATTTTATTTTTTTGCATTCAAATGATACGCTATCTTTAATATCGATAATCACAGCTTGCTTGGTAGAATTCTTCAGCGGTAATGATACTATATCAAATAACTCAAATTCATCATCACCTTCATAAGTAAAACTAAAAGAAGTGCCTATAATGGCACATTCATAATATTTACTCCTCTTTGTATTTTCCATAATTTAGGTATTTTTCATATCTTTTTTGGATTAGCTCGTCTTTTGGGAGTTGTTTTAGTTGGGAAATCGTTTTGAGGTAATATTCTTTTAGGTTGTTTGCTGCTTCTTGTGGATTTCTGTGTGCACCTTCTAGCGGTTCATCTATAATATCGTCTATCAACTCTTCTTCTTTTAAATCTTCTGCTGAGATTTTGAGTGCTTTTGTAGCTGTTTGTATCTTGGTATTATCACCCCACAAAATAGCCGCACACCCTTCTGGCGATATCACGCTAAATACAGAGTATTTCATCATTGCTATCTTATCGGCTACACCAATAGCCAAAGCACCACCACTTCCACCTTCACCGATTACGATAGAGACTGTAGGGACTTTTAGATTGGCAAGTTCAAATAAGTTTTTGGCAATCGCCTCACTCTGTCCTCTCTCTTCAGCCCCGATTCCAGGAAATGCACCGGGAGTATCTATCAAAAACAATACTGGAATATCAAACTTCTCCGCTAGCAACGCTATTCTTAGAGCTTTTCTGTAGCCTTCTGGATTGGGCATACCGAAATTTCTGTATATTTTATCTTTAGTTCCTCTCCCTTTTTCTTCAGCGATAACAATTGTTTTTTGATCATCGATATATCCCATAAAAGCTATGATAGCTTTATCATCAGCAAAATGTCTATCACCGTGAATTTCGTATTTATTAGTCATAATCATATCGATATAATCAATAGCATGAGGTCTATCTTGATGTCTTGCTAATTGGAGTTTTTGGTATGGTGTGAGGTTTGAGTATGTTTTTTTAATCTCACTATCAAGCTCTTTTTGATACAAAGCTACGGCTGCTTCATCATTTTTGATTTTAGCAACTTCCAATTCTTTTTGTATCTCCTCAATCTTTTTTTCAAAATCTAAATACAACATGGCTTATCCTTTAATGTTCGTTGGATTTATGCATAAAATACAAAGACAAAGCCAATGCAAAAATCCCACCTGCTAAATATAGCATATCAATAGGTGCTTCAAAGTGCATGTGAATTACCTTTTTGAAAAACACCACAATTAGCACCATCACAATCACATTTCCAAGCTTTGATTTAAGCTCATCCAAACTATGCACCGCCAAAATGCTATTACCAACTTCGCTACTATCTGCTTCATCTATTGCACTGATAAACAATTCGTATATCCCAAATGCAAATATCAACAATACAACCGCAATAAGATACAAATCAATCGCACCGATGATTTTGCCGATTAGTTGTTCGTGGAAATTGTTAGGATGTAGATGATTGATAAATACATCCCATGTCACTACTACCATATTCCAAATATCCGCACTCGCTACTACAAAGAGTGCAATTGCACCAAGCACGGCAAAAATCACCGCAAGAATAACTACAAATCGACTCCTCCAAAGCATCGCTTCAAAGATAGCTTCTATGAGTTTCATTTGTTACCCTCTAGTTCTATCCATTTTTTAGCGATTCTTACTGCATTAGTTGCTGCACCGACTCTTACTTGGTCTGCAACCACCCACAAGTGCAATATTTTACTATCAAAGATATCTTTTCTTATTCTCCCTACATACGTAATATCTGTATCTGTTGCGATAATTGGCATAGGATATATGTTTTTTTCTACATCATCCATCACTTCTACATCTTCAAAGTCATTTAATACTTTTCTAGCTATCTCTACATCCACATCTTTTTCACAATGAATTGTGATAGCTTCACTATGGCTTCTTAATACCGGCACTCTTACACATGTAGCACTCACTGCGATGTTTGTGTGCATGATTTTATTGGTCTCATTTACCATTTTCATCTCTTCTTTGGTATATCCATTGTCCATGAATCTATCAATATGTGGGATTACGTTGAGTGCTATTTGATGAGCAAATACTTCTTTTTTCTCTACCTCTTTATCTAGTTTAAAATTAAATATCGCTTGCATTTGATTCATCAACTCTTCCATCCCCTTCTTTCCAGCCCCGCTGGTAGCTTGGTATGTAGCAACATCTACTCTTTTGATATTAAACGCGTCATGTAGTGGTTTAAGAGCTAATACCATTTGAATAGTAGAGCAGTTTGGATTGGCGATAATCCCTCTTTTTTGCCACAAAGCGATATCTTCTGGATTGATTTCCGGTACTACTAACGGGATATCTTTATCCATCCTAAAGTGGCTTGTGTTATCTATCACCACCGCTCCAGCACTTGCGGCACATGGAGCGAATTTGGCACTTACGCTTCCTCCAGCACTAAAAAAAGCTATATCAATTTCCTCTTGTTCAAACACTTCACATGTGAGTTCTTTTACTTTGTATTTATTTGCGGCAAATTCGATCTCTTTACCTACACTTCTTGCACTTGCAAGCGGAACCATTTTTTTGACTGGAATATTGTATTCTTCTATCACTTTAAAAAGTTCTTCACCAACCGCTCCCGTGGCTCCTACTACTGCTACATTATACATTATTAGCTCCTTTATCTTAATTTTGCACCTATTTTTTCTTCAAGAGTTTTGAGTATTTGTTCGATAATCTCGTTAATTTCCTCATCAGTTAATGATTTCATTGGGTTTTGTAATACGAATCTAATTGTAAGTGAATTTTTATCTACCAGATCAAATATATCTATTGGATAAAATTCGATAATATCTTTGATATGTAAGTCGTTGATAATTTCTCTGATGGTAGAATATGTGATATCCTTATCAATTACGATACTTAAATCTCTTGTTGATTTTTGGTATTTGATGATGTCTTGTGCTAAATATTCTTTATTTGGTAGTAAATCGATAAAAAACTCCGCAATAAACGTATCATCCAAATCAAAATCTTTGGCAATTTTTGGATGCAATTTAGCAATATAACCTACCTCAACTCCCTCGATCAACACTTTTGCACTTTGATAAGGGTGAGCTAGGAGGATATGCTTATCTTCTTTTAGTTCAAAATCTCCGATAATTTTAGCAATCTTATTTACAAATTGTGCAAATGAGATATCTTTTGGTTTGGAGATAGTAATATTCTCATTACATCTTGCTCCACTCCATACAAATCCAATTTTTTGGTATTCTTCTCGTAAGTGATTATATACACTTCCTACCGCAAAGAGTGGGATTTTTTTGTAACCGTTATTTTTGTTGTTAGTAGCACTTTGTAACATTTGTAAGATTAATGTTTGTCTTAGGGTATCAAGCTCGCTAACTATTGGATTGAGGATATCTAGCTTCTCATCCATCATAGTAAAACCGTATTTTTTCATTCTTTGTGAATTATCAAAGATAAAGTGTAACACTTCAAAAAAACCATTAGCAATTGATTTTAGTCTTAAATGCTTGATTTTGGTAATATAGTCGTATTGCCCTTTGCGGACTTTCTCCGCAAATACCAATGGTTTTGAAGTAAGCCTATCAATACCGTATATTCTCAATACTTCCTCTGCGATATCGAATTTGTTGGCTAAATCATGTCTAAATGTAGGTATTTTGAGTCTTAATGTTTTATCGCTGTTATCCATTGTAGTTTTGATTTGTAATTTATTAAGGATATTAGCAATTACATTCTCATCTATTATTTCCCCAATAATTGCGTATATGTCTCTGATCTGGACATTGATAATCTTCTCTTCTAAATCTTTAGTCAAATCGTACGTTCCGTTATATACTTTTGCTCCATTGGTGCATAATTCTTTGAGGATATAGTTGATAGCGAATTTTAAGTTTGGATTACTCCCTCTACTACTTCTAAAGAATATATTATCTGTTTGAAGTTTTTTCTCATACACTAGTGTTGAGATATATTCTGGTAATACAAAATTCGCATCTATAATAAAATCTCCCTGATTTTGCGATGGTTTTTTAAATAATTTCAATCCAGTTTGATATAAAATCTCATCATCCGTTTTTACAATATCAATACCGTCTTCTTCTTTGATGATAAGTTTTTTGCAATTATCATAAATTGTTACAATTACGCCCGTTGCTACTGTGGTGTATGTCGCATAATCCAACATAGTATTTGTAATTTCCTCTTGAGTAAGAGCTAGTCTGTATTTGATTTTAAAAGGGATATTGACTTTTTGGCAATTTACCGCTTTTAGCAAGTGTGAGGAATTGTTGATATCATCATCTAATTGTAGGATTCTTCCTAGTCCTTCTGCGTTTTTATCATCTTCATAATCTTCTACCTCTTTTAGCGGAATATTAAATTTAGCACTCAATTCTCTAGCAATTCCAAAAATTGAAAAACAATCCCCTCTATTTGGCGTGATACCAAGCTCGATTACATCATCGTCTAAATATTTGCTTACTTCTTCACCTACGGTTAGGTTGCCGATTGAGTTATCTAGCACCATTATCCCATCTTCCATAGGCGGCAATCCAAGTTCGGTAGATGAACAAATCATCCCCACGCTCTCTACCCCTCTTAATTTTGCTTTTTTAATCTTAAAATTTCCTGGTAACACGGCTCCTACCAAGCTTACTGCTACATATTGCCCTTGAGCTACGTTTTTGGCACCGCAAATAATCTGAAGCGTTTGCTCTCCTACGTTTACTTGGCATATGTTGAGTTTGTCAGCATCTGGGTGTTTGAGGCATGATTCTACATATCCTACTACCACTTTTTGAGGTATTCTAATATGAGTTAATCCTTCTACTTCTTGCCCGATTGAATTTAGATTCTTTACAATCTCGTCTGTGGAAATATTATCTAAATTTATAAATTCCTCTAACCATTTTCTTGTTACTATCATTTGAATTGCTCCATAAGTCTTAAATCTCCTTCATACATGCTTCTTAGATCGTTAATTCCATACATTAACATAGCAAATCTCTCTACACCAAGCCCAAAGGCATAACCACTTACATTTTCGTATCCTACGGCTTTAAATACGTTTGGATCTACAATACCGCATCCTAATACTTCAAGCCAACCGGTATGTGAACACACCCTACATCCTTCCCCTTTACAAAAAATACAACTAATATCGGCTTCCGCACTAGGTTCTGTAAAAGGGAAAAACGAAGGTCTAAATCTCACTTTTACATCCCCAAACATTTCCACTAAAAAACTCTCTAACATAAATTTGAGGTTTGCAAAGCTTACTTTATCTTTATCTTCTACTACAAGCCCTTCTACTTGGTGAAACATAGGTGTATGTGTCAGGTCATAATCTCTTCTAAATACAGCCCCTGGGCTTATCATCCTAATAGGTGGTTTTTGTTTTTTCATGGTTCTAATCTGTACTGGACTTGTGTGTGTTCTAAGTAACATCCCATCATTCATATAAAACGTATCTTGCATATCTCTTGCCGGATGATATTTTGGTAAATTTAATGCTTCAAAATTGTGAAAATCATCCTCAATCAATGGTCCGGTTTCTACTGAAAAATTCAGCTTTACAAAAAAATCTATAATCTTATCCATTGTCATTTGCACCGGGTGAAGTGCACCTATCTCACTTCTGTTTGAATATAAACTTACATCAATTTTTTCTGCTTGAAGCTGCTCTTCTAGAGCTTGTTCTTCTAGTTGTGATTTTTTCTGAGCGATTAATTCCATCGCTTTGTTTTTAAGTTCGTTTAAATTTTTTGCAAATTCCTTTTTTTGTTCGTTTGGAATTTCCTTCATTCTTTTGAATTCTTTGGTGATTACACCATTTTTTCCAAGCAACTCGACTCTAATCTTTTCAAGTTCGTCTAGATGCAGTGCTTTTTGAATTTTTGATAAATCAATCATAATACCCCTTAAACTTTTTTGCTAATTTTAACAAAATTTTATTCAAATGCAGTCCAAATTCCAAAACTTTTTTAGTTTTAGCATGTTTTTTGGATATAATTCCAAAAAAAACAAAAGGATAATTATGGATACGCTAAAGATAGGAAAGTATGAATTTAAATCTAGATTAATAGTAGGAAGCGGAAAGTATCCGGATTTCCAGACTACAAGAGATGCTACGCTTGCAAGCGAAGCGGAAATGATTACTGTGGCGGTAAGAAGGGTGAATATCACTGATCCAAATGAAGAAAATTTGATGGATTATTTCAAAGATACAAACGTTCAAATCCTCCCAAACAGTGCTGGATGTGTAACTGCTCAAGAGGCTATTACCACATTTAGATTGGTAAAAGAAGCAACAGGTATTGATATTATTAAACTTGAAGTGATTGGAGATACAGCTAAGACTCTCTATCCAGATGTATTAGAGACACTAAAAGCTTGTGAAGTTCTAGCAAAAGAGGATTTTACTATCATGGCTTATACCAATGATGATCCTATTATGGCTAAAAGACTCGAAGATGCTGGGGCTGCTGCTGTGATGCCTCTTGCTGCACCGATTGGAAGTGGACTTGGTATCCAAAATAGATATAACGTATTATTTGTAAAAGAAGCGGTAAAAGTGCCGGTAATTGTGGATGCTGGAATAGGGTGTGCTAGTGATGCCGCTATTGCGATGGAGATTGGTGCTGATGGTGTGCTTACTAATACCGCTATTGCCCAAGCACAAAATCCGATTTTGATGGCACAAGCTATGAAGGATGCAGTAAGAGCTGGTAGAAATAGTTATCTTGCTGGAAGAATAGCTAAAAAGCCGTTTGCTACGGCAAGTAGTCCAACTGAAGGATTGATTGAATTTAGAGGTTAATTGGAGATAAACTCTCTAAATTCTTCGCTCCATCTTGTGAAGTCTATAAATTTTACTACTTTATCTTCGATTGTCTCTAATGATTTGTCTATTATTACGATTCCGTTATTTTGTGCAATTACACTAATCATTCCACTCCCTCTTTTAGTAGATAATTCCACTCCATCAGAGGTAAGTTTGACTGGGATTGCTTCGTCTCTGCCCGCTTTTCTTTGGAGGCGATTTGTAGTAGGGAGTTTGATATAATCAAGATAATACTCTTTACAACCGGCTAATTTCCTAATAATCGAGCGAACGAATATATTATAATTCAACACGGCTGCTAGCGGATTTCCAGTAAGCAAACAAGCAATATTTCCATCCTTTACCCCAAAACCAAATGGTTTACCGGGTTTGATGGCTATGAGATTGAACTTGATATCATACCCTTTTTGCCTAAATGCTTCTATAGTAAAATCCGCATCCCCTTTGCTAACTCCTCCGGTGGAAATAATCAAGTCATAATCAGTATCGATGTGTTGTTGAATAGTATGGATATCATCTGGTATGATATCTAGTGTGTGCATATTTGCTAAGGGTTCTAGCTGGAAATATAAACTACTAGAATTAAAATGTTCTGTTTGGGTGATTTGTTCATAGTGATTTTTTATCTCATTTCCGGTAGATAAGATGAGAATATTTGGCTTTTGATAGACCCTAACGTGTGTTACTCCAAGACTTGCAAGCAAAGCGATTTTGGCACTGTCTAATACCTCCCCTTGGTATAGAAGTATATCGTGTTGGTGAAATTCTTCCCCTTTGGGTCTGATGTTGGCTTGCGGTTTGATATCATGTGGAAATTGTATATATTCACCCTCCCTAGAAATTGCTTCAATAGGCACAACCGCTTCTATACTATCATCAACCTTTGCTCCTGTCATGATTTTTACACATTGACCTTGAGTAATGGCGGTGACATCATCACCCGCGAGTGTTTTTGATATCGGTTTGAGTTTTTTGCCTTTATCGGCGAGTTTTATCCCATATCCGTCCATTGCAGAGTTGTTAAAACGGGGCATATCAAATGGTGCTTGCACATTCATAGCCAAGACTCTATTGTTAGCTGCTTCAATAGGCACAACCTCTACTTTGTTGGTTTTTTGGGTGTGTGTGAGCATTAACTGATAAGCTTGATAAATCCCTAGCATTTTTTATCCTTATTTAGCCACCACTCTATTGCGTACAATAATCCTGGTGTTTTTACTATATTTTCATCCTCCATGAAGTTTTGAAGCTGTGTTTTTGCAAGGTGGATGACTTCTATTTTCTCATTATCTATCCCTCCTCCAGCATTTACTCTATCATCATCCGTAACTTCCGCATAAAAGAGTGTTTGTTTGGCTCCAGCACTACCTACTGCTGTCCAAAATGAATTGATTTTCTCAACACCATCTATTTTATAACCCGTCTCTTCATACACTTCTTCGATAGCTATTTGTGATAGAGGGATATCTTTATCACAAATCCCTGCACACAATTCGTACGTAAAGCCGTCGTTGTTTTTTAGAAATACTGGCGGTCTGAATTGTTTTACCAATACAAAAGCTTCTTGTGTGGTATTATAAATCAATACCGCCACGCTATCGTATATACTAGCTATCTCCCAGATTTTTTCTACATTATCTTGAGTGAAATATAACTTCTTTAAAGATATAAATTTTCCCCTACACATCTCTTCTATTTTGTTGATTTTAATCAAAGTGATTCTCCTTGCATATTGATTTGTATTTGTATCCTTTTTTGGCAATGGCTAATACGGTAATTGGTGTTTTGGTGCGTTTGGCTATATTAAGAATATACGCCAAATTTCTCCTACTAACACTAAAGAGCAATTCATACTCCTCGCCGCTACATAGAATATCTTTGTTTAATTTTACCTTAAAATCAAATCCTATTTTATTGGCTTTACTTAATCTTTCTAGTTCTTTTGATAACCCATCGCTGATATCTAATGCACTATTTATGTATCTGCTTGCTTTTTGCATAAATTTATCTCTGATGTGTGGAGTGATGAACTTGGATGTTGATTTGATTTTTTTACCGCGAAATAGGGCATGTAAATCTTTGCTAACATTTCCTAAATTTCCACTAAAACAGATAATATCGTCATTTTTTACATTATTTCTAAAGATTGGTTTTTTGGTAGTTGAGATAAATGTCATGGTGATATCTAGTTTGTCGTTTTGGATAGTATCTCCACCGATGATTTGATAATTGTATTGTTTGGCACATTGCATAAAACCGTTATATAGTTGCGTGATTTGAGATTTGGTGATGGTTTTTGGCATTGCAAGAGTGAGGAGAGCGTACTTGGGTGTGGCATTCATCGCTATAACATCTGAAATATTAATCAAACTAGCTTTGATTGCAATTTGTTTGTATGTTAACCATGAGGATTTGAAATGGACATTCTCACAAAAGGCGTCTTGAGTATATACATACTCTCCATCCACAGCACCGTCATCGCCTATTAACGGTGTAGAAGAAGATACAAGGGAGATGAAAAATTCTTCTTTGTTTGTCATTTTTTATGTTGTTTTACATACGCTACGAATATGAAATAGTATCTATCTTTGGTATCGTTAAGAGGGATGAATTCGTATTCTATCTTGTCGCATCTTTTAGCAATTTCATAAAATCCGATTCCACCACCTTTGCTGTGTGTATCTTTGCCGCTTCTTCTGGCTTCTCTGTATAGTTTTTTAATCTCGTCTTTTGTTGAACTTAGGATCTGTTTTAATTTCGGCTCTATTTTATCTTTATCTTTTGCATCGATAATATTTCTACTGAGGATATAATACATATCCACATCATCGAGTTTTTTCTTTCCGACAATAATCAACCCTTTAGGATCAAATCCTTCTTTTTCTACTTTTTTAGAGTAGTTCATCATATTTTGAGATAACTCAATAAAAATAGTAAAAATATTTCCGGCGGTTTTTATCGATAAATCTTGCTCCGTTTCTTTTTCTAAAGCTTCAGTCATTCCTACTATTAAGCTTTGCGTAAAGATACCCCCATAGGTTAGAAAAACAATACCATCGTCATTCAAAGCTTTCTCTAAGTTAGTAAGGTCATGCATTTTATTTCCTTGGAATTGCCAATTAGTCTTGTTGCTTTGGAACTAATCTAATATCTAAATCCTCGAAATCCTCTATAAAGTCTTCCCCCGCTTCTTCAGCACTCTCATTCTCTTCATCATAAATCCAATTTACCACAACTTTGTGCTCGTCTTTTACTTCATCTAATAAATCAAAGAAATCGAAAAATAACTTAGAACTACTTGAGTTGAAATAGATAATTTCCATATTTACTATTGTCTCATCTTTTGCACAACACTCAAAATATTTTTTAACCCACTCCATCATAGGCTCATAAAATTCAAACGTATTCTCCGGATACGACTTTCCTCTAATATCTATAATACCTTTTTCGGCATCCAAATTTATCTCTGGGGTATATTTCGTTGCTTCGATGTGTAAATTCTCCATAACCGTCCTTTATTTTAGTTTTTTAGCGTTATTATAACATAAAATTTGAGTTTTATTTCACTCTTTCGACATATTCTCCGGTTTTTGTATCTACTTTGATCTTATCACCGGTATTGATATGACATGGAATCGTGATTGTAGCACCCGTATTTACCACAGCTGGTTTTCTACATGCACCTTGTCTATCTCCCTTGCTTGAAGGAGTGGTATCTACTATCTCTAGTACTACAGTTCCTGGTAGCTCTATCCCGATTGGTTTGTTGTTGTGGAAATTAATCTCCACTTCCATACCGTCTAATAAAAATTGCACTTCATATTCAATTAGGTTTTTTGGTAAAGAGAGCATATCATACGTCTCAGCATCCATGAAATAATACATATCGTCTTCGTTGTATGAATATTGATGTTTTTTTCTCTCTAAGTTTGGTTCATCGGCTTTATCTCCTGCATGAAATGTTTTTTCGATAACTCTTCCATCAAGTAAAGATTTGATTTTAGTCCTTACAAATGCCGCACCTTTACCGGGTTTTACATGTTGATACTCAACAATTTTATAAGGCACTCCATCAAGTTCGATATTTAGATTCTTTTTCAAATCTCCCATGCTATATGCCATGTATTCTCCTTGTAAAAAAGTAATGCTGTGATTTTACCATATTTTTTGTTATTTTATTATATTTTTTTTAATCTTTTGTAAGATTTGTCATAGGTGTGTGAGGAAATGCCAATTTTGGTGAGATTTTTGGTATAATACGTCTTATTTTCAAAAGGGAATATATGAATAGGCTAAGTCGATATTTAATCAACAACTTTTTTAATGGATTTTTTACGCTATTTTCTATATTATTTGTAATTGCGTCGATGGTATTGCTTATTACTATTTCCAATATGACCGCTATTTTGAAGGTCAACTTCCAAGAATTTGTGTATTTATATGTATTAACACTGCCGGAGATTATTTTCTATACTATCCCTTTGTCGTTTTTTATTACAGCGACATTGTCTATTGCAAGATTGTTTGAAAATTCGGAATTAATCATGCTACTCTCAGCTGGAGTAGCACCCAAGCAAATCGTTCGCCCTTTTTTCTTTATTTCCATATTAATGACCGTATTGTTGTTGGTTATTACATTTTTTTCTATCCCCACAAGCGAAATTTTATACAAAAACTTCATCAATGCCAAAAAGATCGAATCAGATTTCAATTTTGTCCCTTCAAGTATGGGGCAGAAATTTGGTAATTGGAATGTATTTATCAAAGACAAACACAAAAACAAATACAAAGATATCGTGCTATATAACGACCGCAAACATATCTTAATACTAGCTAATAAAGCGACAACTATCAGAAATGATAATTACTTTACCTTAGCACTTGATAATGGGCGTTTGTATCACAAAAACCACAATAAAATTTCCATCATTTCTTTTAAGCATTTCAATCTCAACCAAAAAATTTCCATCACCCCAATTACACTTACGTCTATTAAAGAATATATCACCAAATACAAAACCAAAGTCAATAAATATCTTATTATTTCCGTCTTTCCTATGATTATGTTTTTCTTTATTCCAAGTATCAGCTTTTTTCATAATCGATACCAAAAAAACCATGCCGTAGCGTATAGTCTGGTATTATCCGTGCTTTATTATGCTATGGCGTTTGTGAGTTATAAAAATTTATATGCGATTTTGATAATTACGCCTATATTTCTGACATTGGCTGTATTATCTCTAAAAAGGATTAAGCGATTTTAAAAATACAAGCAATTATTAGTTATGACGGTAGTAGATTTAACGGGATGCAAACTCAACCTCATAAAAATACAATCGAAGATCATATCCTCTATGCCCTTGATAAGCTATCTATTCATGCAAGTATTAATTACGCCGGTAGAACAGATAGCGGAGTGCATGCTCTTAATCAAAGTATAGATTTTGTTGTGCCGGATTTTTGGTCGGATTTATCCAAGCTTAAATACGCACTAAACAATCTCTTAGCACCTTTTATCCGCATAAAAAGATTGCTTATTAAGCCGCCAAATTTCCATTCCCGCTTTGATGCACTAGCAAGAAGTTATCGCTATGTGATTACTAACCATGTAACGCCGTTTAATTATCCTTATGTATTGTATGCTAATAATTTGGATCTGGAATTATTACAAAAAGCATTATATATCATTCAAGGTAAGCATGATTTTAGATATTTTTGCAAAACAGGCAGCCAAAATCATTCGTTTGTGAGGGAAATATACTCCGCACAAATCATAAATTACAAAAACTATGTTATAATTCGCTTCGTAGCAAACGGGTTTTTAAGAAGTCAAATTAGATTAATGACCGCTTTTTTGCTAGAAATTGCTAATAAAAACTTGACTTTGAACGATTTACAACAACAAATAGAGGCAAAAAAGTTAATTTACAAGAAGACCTCTTTACCAAATGGATTATATTTCGAAAGGGCATGGTATGAAAATTTTGTGTGCAACGGATGACATAAAGTATTCGACGGAATTGGTGTTGTTTATGAAAAAACAAATAGGCGATTTTGAGATAGATGTCGTTAATAATCTAACCGCTATTAAAGAGGCTAAATTAGAAGAGTATGATATTGTGTTGTTTGATTTGACACTCAAACATAGTAATTTTAAGTTTATCAAAGACAATATTCTTCCGTTTATCCCAGTGATTTTGCTTACACAAACACATGATAATAATGTAGAGAAAATTAAGCAAATGAATGTAGTTGATTATATTATTAAAAACAGCAATTACGAACAAATCGCCAAAAAGCTACAAATTATTGATTATTTCAAAACTAAGCAAATATTGGTTGTAGATGATAGTAAAGTTGCGACGTTGATTGATGTAAAATTGGTTAAAAAATGCTATCCTTTTGCACATGTATTTACAGCAGCTAATGGAGTAGAAGCACTTGTAACTCTCAAAGAACATCCGGATATCAAGCTGATTATTACCGATTATGAAATGCCAAAAATGGATGGTAAAGAATTGGTGGAGAATATTAGACTAGAGCATGATGCCGATGAGATTGCTATTATTGCTATATCATCAAATACAAATAAAGAAGTAGCTTTCAATCTCCTCAAAGTAGGGGCGAATGACTTTATTACCAAGCCTTTTGTAGAAGAAGAGATGATGTGTAGGATTGATAATAATGTAAGAAATTTGATTTTGATAGAAAAAATCAAAGACATGGCATTTAAAGATCCTCTAACCAATCTTTACAATAGAAGAAGCTTTTTTGAACAAGCACAAAAGCTAGTAGCTCTTGCTAGAAGAGAGGGTGCTGATGTGACTATCTTGATGTGTGATATAGATCACTTCAAGCAAATTAACGACAAGTATGGGCATCAAACAGGAGATATGGTTATCGTGCATACTGCTAATGTATTATTGAAAAATGTTAGAGCGAATGATTTGGTATGTCGGTATGGAGGTGAGGAGTTTGTAATATTCTTGTATGATTGTCCTCTTGAAGTGGGTGCTACTATTGGGGAGAGAATTAGAAAAGCGGTAGAAAATTCTAAAATAGTAGATTATGAACACAGAGAGATTCAATATACAATTTCCATCGGAGTAAGTGAGCTTGGAGAGCATAGCTTAGAAGAAGCGATTAAGATAGCTGATGATAAATTATACGAAGCTAAAAAAACAAGAAATAGGGTGGTATGGCAATGAGAGAGATGGCAAATGTAGGGTTTTATCCTCAAGAGTGCAATGAAGTGGAGCGGTTTATTGAGTATTTTAATGAAATCTTAGATAAAAATATTGACCAAGCTAATAAAGATAGATTATTCAAACTCAAGCCAAAAGCGGTAATTGTACCTCATGCAGGGTGGCCATATTCCGGATTTAGTGCCAATTTCGTATATAGAATGTGTAAGAATTTTTCCAAAAAAAGGGTGATTGTGATAGGACCAAGCCATAAAGTGGCTTTTAGTGGTGCTAGCGTGCTTTTAGAAGAGGGCTATCAAACTCCTTGTAAAACGTTGCAAGTGGACAAACAATACTCACAGACATTGATAGATAAATTTGGCTTTGCATATCTTCCACAAGCACATCAAGAACACTCTACAGAAGTGCAGATGCCTTTTGTAGCACATTACATCAAAGAGCCGTTGGTGGTTGAGGTGGTGTATAGTGAGTGTGATGCTATGAAATTGCATGAGATGATTAATTATGCGATTAATGATGATAATCTTGTTGTAATTAGTACAGATTTGAGTCATTATTATAATAAAGCAGTCGCAATGCAGTTGGATTATAATTGTCTAGAAGCTGTATATGACCTTGATATCACCAAATTAGCTAAGTGTGAAGCGTGTGGAAAGATAGGGCTAGAGGCTATCATACGTAGTGCCGATGAGCTTGGGCTGTCATCTTTGGTGGTTGATTATCGTACAAGTAGTGATGCTACTAATGATGAAACGAATGTAGTAGGGTATATGAGTGCTATTTTTATTTAGGGGATGTAGATGAGAGTGTTTTTGGCGGTATTTTTGCCTTTGTTTGTGTTTGCTAAAGTAGATAAGAGTAAATTAATCAACTGTTATGAGATTTTTGAGCAAAAACGAGCGGAGCTTGAAGCTGAGGTTGAGAAGATCGAAGAACAAAGGCAAGCGTTTATTGCTCTTAAAGATGCTAGCATGAATATCCTTAAGAAAAAAGAGCAAAAAGTCAATCAAAAGCTCAAAGAGGTGAATGACACTCTTAATAAAATAGAACAAATCAAAAAACAAAACGAAGCATTGGTCAAAAAGTATAAACAAATTTTAGAGGAAATTCGCAATGCAAATACTTCTAAATTGGTGCAAAGCTACGCTAAGATGCGTGCTGGAAATGCCGCTAAGATATTGCAGGATATGGATATGAATACATCACTTGATATTTTATCTAAGCTATCCCCAAAAGTCTTGAGTAAGATTTTTTCAAAAATGGATGCTACCAAAGCGGCTGTGCTGACGGAGAGACTCAAATCCTATACACCAAAAGATAAATAATGGCTGATAAGTGGATATATGTCATTGTATCTGTTTTGATGGCGATAGGGCTTGTATTTGCTTATTCTTTGCCAATATATTTGGAGAATAGATTTGGTTGGAGCGAGTGGCATTTTTTTATTAGATTTTTGGTATTTTCTATTTTGTCTTTGGTTATAATGTATCTGCTTAGCCAATGTAATCCGGATAAATGTATAGGTAAAATCGGATGGTTCTTGCTGATTGTAGGGGCTGTTGTAATTGTGTTAATGCCCACACCCGTCCTCTCTGGAATATGTCCGGTTATCAAAGGTGCAAGACGTTGGATTAGAGTGTTTGGATTTAGTATCGCTCCGGTGGAGTTTTTTAAGGTAGGGTTGATATACTTTTTTGCATGGAGTTTTTCACGCAAACTTTTGCCACAAAACTTTACCACACTCAAAGATGAACTTTTGGCGATCTTTCCGTATTTAGGTGTGCTGGGTATTACTGCGATTTATGTGGTGATTTTTCAGAGTGATTTGGGGGAGACTTTGTTGATACTTATGATATTCTTTGTTATGTTGATATTTACAAAAGTATCACCTAAGACGTTTGGTGTGTTGATGATAGCGGCAATTGTGGTATTTATAGTGGGTATTACACAAAAGTCGTATAGACTAGAGAGAGTAAAGAGTGCTTTGTATAACATATACCTCTTATTACCAAAGCCGATTCGAGAATGGTTTAGTCTAGATATATCAACAGTGGATATTTCCTATCAGATAAGACAAAGTATTAATGCTATTCATAATGGTGGATTGCTTGGAGTTGGGATTGGTAATGGTTCTTTTAAGCTTGGTTTTTTAAGTGATGTGCATACCGATTTTGTGTTAGCTGGAATTGCAGAAGAGATAGGATTTGTGGGTGTGTTTGCTGTGTTATTGCTAATTGCTGCTTTGATATGGAGGATATTAAAAATTGCCAATAGAATAGAGATTAAAACACACAATGATAATATTTACAAATTATTCACCGTAGGGGTGGCTATCTTGATAGGGCTTGAGACGTTGTTGAATATTATGGGAATTATTGGTTTATTTCCGCTTAAAGGACTTCCAATTCCTTTTATTAGCTATGGAGGAAGTAGTATGTTGGCATTTAGCATAGCAATAGGGATGGTGCTAATGATCTCCAAAAAAGCAAAAATGAACTGATTTAACTCACATTCTATCTAAAAAGTATCCCAAAATAGCGAATTTTATGGTATAATTATAAAATTTGTTTGAAGGTTTTTACCATGAATGCGAAGTTACAATCACAATTTGATTCATTAATTAAAGACGTTGTAATCAAGTGTCAAAACGAAAATATTGATAATGCTCAATACGATAAATGCTATAGAAAAATTGCATTTTTTCTGGCTTTTTTGTTTGTGCATAATGAATCGTTTGAGGAGAAAACTTTTAAGGAATTAGTGGAGTATCTTATTGATAATAATCTCTCACATTCCGATACAAATGAATTTTTTGTTAGATTATTTAACAACTACGATAATTGGCTTTATAAAACTACACATCATCATTTTGCCGATACCAAAAGACAATATTATCTCGATTTAGCTGATAACTTGTGGCAAGAACACAACGAGAGTGACGAGTTTTTTTGTGATGATGATGCTTGTGCTCCATCTGATGATACGATTCATCATATGAGTTCAAATGAGTATTTTGCACAATATCCAATAGAACAAGAGGATGTAGAAGAGCTAATTATCCAAAAAGAGAAATTAGAAGAATTATTAGATGAGTATTCTCAATATTCGCAAGAATTTATAGATAGTGTCGTTGTGCGATTTTTGAAGTTGGAGACGACGTTGGTATTTATTTTCTCAAATGTAGAGTTCAAAAAAATCGGTGTGGAAATACTTGAATTTGTTAATACTCTCAAAGATATGCATATCAAACAACAAGCGGTGCAAGATTTGATTTTTAATCTGATACAAACTTTTATCGAAGATATCATCAAGTGGATCGATTCTATTTTTATCGAACAAGATGTGGTGGATGTGCATTATTTGGATGATTCTTTGCTAGCAAATATTTCTCAATTAAAAATTATGTGTGAAGCATAAAGGAGAGCATATGAGTATGACTGATTTGATTAAAAGTGTAGTAATTCCATTTGAGGAATATATTTTAAAAGATGAATACGTAAGTCATTTATTGGATAGTGAGGATGTAAGAGCACGTCATAATTTCGGAATCGCCAAATTGTCAGTAGCATTGATTTATGATGCTGTAAAAGCGAGAGATTTGGTAGTAAAAGCATCAGTTTCGCACAAGCATATAGATATTGATCCAGAAGTGATGCGAAAGTATTTGAGTATCTTTTTTAAATTACACAAAAAATGGGCAAAAGAGCATTTTCAAACAGATCAATATTACGATCAAGTGATGGATAAGTTTGATAAATTGTTTATGGAAATTTACTTGCAGCATCATCAAGCTAGCGAGGAGGATGGATTTTTTATGTTTGATAGCGAAGAGATTGATGAAGCTATAGATAACATGCATTACGAAGATGAGAAAAAAATTACAGCTGTAGAATATTTTGAATATAATGAAATTATTGATGATGATTTGCATGATATTATTGAATTAGCCGATGAATCCGATGATTTGCAACACAAACATTTAGAAATCACTCAAGAATTTATTGATGATTTTATACGCATTATAGAGGTATTGGCAAGGATTTTATATAGAACTCACGAATTCAAAGATATCGGATATGCGATGGAAAACTTCGTAGAGACATTGCATAACTTGCAATTAGAAGAGTTGGATGATACCAAAAAAGAGTTCGCGTGGAATCTAATCTCCCAAATCAACAACGATATTCAAAATTGGATACGCACTATCTTTATCGAACAAAGTGCGGTTGATATTCACTATTTTGATGCTTCGTTCTTGGCTAATATCGCACAATTTGATATTATGATTAATCAAACAGAAGAAGAGGATGATGATTTTTTATTTTAGGTAGTGTTTTTTGATGAGCCTTTTTAGTTTGTGGCTGAATTCTAGGATGATAGCATCCAATTCTTCCTCAAACGATCCTGTGGTGGAAATCATAGGATCGTTTGGGATATCTTCTTTGACTTTTAGCATGTTTTTAAGTTCGTGATAGAGGTTTTTTTGGTTAGCTACGTTTTCTAACTGTAACAACAATTGAGATTTGCTAAAAGGTTTTTTGATATCTTTGCCGATGATAATATCACCACTTGTATCACTAATTACCAATCCATCTTCACTTAGATAGTCTTTTAGAAATTCCTCTAATGCCTTTTGAAGAAGCAGAGATTTACATTGGATTTTGTAAGTCATAGTTTGTTGCTTATTTGGATGATTTGTTGTAGTTTTTCTTTGGCTTTTTTGCTGTCTATGAGCTCTTGTGCCATCTCTACTCCACTTTGCAAGTCGGTTACTTTATTATCTACAAGTAATGCCGCAGCAGCATTTAATACTACGATATTTCGTCTATCTCCCTTCTCTCCGTCAAAAATCGACATCGTGATTTTGGCATTTTCTTTGGCATCTCCCCCGATAAGATTTGCTTTTTTTCCGGCTAATTTGTAATCGTGCGGATTGATGGTGAGTTGTTGGATTCTTTGGGAATTATAAAGTGCGGCTTTTGTGTTTGCTTCTATGCTAATCTCATCTAATCCATCCAAGCTACTAACCACCATCGCTCTTTTACTACCTAACATAATCAAAGCATTGATTACTTTTTCGACATATTCAGTATCAAATACCCCAATTAATTGTCTTTTTACCCCGGCTGGATTGGTTAGTGGACCTAGGATATTGAAAATAGTGCGGTGATTAAGGCTTTTTCTAATTGGCATAATATATTTCATAGCCGGATGGTGATTTTGTGCGAAGATAAAACAAAATCCCACTTCTTCTAACATAGTTGCTTGTTGTTGTGGTGTGAGATTGAGATTAATCCCTAACGCTTCTAGCATATCCGCACTTCCAGATTTGCTAGTAATGCTTCTATTTCCGTGCTTAGCTACATAGCATCCACCACTTGCGAGTAAGATAGATACCGTTGTGGAAATATTAAAAGTATTGCTTTTATCACCACCCGTCCCACAATTATCAATAAGTTTATCTCTTAACTCCTCATCAATAGGCAATTTAATAGAATGCTCTCTCATAACTTCCGCTGCTGCAGCGATTTCATTGGCACTCTCACCTTTTTGGTATAGTTGTATAAGTAACTCTTTTGCTTCATCTTGTGATAGCTTGTTTTCAAAAAGTAATTTAAATTTTTCTAAAGCTTCTTCGTAAGTCATAATAACTCCTTTGGTTGTATTAGGAAATTATATCAAAATTTTACTCCTTTGTTTTAAAATTTGATTTTTTACGATAAATTGTATATAATATATCAAGTGTGAAATATTAGAACTAAGGAGTATTTATTGAAATTAGAAAATTATGATGCATTTCCGATGGAATTGTTGGTGTTAAAACAGGAAAATATTATTTACCCTTTTATGATTGTGCCTATTTTTATATCAGATCCGCAAGAGATCCAAAGAATCAAACAAAACCAAGCAAAGCTGTTGTTTGTCACTACCAAAGAGGCAAAAAGAGCAGTGGGGACGATAGGGACGATTTTGCGTGAGGTAGAACTGCCTGATGGTAAGCTCAAAATTCTTTTTCAAGGGATGGCAAAAGGTAAAATCAAGGAAATAACAAAAGAACACTTTGCTATTGTTGAACTTTTGAAAGTATCAAAAGGTAATAAGCTCGAAATTGAAGCTTTGTTAGATACATTAAAAGATTTGATTACCGAACTTAGTAAGATTCATCCATTTTTCCCAAAAGACTTGATAAAAGTAATTGATAGCAATAACGATGGGGATAGGATCGTAGATTTGCTCCTATCATCACTTAAAGTGGATGATGATAAGAGTTATAAGATTTTTGCTAATAGTGCACTTAAAGATAGATTGTTGCTGCTTATTAAGCTAGTATCATCTGAGATTGAGAGTGCCAAAATCAAAAACGAACTAGCCAAAAAAGTAAGCAAAAATATTAATGATACAAATAGGGAATATTTCCTCAGACAACAGCTAAGGATGATTCAAGAGGAATTGGGTCTGACTGAAAATATTGATAAGGAAATTGAGGAGTATTATACCAAGTTAGAAAACCTCAAACCCAAAATGCCTACCGAAGCATATAAAGAGATTAAAAAACAATTAGACAGATTAGTGAAATTGCATCCTGAGAGTAGTGAATATGCGACTACCGAGAATTATGTGGATTGGGCTTTGAGTGTCCCTTTTGGAAAAAAATCCAAAACCAAACTCAAAATCTCGGATTTGCAAAAACGGCTTGATAAAGAACATTATGGCTTGCAAAAACCAAAAGAGAGAATTATTGATTATTTTGCGGCTAAAGAGCTTGTTGAGAGTAGGGATAAGGAGTATAAGGGAGCTATTATTTGTTTTGTTGGTCCCCCAGGAGTTGGTAAGACTTCGCTTGCGAATTCTATTGCTAAAACACTCAAAAGAGAGCTTGTAAGAATCGCTCTTGGTGGTATTGATGATGTAAGTGAATTAAGAGGACATAGAAGAACATACGTAGGTAGTATGCCTGGTAGGATAATCCAAGGGTTAATCAACGCCAAAAGCTTCAATCCAGTAGTAGTACTTGATGAGATAGATAAAATAGCACGCCATAGAGGAGATCCTACGAGTGTGTTGTTGGAAATTTTGGATCCTGAGCAAAATACGAATTTTAGAGATTTGTATCTCAATTTCGATGTAGATTTATCGCAAGTGATTTTTATTGCTACGGCAAATGATATCTCTTTAGTGCCGGCTCCATTAAGAGATAGATTGGAGTTGATTTTTGTAGATAGTTATACGCCTAATGAAAAATTCGAAATTGCGTGGAAATATCTAATCACTCAAGAGCTTAAAAGACATGCTCTTAAAAAATCGGAAGTTAATATTACTCCATCGGCACTCAAGAAGATCATCGATGAATACACCAAAGAAGCTGGAGTAAGGAATCTGCGTAAGGTTATTGCCAAAATTATGAGAAAAGCGGCTAAGGAAATATTACAAGGTGCCAAAAAAGTATCTATCAACGTAAACAATCTAGAAGAATACCTTAAAAAAGGGTATGGTGCGATAGAACAGATTGATAAAGAAGATAGAATAGGTGTGGTTAACGGATTGGCTTGGACTGCAGTAGGGGGAGATTTGTTAAAAATCGAAGCTATCAAACTGCAAGGTAAAGGAGCACTAACGCTAACTGGTAGTTTGGGTGATGTGATGAAAGAGAGTGCAAAGATTGCTTTGAGTGTAGTTAGGGTGCTAATTGATGAACAAAAACTACCAACACCGCCCTCATCAGACAAAGAGCCATACTACAAGCACTACGATACTCACATCCACTTTCCAGCAGGAGCTACACCAAAAGATGGTCCAAGTGCTGGTATTGCTATGGTGAGTGTGCTAAGTTCTATATTCAGTCAAACTCCAATTAGACATGATATAGCAATGACGGGAGAGGTGAGCTTGATAGGTGATGTGTTGCCAATTGGTGGATTAAAAGAGAAATTGATTGCGGCATACAAAGCAAAAGTAAAAACTGTCTTAATTCCACAAAAAAATTACGATAGAGATTTGGATGAGATTCCACAAGAAGTCAAAGAAGGGTTGGAGATTGTACCAGTAAAACGAGTAGAGGAGGTGCTAAAACACGCTTTAGTGACCAAAAAGCGTATCAAATAGCACAAATCCCCACATCCCTACTGATAACACAATGCTCAAAAACACGGCACTACTGCCTATATCCTTGGCTCTTTTTGCTAAGATGTGAAACTGGGTAGTGCACAAATCAACCACCGCTTCAATAGCGGAATTGATCGCTTCTGTTATCAAAACTAACATCATCGAAGCAAACAGTATTGCTTTGTATGTGATTTTGATATCCCACCAATACAACACGAGGCATAGCACTATACACACAAGTATCTCTATCTTAAATGAAGTCTCGTATCTTAATAACGCATACATACCTTCTAAGGCGTATTTTGTATTTTTGATAAATGAATATTTAGGTTTCATTCTACCCCTTTTTAATCGCAAACTTTGAAACTAAAGCTAAAATATGCTATAATTTAAAACAGATTTCAATACTAACTTTTCAGCGAAATAATATCAAAAAAAAGGACTAAAATGCAAAAAGTTTACAATCCAAAAGAAGTAGAGGGTAATTATTATAGAATTTGGGAGAATAGAGATTATTTTGAAGTAGATTATTCTAAAGATAAGAATTTTTGTATTATGATGCCACCACCAAATGTTACAGGAAGCCTTCATATAGGACACGCACTTACATTTACCTTGCAAGATATAATGGTAAGATACAAAAGGATGGATGGGTATGCAACACTCTGGCAGCCAGGGACTGACCATGCGGGAATTGCTACACAAAATGTGGTAGAAAAGCAAATATTAGCAAGCGGAAGTACAAAAGAAGAGCTTGGTAGGGATAAGTTTTTAAATAAAGTATGGGAGTGGAAAGAGTCGTGCGGAAATACAATTACATCGCAACTTAGAAGCCTTGGGGTAAGCCCAGCATGGAAAAGAGAGAGATTTACTATGGATAAAGGGCTTCAAAAAGCGGTAAAAAAAGCATTTAAAAAGCTTTATGATGAGGGGCTAATCGTTAGAGGAAATTATATGGTAAATTGGTGTCCAAAAGATGGAGCTTTGAGTGATATTGAAGTAGAATATGAAGAACACCACGGGCATTTATACCATATCAAATACCCAATAGTTGATAGTGATGAATATATCGTAGTAGCTACTACAAGACCGGAGACTTACTTTGGGGATACCGCGGTAATGGTAAATCCAGATGATGAGAGATACAAACATCTAATAGGAAAAAAAGTAAGACTACCACTGATAAATAGAGAGATTCCTATCATTGCTGATAGTCATGTAGATATGGAATTTGGGACAGGACTTGTAAAAGTAACTCCCGCTCATGATGTAAATGACTATGAAGTAGGAAAAAGACATAATTTGGAGATTATCAAAGTATTTGATGAGAAGGGAATTTTGCTTGATATTGCCGGTGAATGGGCTGGAAGCGATAGACTTGAAGCAAGGGCAGATATTGTAGAGAAATTAAGAGATGAAGGGTTTATTGAAAAAGTAGAAGAACATATCCATCAAGTAGGACATTGTTATAGATGTAAAAGTGTGATTGAGCCGTATGTATCTACTCAATGGTTTCTAAAAAAAGAAACTGCAATCCCTGCTATTGAAGCTGCAAATAAAGGGGAAGTAAAATTCCACCCACAAACTTGGAAAAACAACTATGATGCTTGGATGAGAGAACTTAGAGATTGGTGTATTTCAAGACAATTATGGTGGGGACATCAAATTCCGGTATTTTATTGTGATGAGTGTGGGGCAGAATGGGCTGATGATAGCGATACACCTCCAAAAGAATGCCCTAAATGTAAAAGCACTAAAATCCATCAAGACAAAGATGTGCTTGATACTTGGTTTAGTAGTGCATTATGGCCTTTTTCTACTCTTGGTTGGGGTAATGGTGATTTTGGAAAAGGGAGTTTATGGAAAGAAGAAGATTTAGATAGATTTTATCCAAACAACTTATTAATTACGGGATTTGATATTTTATTTTTCTGGGTAGCAAGAATGATGATGATGGGGACACATTTCTTAAAAGAAGTGCCATTTAGAGATGTATATCTGCACGCACTTGTAAGGGATAAACACGGACAAAAAATGTCAAAAAGCAAAGGAAATGTAATCGACCCACTGGAAATGATAGATAAATATTCTGCTGATGCACTTAGATTTACACTTGCGATTTTAGCGGTGCAAGGAAGAGATATTAAATTAAGTGATGAAAAGCTTGAATTATCAAGAAACTTTACAAATAAACTCTACAATGCCGCAAGATATTTGCTAATGAGTGCTGAAAAATTTGATGATTTAGAAAATATTGAAATTAAAACAAATCTTGGAAAATATATGCTTTATAAATTTAATGAAGCAGTGGCTAAAACAAGAAAAGAGCTTGATGAGTATAGATTTAATGATGCGAGTATGACTCTTTATAGATTTTTATGGCAAGATTTTTGTGATTGGGGAATTGAATTTAGTAAAGTTGATAAAGATTCAATATCTGAACTTGGAGCTATTTATAAAGAAAGTATGAAATTACTTCACCCATTTATGCCATTTATTACCGAATATATTTATCAAAGCTTAAATGGAAGTGATTTAGAAGAAAACGAATCAATTATGATAAAAGATTATCCAATTATCAAAGATGTAGAAAAAATAGATGAGCTTGATTTGGCAATAGAAGCAATTACATCTATAAGAAGAGCAAAAGCACTTGTAGACTTAGCAAATCAAAAAATAAATAAAGCCTACATAATGGCTAACTTGCCAGAGTGGGTAAAACCATATATCCAAAAGTTAGCAAAAGTGGAAAATATAGAATTTACCGATACCAAAGTAGAAAATGCTATTGCGGATATTAGTGATCATTTACAAACATTCATACCATTAAGTGATATCGATTTAACACCGATTATCAATAGACTTACCAAACAACAAACAAAATTAAACAAAGAAATTGAGAAATTAGAAAAAAAATTATCAAACGAAAACTTTGTATCAAAAGCTCCAAAAGAGGTAATCGAAAAAAACAAAAACGAGCTTAGCCAGCTAAAAGACAAACTAACGCAAGTAAATAGTGAATTGGATAAGCTTAGTAAATGATGAAATTTATCGCGTTATTATTTCCACTACTGCTTTTTGCTAGGGATGTTATCTTTTCCCTCTCTTGGCAAAATTCGTATTGCAAAATACATCATCAAGTGTGTGATTATAATTATTTTACTATTCATGGTTTGTGGCCTAAGAAGATGTATTGTAGGGGTGGAAAGTTTTATTTGCCTCGTGAGTTGTTTAAAGAGGTTAGATGGTATATGCCTTCTGTAAAACTGATGAAACATGAGTGGAATAAGCACGGTAAGTGCTATACTTCCGATGCGACGGTGTATTTTAGCGATATGCTACGCTTAGCAAAGATTGTGAATGATTCTGTTTTGCTTGCTTTTTTTCAAAGACATAGAGGTTCATTTATCACTAAGCAAGCTTTGAATCGTGCTATTAATAAAATATACCCACACCAAGCTACTAAAGTTTTTCTAAAATGTCAAAAAGGGTATATCACAGAGGTTAGATTCAAGCTTACAAATACAAATATCCATTCGTTTGCACAATT
Source organism: Campylobacterota bacterium (assembly GCA_013153685.1). Classification (GTDB taxonomy): domain Bacteria; phylum Campylobacterota; class Campylobacteria; order Campylobacterales; family JAADDX01; genus JAADDX01. Next base: position 186 of record JAADDX010000072.1, on the reverse strand, counting down.
GCTCAAATACTCTAAAAGAATGATTGGTGGGTGTCAAGAAGGGTTCATCCCTTAACCCATGTAATACAATACAAGCCCACCTAAGATACCAAAGATAGCGTTGTGGATCGGCTTGTCTTTTAGTAGATATCCTATCCAAAACGTCATAATATTCAATGCCCCTAAAAATACGAATTTACCAAAGTA